>CALEYZ010000185.1 GCA_937928195.1 uncultured Limnohabitans sp.
CGTGATCCCCGATGAAGAGCGCTTTGGCATCTTGCCCAAAGGCAAGTTGATGAAGAGTCCGTGCGGAAAGTTCCTATGGCAGCTCATTGAACCCGACCCTTGGATGGAAGTTGACGATGCCCCCGAGTCTCTCAAGCGCATTGGCTTTGGCGTGAAAGACGTGGCACAGGCCGTCAAAACGCTCAAGTCCAATGGCGTCGAATTTGTCGAGTCGAAAGAGTTGCATCCTGAAGACCGAGGTGCCCTCACGCGCAGTGCATTGGGCTCGGTCTCCTTTGAGCTGGTTCACCAAACAGCCTAAGGAGTTGCCATGAATATGCTTGACGGTTATGGCATGGACACCATCACGATGGCCGGCCCACTCGAGGCCAAATTAGAGGCCATGAAAAGTGTGGGCTTCTCCCAGGTCATGCTGATGGCGCGAGATTTGGTAGGACACCCCGGAGGCGTCAAAGCCGCGGTCAAAGCCGTGCAAGACAGTGGCTTGCGTCCTACCGGTTTTCAAGTGCTGCGTGACTTTGAGGGTTTGTCGGGGCACTTGCACAGCTACAAAGTTGACATTGCCAAGTCGATGCTGGAAATGTGCGCAGCCACGGGCAGCAAAGTGTTGCTGGCGTGCTCTTCAACGTCTCGCCATGCAACGGACGATCTGGACCAGATTGCCAAAGACTTGAAGAAGCTGGCCATGATGGCCATACCACTTGGCATCAAGGTGGCCTATGAAGGCCTGTCTTGGGGTCGCACCGTGAACGAGTTCACAACCAGCTGGGATGTGGTCTGCCGTGCCGACTGCCCCAACCTGGGCATTGGGATTGACTCTTTTCACATCTTTGCAGCCAAGACACCACTGGACGCCATTGAGGACATAGATCCCGATCGCATTTATCTAGCGCAACTGTCTGACTTCATGTGGAACGAAACCCCTTCCTTTGAAGAGCGCATGGCCACTGCTCGCACGTTCCGTGTGTTTCCAGGTGAAGGCGTGCACAGCGACCAATTGTCAGATTTGGTGTTGCGCCTGGAGCGCATAGGTTACCGCGGCGATTACAGTTTCGAAGTCTTCAACGACGACTACCAACAATTGCCCCTAGAAACAGTGGCCGAACGTGCACGCAAAAGCGCAACCTGGTTGCACCAAGATGTTTTGCACCGTTCAGCACCTTTGCCCGCATGGGCAAAATCTTCACACAAAGTCAGCGCATGAAAAATAGAAAACTCGGTCAATTCCAAGTCAGCGAAATTGGCTTGGGCTGCATGAACCTCAGCCACGCCTATGGTGCACCTGTCTCAGAAGCGCAAGCTGAAAAGGTCTTGCACACAGCTTTGGATGCCGGTGTCACATTGTTTGACACCGCAGCCTTGTATGGCTTTGGTGCCAATGAAACCTTGGTGGGCAAGGTGCTCAAATCGCACCGCCAAAAATTCACGTTGGCCAGCAAATGTGGCATGACCGGTGTTGATCTGAACGGCGACGGCAAGTTGGTTCGCGTCATTGATGGTCGCCCTGAAACCATTCGGAAAACCTGTGAAGAGGCCCTCAAGCGTTTACAAACCGATGTCATCGATTTGTACTATTTGCACCGCTGGGACAAAAAAGTGCCGATTGAAGACAGCGTCGGCGCACTCAGCGATTTGATTCGTCAAGGCAAAATTCAAAGCATTGGATTGTCGGAAGTGTCGGCCAGTACCTTGCGCAAAGCCCATGCGGTGCATCCCATTGCAGCGGTGCAAACCGAATATTCACTGTGGACGCGCAACCCCGAAATTGCTGTGCTCAAAGCCTGCGAAGAGTTGGGCACCACGTTTGTGGCCTTCAGCCCTGTGGCGCGTGGTTTCTTGTGTGGTCCGCTGGACATCCAATCCTTGGATGCCAAAGACATTCGCAAGTCCATGCCGCGTTTCACGTCAGAGAATTACGCGGCCAATTTCAAACTCTTCGCACCTTACCAGCAGTTGGCAAATGAGGTGGGTTGCTCACCTGCGCAACTGGCATTGGCTTGGTTGCTGCACAAAGCGCCGCACATCATTCCGATTCCAGGCACCACCAGTGAGCAGCATTTGCTAGATGATCTGGGTGCCGCGAACATTCAATTGAGTTCAGAGATGATGGCCAAACTCGAGGCGCTCATCAATGAGACGACGGTCCATGGCAGTCGTTACAACGCCCAAGCCAATTCAGAAGTCGACACCGAGGTGTTTTAAGAAACTTTCATGAGTCTTGAGTTATGAAAATGGGTACATACCCGCAAAGAGGCTTCGGCCTCTTTTTTTTGTGAAAAAAACTCAGCCCCATCAGAGAGCAGGTCAAAGCTAAAACTGCAGAATGCAAGGATGGTCATATCACCATCCAATTGCAGGAGATGCGCATGTATTCCCTTAATGTGAACGGCAAAGTCCAAAAAGTGGACGCAGAGCCAGAGATGCCCTTGTTGTGGGTCATTCGAGAAGTCCTCGGCCTCACAGGCACCAAATTTGGCTGCGGCATTGCCCAGTGTGGTGCTTGTACGGTCCACGTCGATGGCCAAGCCATTCGGTCTTGCTCCGTTCCAGGCTCTGCCATGGCCGGCCGAAAAATCACCACCATTGAAGGCTTGTCGGCCAACAATTCACACCCCGTTCAAACAGCCTGGGCTGAAGTGGATGTACCGCAATGCGGCTATTGCCAATCCGGCCAAATCATGGCGGCGTCTTCTTTGCTCAAACGCACGCCCAAACCGAGCGACAAAGACATTGACGAGGTCATGACCAACATCTGTCGCTGCGGCACTTACCAGCGCATTCGCGAGGCCATTCATGTGGCTGCAGGCACTCGCAAATTGCCCAAAGTGGGTGCTGGCGAAGTCAGTGCCTTGGTTCAGCAAATCAAAGTTTAAGGAGAACACCATGAATCCAATTTCAAATTCTCCGGCCACTTTGTCGCGTCGCAGTTTCATGGTGGGAACTTCTGCCATGGCCAGTGGTGGTTTTGCATTGGGCCTGAATGTGTTGGGCACATCAGAGGTGCTGGCACAAGCCACAGACACTGCACCTGAAGTGGGCATTTGGGTCTTGGTCAAACCCGATGACACCTGCGTCATCCGCATTGTTCGCTCCGAGATGGGGCAGGGCACTCGAACTGGATTGGCCCAGTTGGTGGCGGAAGAGATGGAATGTGATTGGCGCAAAGTGACCACCGAGTCACCCACGCCTGGACAAAACCTGAAGCGCAAACGCGCTTGGGGCGACATGAGCACGGGTGGCAGTCGCGGTATTCGCACCTCCCAAGACTATGTGCGCCGCGGTGGTGCCGTCGCTCGAACCATGTTGATGCAAGCTGCCGCCAATGAATGGTCTGTGGCTGTGTCCGAGTTGACGGTGGCCAACAGCGTGATCACGCATGCAGCTTCGGGTCGCAAAACGACGTACGGCAAAGTCGCTGCAGCTGCCGCTCAATTGCCAGTGCCCGACGCCAAGACCATGGTGTTGAAAGATCCGCGCAATTGGAAAATTGCAGGCAAATCCATTCGCCGTTTGGACACCCATGACAAACTCAACGGCAAAAAAATCTACGGCATTGACGTCAAGCTGGACGGCATGCTGTGTGCAGCCGTCATGGACTGTCCTGTCTTTGGTGGCAAGTTGGTCAGCTTTGACGACAGCAAAGTGAAAACACTGCGCGGTGTTAAATCGGTGGTCAGAGTTGATGCCACGACAGTTGCAGTGGTGGCCGACACTTGGTGGCGTGCCAAAAATGCGTTGGCACAATTGCCAATTGTGTGGGACGAAGGCCCTAACGCCAAGGTCAACAGCACATCGATTGCTGCACATTTAAAAGAGGGCCTGACAGCCCCTGGCAACTATGCAGGCCGCAATGAGGGCAATGCCATCGCGGCGGTGGCCAATGCGGCCAAAAAAGTAGAAGCCACTTACAGCACACCCTTTTTGGCCCATGCACCGATGGAGCCCATGAACTGCACAGCGCGTGTTACCGCCGACCGTGCTGAGGTGTGGACACCCACGCAAAATGCAGAGGCCTCTTTGGCCGTGCTGGCAGAGACTGCAGGTTTGCCATTGGAAAAATGCGATGTGTACGTGACCGACTTGGGCGGTGCCTTTGGCCGCAAAGGGGGGCAGCAAGACTATGTGTCACAAGCGGTCAACATTGCCAAGCAGTTTCCTGGTACGCCGATCAAAATGATTTGGACCCGCGAGGAAGACCAAACGCATGATTACTATCGTCCGTTGTCCCAATGCCATATGACGGCTGGTTTGGACGACAAGGGCAATTTGGTGGGCATGACTTTGCGCTCCTCGGGCCAGTCGATCAATGCGTGGGTCAATCCTTCTGCCATCAAAGATGGCAAGGACGAACGTCAGATGCAGGGCTTCTGGAAAGAGCCCGGTGACGCACAGCTGGGTTACACCATTCCCAACTTGCTGACCGAATACGCCATTCGCAACACCCATGTGCCCGTAGGGCCGTGGCGTGGTGTCAACACCAATCAAAACGGTGTGTACATGGAATGCTTCATTGAAGAAGTGGCCAAAGCGGCCGGCAAAGATTCTTTGGCTTTCCGTCAGTCCTTGATGCAGAACCACCCCAAACATTTGCAGGTGCTCAATGCCGCTGCAGAAAAGGGTGATTGGGGCAAACCTTTGCCACCAGGGGTGTTCCGCGGCATTGCGCAATTCATGGGCTACGGTGCTTATTCTGCGGCAGTGGCCGAGGTGAAGGTCAGCCCGCAGGGTGAGGTCAAAGTGTTGCGAATGGTGCTGGCCACCAATGCCGGCCACTTTGTCAATCCACATCAGGTGGCGGCGCAAGTAGAGGGCGGTGTGGCCATGGGCCTCAGTGCCACATTCTTCGGCGAATGCACGGTTGAAAACGGCCGCATTCAGCAAAAGAACTTTGACACGTACCGACTGCTACGCATGGGCCAAATGCCCAAAGTGGAAACCGTCTTGGTACCTACCTACGACTTCTGGGGGGGCGTGGGTGAGCCCACCATTTGCGTGGTGGCACCTGCTGTCATGAATGCCATTTATGCGGCCACAGGCAAACCCATTCGCGATTTGCCTTTGAAAAATGCCGGCCTGAAATTTGTCTAAGTTCAGTGCCCCTGATCAGGCTGCTTGCCAGCCTTGATCAGCGCCGCAAGGACGGCCCATCGATGACGATGCCTTGCGCGCGCATTTTGAGAAACAACTCCAGTTGACGCAGCGCTTGGCTGCCCGGCGCGGGCACGTCGGCTTGCACCCCAGAGAAGCAGGCGCGCAGGCGACGGTCAATCGAGCCCATGCTTTGCCAACTCATTTTGAAAATGGGAAAGCCAGTGGGGTGTCCGGGTGAAATCACGTCGGCGCGCATTTGTTTGCCAATGCTCAAATCATGACAATGCGTGCAGGCCAAATTCATGCGCCCCATGCGCGTGGTGAATTGCGCGGCGCCTTGGTTCAGTGCGTCTTGCCATTGCGATGCATCAACTGGCGTTGATGTGACCTGGTAGGGCATGCCCTGGCTGCTTTCGTGCAAGAGGGCACTCAAGGCCAAAACATCTGGATTCTCTAGACCCTTCATGGGTTTGCCACTGCGCTGCGCACAATCCAATATTTGATCTTCCAAATTGATCAACTGTTGTTTGGAGGGAGACCATTTTGGAAAATGCGTCGCCACTGTCTTCATGTTTTGAACATCGCCATGGCATTGAAAACACGAGTTGGGCTGGTCGACTGCGCCCCATAAGGTGCGGCCTTGTTCTAACCACAATTGAACCGGGTTACGCGTTGCATCGTTTTGCATCGCCCGCAACTCAGGGCTTAAGAAGGCATTGCCACTGCGCTGTGCGGGCGGCAGCGTTTGTGCATTCAGAACGAGTGGCACCATGGCAAGAAACGCAAAGGCCATTCGCAAGCTCAAGCGACACCCCACCATGCTTCAGACCACCAAGCGCTGGACGGTTTCACCGGCTTGGCCTGCGTCATCGAGCCACAGCACGCGCACCAGACCACCACCCGCAGGAACTTGCACAGGAAATGCCAAGTAAACAGGGGAGGTCATGGCGGTGCCCAACTCTGCTTCCAAGATCAACTGGTCGTTGAGCAACACCTTGACGGTGTGAATGATGTTGCGCTGAATTTTGCGGCCTGAGTCGTCCACCCGAAAACCAGAGTCCATGGGGTGTGCGGCAGACCAGCGAGCCTCTATGGTGGCGCCTGCTTTCAGTGGTCCTGCAAAGGCCAATCGGGTCAGAATGGGGTTGCTCATCAGGAGTCGTCCAAGCAAGCTGTCGACGTAATCACGGTGGGTGCGCTGTTGGCGCGCTCGAGCCCATTGCTGAAGGTCGCCACGACCCATACCGATTGGCTGGCGGCAAGACGCAGCCGCGTGTTGAGCAGGTAGCTTTGCGGCTCACCGTGCAGTTTCAAATGCAAGGCCAGAGGGTTGGGGTTTTCCGGCAAGATCACACGCAGTGATTTCAAGAAAGTGCCTTCGGGTGCGCGGATGTTGGCTTGCAGTGGCACGGCGTTGCCGGTATCAGCCAGCCGCGGAAATACCAATTCAATGCCTTCGCTTGGCAGTTCTGTCATGGGTGCAGCCGATGCCCGCTGCTGCGTCGTCAGCAGCCATGCGCCGGCGGCCCACAGCATGCCGGTTCGACGTTGCGAATTAACAGTCCCGCAAAGGGAGGGTGTGTTTATTGCCATGATTGCAAAGTATCCACCACCTCGGAAATTTGCGCATCGGACAAGATGGCACGGGGTGGGTTAGCTTTTGTCAGGCCCTCCGTGGCGCCAAACGGCGGCATGAGGGTTTGCGGGTTCATCTGCCGGGCATCTTTCACCCATTGCGTCAGTTCAGCACGGTTCCACTTGCGTGCCACACCTTGGAGAGAAGGCCCGAAGGTGCTGACCAAGCCCTCTACCCCTGGCAACGCATGGCAAGCGATGCAATTGCCTGTTTGTCGCGAGGTCATGATCTCAAAGCCAGCAGACCTGGTTGGAGAGGCCTCCGCCAAGGCCATGGCTGAGCTGAGGCTCACCGACATGCAAAGTAGAAAGCATTTCATCAGGGCATTGTGTCATGGTCATTGGTAGGTTTTAAAAAGTGGCAATCAAAGTGATACATGACATAAATCAGTTTTTGTCAGAAGGTGAACTGGTACAAACAAAAAGCTTGTCAACATGAAGCGGAAGGACCGCATCAGTGTCTGAACTTGTGCCAGCAGAAAGGATTGAACAATGGCCATCCCAGGAACCACCCCCTTTGACGGAGAACAAGCCCAAAAGGGCTATGCGCTGAACAAAATGTGCTTTTCTTTCAATTCGGCCGACAACAGAAAAGCCTTTGTAGAAGACCCTGAAGCCTACATGCGCAGCTACGCCCTGAATGCGGAACAGGCCGAGGCCATTCGTTCAAAACAAGTCTTGAGACTCATCGCTGCAGGTGGCAATGCGTATTACTTGGCCAAGTTTGCCGGCATCTTTGGTCTGGACATGCAAGACATTGGTGCGCAACAAACGGGCATGACCAAAGAGGCGTTTCAAGCCAAATTGCGCGCAGCTGCAAACGACTAACAGCAAATCCATTCGGAGTAACAGCATGGCAAAACTCATTGGTGGCTTGGCCACATCTCACATTCCCGCCATTGGCAGCGCTATCCACAAAGGTATTCAGCAAGAACCATATTGGAAGCCTTTTTTCGATGGCTATCCACCGGTGCAAAATTGGCTAAAAAATGCAAAGCCTGACGTGGTGGTGGTGTTCTACAACGACCATGGTTTGAATTTTTTCCTGGACAAAATGCCGACGTTCGCAGTCGGCGCAGCCGCGCAGTACAACAATGCAGACGAAGGCTGGGGCATTCCAACCTTGCCACCATTCCAAGGCAATACGGCCCTGTCATGGCATTTGATCAATCACTTGGTGGCCCATGACTTTGATGTCACCACCTGCCAAGAAATGCTGGTGGACCATGCGTGCACCTTGCCCTTGAAGTTGTTCTGGCCTGAAGGTCCTTGCCCTGTTCAAGTGGTGCCCATTTGCATCAACACGGTTCAGTTTCCTTTGCCATCGGCCAAGCGGGTGTATGCGTTGGGCAAAGCTGTCGGTGAAGCCATTGCGCAATGGCCCTCTGATCACAAGGTGGCGGTGGTTGCCTCTGGCGGTTTAAGCCATCAGCTGGACGGCGAGCGAGCTGGCTTCATCAACAAGGCCTTTGATTTGGAGTTCATGGACAGCTTGGTCAGCAATCCCGAATGGGCCACGCAGTTCAATACCTTGGAGCTGGTTGAGAAAACGGGTACTCAGGGCGTGGAACTCTTGATGTGGCTGGCCATGCGTGCCGCGTTAACCAGCGCATCTGGCCGGGTTCGTGAAGTGCATCGCAACTACCACATCCCCATCTCCAATACGGCCACAGGGCTGATGGCATTCGCAGTTGATTGAGAATGGAAATACGGGTTAACCCGTATTTCAGGGTGTCGCCTAAAAACATGGAAACATGCATAATATTTCCAGTCCGTGCGGTTGGTTAATTGTCTGACTGGTTTCCTACTGCATGTTTTCTCTCTGTTTATCCATCGCCTTTGGGCGCACCACTTATGACCACCGTTCTCCAAAGTTTTGTCGCCGGCCGCTGGGTTGGTCAACAAGCTGCGCAAGCCTTGCACAGCGCCATCAACGGCCAAGAAGTGGCCTTCGCCCACGCCGAGCACCTTGATTTCGCAGAGGCTCTGCACTATGGCCGTACCACAGGTTTGCAGGGCATGTTGGCCATGGACTTCCAGCAACGCGCCGCCGCACTGCGCGCATTGGCCAAATATTTGGGCGAGCGCAAAGAAGAGCTGTATGCCATTTCTGCTCACACAGGTGCAACCCGCATTGACTCTTGGGTCGACATCGAGGGCGGTACGGGCACTTTGTTTGCCTATGCCGGCATGGCCGCCAGTGAATTGCCCAGTGGCAATTTGATCCATGAAGGCCCCGTTGTGTCCTTGGGTAAAAAGAACACTTTTGCTGGAACTCACATCTTGGTGCCTCGTGGTGGTGTGGCTGTGCACATCAATGCTTTCAATTTTCCTGTGTGGGGTTTGTTGGAAAAATTCGCCCCCACTTTCTTGGCCGGTATGCCCTGCATCGGCAAGCCTGCCACTGCCACCAGCTACCTCACCGAAGCCTTGGTTCGCATGATTGACCAGTCAGGCATCTTGCCCAAGGGCGCACTGCAATTGGTGATTGGCGGCACTGGTGATTTACTCGACCGCTTGGATGTGGCCGACGTCGTCACGTTCACAGGCTCTGCCGACACGGCCGCCAAGCTGCGTGTCAATGACAACCTGGTTCGCAACAGCATTCCTTTCAACGCCGAAGCCGACTCTTTGAATTGCGCCATCTTGGCCGATGACGTCACACCCGATGACGAAGAGTTCGATTTGTTTGTCAAAGAAGTGGTGCGCGAAATGACCGTGAAAGCGGGGCAAAAATGCACGGCCATTCGCCGCGCTATCGTGCCGCGCAAACACTTGGACGCGGTGGCTGAAAAAATCAAAGCCCGCCTGGCTAAAGTGGTGGTGGGCGACCCTTCTGTGGAAGGCGTGAAGATGGGCGCCTTGGCCTCCAAGTCGCAACAAGCGGACGTGGCCGAACGCGTAGCCTTGCTGCGCCAAAGCGCCGAGTTGGTTTGCGGTGGCGATGCCAATTTCAGCGTGGTGGGAGAGGGCGTGGCCAATGGCGCGTTCTTCCAGCCTACGTTGCTGATGTGCCAAAAACCCATGAGCACAGACAGTGTTCATGACATTGAAGCTTTCGGCCCTGTCAGCACGCTCATGCCGTACGACAATTTGGAAGAAGCCATGGCTTTGGCCAAGCGCGGCAAAGGCAGCTTGGTGGGTTCCTTGATCACCAGGTCAACTGCCGTGGCGGCCCAAGTGGTGCCGCGTTTGGCGGCCAACCATGGTCGCTTGCATGTGCTCGATCGCGAGTCGGCAGGCGAATCGACCGGCCATGGTTCACCTTTGCCTTCCTTGAAGCACGGTGGTCCAGGTCGCGCTGGCGGGGGCGAAGAGTTGGGTGGGATTCGCGCTGTGACGCACATGATGCAACGCGCCGCAGTACAGGGCTCTCCAACCATGTTGACCGCCATCACGCGTGAATACGCGCGCGGTGCCAAGGTCATTGAAACCGGGACACACCCTTTCAAACGTTACTTCGAAGAATTGCAAATTGGCGAGTCTTTGCTGACTGCAGCCAAAGTCATTGGCGAAGCGGATGTCAAGGCGTTTGGTGAGCTCACAGGCGACATGTTCTACATGCACTTTGACGACGAAGCGGCCAAAGCATCTGCCTTTGGTAAGCGCATTGCGCATGGTTACTTGGTCTTGTCCGATGCCGCAGGTTTGTTTGTGGTGGCCGAACCCGGTCCGGTGTTGGCCAACTATGGCCTGGACACGTTGCGTTTTGTGAAGCCTGTGGGCTTGGGTGACAGCATCCAAGTGCGCCTGACCTGCAAACGTAAAATTGACCGCAATAAGAAAGACGCCAATGGCCAAGGGCAGGGCGTGGTGGCATGGGATGTGGAAGTCACCAACCAAGACAAAGAATTGGTGGCCAGCTATGACATCCTCACGTTGGTTTCCAAAAAGGGATGAAATCCCTGACGGCCGATAACCCCAGCGAGTTTGGGTGTTTTAGAAATACCTTCTAATACACCTGTCGTTGGGGAGTAGCCTCATTTCTTCTTCCAAGAAATCGACACATCGTCAGTACGGGACTTTTCAGTCCCCGGTGTGTCGAGCTTGTTGTGACACAACAGGTAAAGCAAGACCTTCGATCTCTCGCACCACAGCGCCCTTTTGAGTCAAACTCAATGGCGGTGAATGTGGCGTTGTACTGATCGCATGAAAGTCTGATATGGAACTTTTTTCTCTCCCCTGGTGGTCTGCTTTGTTGGCCATCGTGCTCATTGATTTGGTTTTGGCGGGTGACAACGCCATTGTGATTGCGCTTGCCGCTAGAAACCTACCCGCAGAACACCAACGCAAAGCCATCATTTGGGGCACAGTCGGCGCCATTGCGGTCCGATCGGTCATGACCGTGGGCGTGGTGTGGTTGCTCAAAATTCCGGGTCTGATGCTGGTCGGTGGTTTGGGTCTTTTGTGGATTGCCTACAAACTCATTTCAGACACCTCCGAAGGTGAACATGAGGGTGGCGCTGCCACCACGTTTTGGGGCGCCATGAAAACCATCATCGTGGCCGATGCCTTGATGGGCGTCGACAACGTGTTGGGTGTTGCAGGCGCTGCCAACGGTTCATTTGACCTGGTGGTTTTGGGCTTGCTGATCAGCATTCCCATCGTGGTCTTGGGCAGTCAGCTGGTGCTTCGCTTGGTTGAGAAATGGCCTGTGATCATTCACTTGGGTGCCGCCGTTCTCGCGTTCACAGCTGCACAAATGATTGTGAACGAAAAGTTTTTGGACCCCTTGTTCGATGGTGGTGAAACCATCCACACGGTAGCGCGCATCGCAACTTATGTGGTCGCGATTGCCGGTGTGTTGGGCATGGGTTGGTTGACCACACGCAAGCAGGACAGCGAATAAACTTTTGAATCGCATCCGAAAAAAAAAGCCTTCGCAGCAATTGCTGGAAGGCTTTTTTTGTGGCGCTGCAAAGTGGCAGCGCTGTGATTACATCGTGTCGATGAAGCTGCGCAGTTTGTCGCTGCGGCTGGGGTGCTTCAAC
>CALEYZ010000186.1 GCA_937928195.1 uncultured Limnohabitans sp.
CCCGTGACACTGCAGCAAAGCTTTGATTTAGACACTTACAAAATATTGGTCAAACCCATTATGTTGGGCACGGCGCGGTTGGAAAGCGTTAATTAATGTTGATCTGACCCCAATTGATTGGGAAGTGTTGGACAATATGGTTTTTGGTTCGCATTTCAGTTTATGGCTATTCAATGGTTTCCCGGTCACATGCACCTCACGCGCAAGGCGATTGAGGAGCGCATCAAAGACATCGATGTGGTCATTGAGATGCTGGATGCTCGTTTGCCTGGCTCCAGTGCCAACCCGATGTTGGCCCAGCTGATTCAAGGCAAACCTGGCTTGAAGGTATTGAGCAAACAAGATTTAGCCGATTCAACACGGACTCAACTTTGGTTGGACCATTACAACGCCATGCCCAATGTGCGTGCCATTGGTTTGGACACCAGCATGGTGTCCCCAGCCAAGGCACTGATTGATGCCTGCCATCAGTTGGCCCCCAACCGAGGTGGCATGGCCAAACCTATGCGGGTGCTGATTTGTGGAATTCCTAACGTTGGAAAATCCACGCTGATCAACACTTTGAAGGGCAAGCGTGCCGCTAAAACAGGTGACGAAGCTGGCGTGACCAAGTTAGAACAACGCATCACATTGGCCGATGATTTTTATTTGTACGACACGCCAGGTGTGCTTTGGCCGCGAATCATTGTGGAAAAGAGTGGCTACAACTTAGCGGCCAGTGGTGCCATTGGTGTGAATGCCTTTGATGATGAAGAAGTGGCTTTGGAGTTGTTGCATTATTTGATTGCCAACTATCCAGAAGCCCTCAAGGCACGGTACAAAGTTCAAAACGTGGCTGAGCATACCGACGAAACTTTGCTAGAGGCGATAGCACGCTATCGCGGGGCCATTCAAAGTGGTGGACGCGTGAACACCACCAAGGCTTCAGAAATTGTGATTCACGATTTCCGTTCAGCAGCACTGGGGCGCTTGACCCTGGAAACGCCTGCTGAATTTGCGCAGTGGTTGGCATCAGGCTTGAAAGCTGACGCCGAACGTGCTGAAAAAAAAGCGGCCCTGCAAAAAGAAAAGAAGCAGGCCCGCAAAACCAAGCATTAATCGGCTTTGAAGCCAGAGGCTTTGACCACAGGAGCCCACCGCTCTGTGTCGCGCTTCATGATGTCTGCCAAGTCTTGTGCACTGCCGCCAGTGGGCTCCAAACCTACCTTGATGAAACGCTCACGAAGTTCTGTTTGGCTAAGTGCTTTGTTGGCCGCTGCACTCAATGCATTGACCGTGGCTGCAGGTGTTTTGCCTGTTGCGTAAAGTCCCAACCAGCCTGCGCCTTCCACATTTTTCAAACCTGATTCGATGAAGGTTGGCACGTCGGCCAGCAAGGGGCTGCGCTTGGCGCCTGAGGTTGCCAAGATCCGGGTTTTGCCTGCACGGTGCATTTCAATTTGATCAACCAAAGCGTCGATGCCGGTTGACACTTGGTTGCCTGCCACTGCATTCATGAGAGGGGCTCCACCGTTGAAAGGCACGTGCACCATGTCGATATTGGCACCTGTGCTGATCATGACACCAAAGAAATGAGGCAAGCTGCCAGGTGCAGGGCTGCCAAAGTTGGCCTGAGCTGGGTTCGCTTTCATCCAGTTGATGAGTTCGGGAACGGACTTGGCGGGATGAGCCGCATTCACCGATAAGCTGAATTGAAAAGTGGCAATTTGAGCCACAGGCGCGAAGTCAGTGCTGGGGTTGTAGGGTAGTTTGCTGAAGACCAAGGGCGCTAAGACAGGGACTACAACGGGTGTGAGCAACAATGTGCTGCCGTCGGGGCTGGCATTTTTGAGGGCTTCTGCAGCAATTCGACCACCGGCGCCAGGTTTGTTTTCGATGATGACGGGTTGCTTCAGCTCTGCTGCCATGCGCTCGCCAACCAAACGTGCAGCCATGTCTGCTGAACCACCCGGTGGGAATCCCACCAAAATTTTGATGGGCTTGTCGACTTGTGCCTGGGCGAGGCCCATGGTCAGCGTGGTCGCGAGAAGCGCGGTGGTGCGTTTGAGCCAAATTTTCATGAAAAATCCTTAGAGAATGTCTAAGGATAATTCATAAAAAACAAGTGAAGTACTGGGGCTAACGCCTGTATTTTCAGTCTTTAACCAGCACGACTGGGGTTTTGGAGCTGCCGATCACACGCTGCGCTACCGAACCAATGACCGTGTCTGCCCATGAAGAGCGCCCTTTGGTGCCCATGATGATCATGTCAAATTTGCCAGCTTTTGCCTCTTTGATAATCTGCTCGCTGGGGTGACCGTAGCGAATTGCCATGTCGTGTGGCAACTTGGTTTTGTTCAGGTACTTGACTGCCCAAGCCAAATTCTTGTCGGCATTTTCACGAAGGTAATCTTCCACGGCACCTTTTGGGGTGTGTTTTTTAAAGAGTCGCAAGGTGCTGTCATCCTGAACCGTGATCAGGGTGATGTGGTTTTCTGGATTCAGACTCATGAACAATCTGGCAGCGTATTTGACTGCGCCTTCAGATGCTTTTGAACCGTCGGTTGCGACCAATAATTTCATACAAACCTTTCAAAGTGATGTTTAATCATAGGGACTTGGCATATTTTTTTCTTGACGCAAATCAAGACTCCCGCAATCAAAAGGACTCGCATCATGAATCGAAAAGTGGCATTGGTTACAGGCTCTGCTACGGGTGTTGGGGCTGCAACGGCTTTGGGATTGGCCGAGCGTGGTTACAACATCGTCATCAACTATTCCAAAAGTGAAGCAGAAGCCAAAGAGTCTGAAGCTGCTTGTCAAGCTGCAGGCGCAGACACTTTGCTACTTCAAGGTGATGTGTCCGACGATGCAGCCTGTCGCGCGATGGTTGAGGCCACACTGGCCAAATGGCAGCGATTGGACGCATTGGTGAACAACGCTGGTATCACAACGTTTGCTGGAGGCGGCAACTGGGAGGCACTGGATGCTGACATCTTTCACCGAATTTTTGAAGTCAATGTGCTGGGTACGTTTCAAATGGTTCGCGCATGTGTGCCGCACCTTAAGGCTGCTCAAGGTTGCATCGTCAACGTGTCGTCTGTGGCGGGTGCTCTTGGCATTGGCTCCAGTGTGCCCTACATCGCATCCAAAGGCGCCATGAATTCCATGACCTTGCATTTGGCCCGTACTTTGGCACCCGAGGTGCGCGTGAATGCGGTGTGCCCCGGCATGATCACCACCCGATGGTTTGTGGATGGTGTGGGGCAGGAGAACTTTGAGAAACTCAAAACGCAATACGAACAAACGACCCCATTGGCCCGCGCTTGCACAGCGGAGGATGTGGCCGAGTCGATCATTTGGTTGGTCGATGGTGCCAGAACGGTTACCGGCGAAACCATCTTGCTCGACTCCGGCATGCATCTAGGACGTGCCGTTAATGTGCCTGCGCGTGATGCTGGCAAATAATCAGCAGCTCGCTAAGCTGCCTGGACTCAAAGCTTGCCTGCTTATTTGTCCAATTTAATGCCAGTCTCTTGAACGATGTTGTTCCACCGCGTCTGAATGCGCTTTTGCCAAGCCTGCGTTTCTTCTAAATTCATGTCGAAGTAAACACCGCCGGCAGCTTTCACTTTGTCCATGACATCGGGGTGATTGGCGGCTTTGACAATGGCTGTGTTGAGCTTTCGCTGAACAGCGACAGGTGTACCTGTAGGCACCGCATAGACTGTGTAGCTTTGGAGTTCTAGGTCTTTCAATCCTTGTTCTTCCATGGTGGGAACATTGGGTAAAAGTGGCAAACGGGTGGCGCCAAACACGCCCAAAGGAATCAATTTTCCCGTGGCGATGAAGGGGGCAACTTCACTGTAGAAGGCCGACACCAGTTGCACCTGACCCGATGCCGCATCGGTCATGGCTGGTACGTTGGCTTTGTAGGGGACATATTGAATTTTGGAGCCTGTACGTACGGCAAATGCTGCGCAGACAAAGTGGCCAATGGTGGCTGTGCCGCTGCCGCCACAATCCAGGCTGGTATTTTTGGTTTTGATGTAGGCCACCAACTCGGCCACGGTTTTAACCCCCAATTGAGAGTTGACCATGAGAATGGGGTAACCGGCAATGGTGAGCCCGACAACAGAAAAATCCTTGGCAGGATCGTAACGAACAGGAACGCCTAACTGTCCAATCAGGCCCAACTCGTTTTGACTGCCCATGAACAGCGTATGACCATCCGCGTCCGCTTTGGCGGCGGCATCACCCGCAATGGCGCCTGATGCGCCAGGCTTGTTTTCCACCATGACCGCCTGGCCTAATTCATTCTGCAGATGCGGTTGATGGCGTCTAGCGTAGATGTCAACAACACCACCAGGCGCAGCAGAGGTGATGAGTTTGATGGGCTTGGTTGGCCAGCTTTGTGCGGATGCCTGCAATGCTTGAAGTATCAGGAATGCCGCAAAGAGAAATTGCGTGAGTCGAGTTGGCGTCATGCTTGCTCCAAGAGATGAAGCTTCCATTCTCCAAATGAGGTAGGCGTCTGTCGACTCAGACAAACCCGAGGTGCCGCTACTGTCGGTGATGCAAGACCCTGGCCAAAAATGATTTGGTTCGTTCGTGAGCGGGGGCGTTGAACATTTGTGCAGGGCTGGCTTGTTCTACGATTTTTCCCTCGTCCATGAAAATCACGCGATCTGCAACATCTTTGGCGAAATCCATTTCGTGGGTCACGATGGCCATGGTCATGCCTTCGCTGGCCAAGTCTTTGATCACCGCCAACACTTCACCGACCAATTCGGGGTCGAGTGCAGATGTCGGTTCATCAAACAGCATGATGGCGGGCTGCATGGCCAGTGCACGTGCAATGGCCACGCGCTGTTGCTGTCCACCAGAGAGGCTGGACGGATAGGCCAAAGCTTTTTCTAGCAGGCCAACGCGAGACAACAAGGCGATGGCCTGTTCTTTGGCTTGTTCGTGTGTGTGCTTTTTGACAACCAGGGGCCCCGACATCACATTGTCTAAGACGGTTTTGTGCGGAAATAAATTGAAGCGTTGAAACACCATGCCTACAGTAGCCCTCATGGCATCGATGTTTTGACCATCACGATGGATGGGGAAGCCATTGATACTGATACTGCCTGAGGTGGCATCTTCTAAGGCATTCAAACATCTTAAAAGCGTGCTTTTGCCAGATCCTGAAGGGCCAATGATGCAGACTTTTTCGCCAGCTTGAATGTCCAAGCTAATACCTTGCAAGACTAAATTGCTGCCAAACTGTTTGTGCAGATCTTGCACGCTGATGGTTCCTGAGCGTGCGTTCATAAATCGGTAGACCTTTCAGATTGTCCGAGTTTGACCTCAAGACGTGACAAGCCCCACGCCATCAAGGTCACAATGATCCAGTACATCAGCGCTGCTGTGAGGTAGGGCTCCCAATATTTGCCTGTGGCTGCGGCAACGCTTCTTGCGGCATAGGCCAGTTCTGCAAAGCCAATGGCAGAAACCAATGATGTGTCCTTGAGCGTTGAGATGGTGTAATTGCCGGTCGCAGGTAGCATGCGCGTGAAGGCTTGCGGCAGTATCACGTGCCACATCGATTGCCAATAGGTCATGCCCAACGATCGTGAAGCCTCTGTTTGACCTTTGTCCAGTGACTGAATGCCTGCCCTGAAAACTTCGGACAAATAAGCGCCCAAGTTCATGGCGATGGCTGCAGTACCCGAGATAAAGGCGCCGTATTCTCCTCGAAGTTCACGTGCCAAATCGCCTGATACGAACCAGCCATCTGTAGGGTGGATGAACAGTGGCATAAGCGCAAAGTGAAATAGCAAAATTTTCACAAAAAGAGGAGTGCCGCGGAAAAAACTCACGTAAATTCTGACCGGCCACTGCACGCCAAAACGCAAGATGTGATTCCAAGGCGCATATTTGGACTCAGCCAACCGCCCCATGCCTAACAATATGCCAAGCACAATGCCGATGGCAACGCAAACCAGGGTCATCCCGATGGCCAGCAACGTGCCTTTGAGGAAAAGCTGATGGTATTCAGCGACCACACCAAAATTAAAATTCATACCGTCTATTTGAAGGTCAAATGAAGAACCCCCTGAAAAGGGGGCTCATTGCAGAACTTGTATGGCGTTCAGAGTTTTGGCAAAGTCTCTGGCAGTTTTGCTGCGGGCTCTCCAAACCACTTTTGGTGAAGTGCATTGAACTTGCCATTGGCAATGATTTCTTTCAAACCGGCGTTGACTTTGGCAAGCAGATCTTTGTTGCCTTTTTTCACGGCAATGCCTAAGTAGCTTTCCTTGAAACTGGCATCACGAACAATGCGCATCTTCTTTTCTGGATTGCTTTTCATGTAAAAACCCATGACGGCAACATCACCGACTGCGGCGTCGATGCCACCTTGAAGCAATTCTTCTATGAGCAAGGGCGTGTTTTCAAAGCGCTTGATGTTGGGATTGGTTTTGCCAAACATTTCTGAGACGGCCGTGTCTGCCGTTTGACCCAAGCCAACGCCAATGCGGCGTGTCTTGAAATCAGCAAAAGACTTCTCCGTCACGTTGGGGTTGGTTAAAACCACCAAGTGAGCCAACAGGTAGGGGTTGGAGAAGTCGACTGTTTCTGCGCGGGCTGCGGTGATGGTCATTGCGGAAATGGCAATGTCACGGTCGCCATTGTTCAAACCCGGAATAAGTGCACCGAAGGGTGTGCTGACAATGTTGATTTTGAATTTTCCGGCTTCTGCGATGGCTGTGATGACATCGATGTCAAAACCCACGTGCTTGTTGTCGGGTGTGAGATAGCCAAATGGGCGAAAGGTAGAACCTGTGCCGACGGTCAGGACGCGATCTTGCGCGGCGCCTGAGAGGCAAGCCAATGCCAAACCGAGACTGAGAATGACTTTAGAAAACTGCATGTCTAACTCCATTGAAAAAAAGGCCCGGAATTACCGAGCCTTGTTGGTTTACTCTTTGACGGATCCCGTCATGCCAGAAACATAATACTCAACAAAGAACGAGTAGATGAAGGCCACAGGCAAGGAACCAAAGAGTGCGCCTGCCATGAGTGCACCCCAGTGATAGACGTCACCTTCTACCAATTCTGTCACAACACCAACGGGTACTGTTTTAACTTCACTGGAAGAAATGAAGGTGAGGGCATAAATAAATTCATTCCAAGACAGTGTGAAGGCAAAGATGCCTGCCGAGATAAGGCCTGGAACAGACAAAGGCAAAATAATTTTGACCAGAATTTCCCAGCGATTGGCACCGTCAATCATGGCGCACTCTTCCAATTCAAAAGGGATAGAGCGGAAGTAACCCATGAGCAACCATGTGCAAAACGGAATCAGGAACGTAGGATAAGTAAGGATGAGCGCCAATCGCGTGTCAAACAGGCCCAGTTGAAAAATAACGGATGCCAATGGAATGAACAAAATGGAGGGCGGCACCAGGTAGGCCAAGAAAATGGCCAAACCCGTTTGTTTGGCGCCTTTGAATCGCAGGCGTTCAATGGCGTAAGCCGCTAGCACGGACGCAAATAACGAGAAGAACGTAGAGGTGACAGACACCACCACGGTGTTCCACATCCATTGCGGGTATTCCGTTTTGAACAGCAGTTTTTCAATGTGTGCCATGGTGGGCGAAATGATCCAAAACGGATTGCCATCACGCGACAGGAGTTCATTGTCAGGCTTGAAGGTGGTAATGCCCATCCAATAAAACGGAAAGAGCAGAACGAACAAGAACAGGCCCAAAGGCAAATAAGTTTTGAGAAGCTTGGTGGTGTTGCTGTCCAAATAGGACATGCCAACGTTGTCTTGAGAGTCTTTGCTCATTTGTCGCTACCGCCTTGTTGCCATGCACGGCGTTGAAGTCCAAAGTAACTGAAGAGAATGGCGGCCAGTAAGAAGGGCACCATGGCGATGGCAATGGCCGCACCTTCACCCAAAGCACCGCCAGGAATCGCGCGCTGGAATGACAGTGTGGCCATCAGGTGGGTTGCGTTGAGCGGGCCCCCACGTGTGATGACATAGATCAATTGGAAGTCTGTGAATGTGAACAACACAGAGAAAGTCATGGTGACCGCAATGATGGGGGTCAGCAAGGGCAGTGTGACGTGCCAAAACTGTTGCCAAGGCGTTGCGCCATCAATGGCAGAAGCTTCGTAATAGGAGGGAGAAATGGTTTGCAAACCTGCCAACAAGGTAATGGCCACAAAAGGTACACCGCGCCAGACGTTGGCACTGAGTGTGGCAAGTCGCGCATTCCAGGGCGTGCCCAAGAAATCAATGTAGGAATCAATCCAGCCCATTTTCATGAGCATCCAACTGATGATGGAGAACTGTGAGTCAAAAATCCACCAGAACGCAATGGCGGAAAGTGCTGTGGGGACGATGTATGGCAGCAAAATAACTGCACGGAAAAAAGACTTAAAACGAATGTTTTTATTCAGAAGCAACGCAAGCCACAAGCCCAAGAAAAACTTCAGGACGCTGGCCACCGTTGTGTAAAACATGGTGTTGAACAACGCCAATTGTGTGACGCTGTCTGACAACAAGAATATGTAATTTTCTAGACCAATCCATTCGCCACCACGGCCAATTTTGGTATCGGTAAAACCGAGCCAAACACCCAAGCCAAGAGGGTAGGTCAGAAACAGCAGCAACAAAAGTGTTGCCGGCAGCATGAATATGAAGCCGAGCACATTGCGGCTGTTCTGAATTCTCTCGAGCAAGGGTGTCATGGGGTCTTTTCAGTAATGAAAGAAGATCAAACTTTGTAGTAACGCTCAGCACGTTTTTGTGCGCGTTCTGCAGCTTCTTTCGGTGTTTTGGAACCGCTAGCAGCTTCAGCCACCATGTTGACCACGATGAAGTCAGCACCGGCACCCGCAGAGGCGTAGCCCAGCTTGCCTGCATAACCAGCGGGACGCATGTTTTTGACAGGGTCGCGGTAGGCGGTGTGCTTTGGATCGGATGTCCAGATCGCACCCTTTGTGTAGGCGTCCAGAGGTGGGGCGATGTAGCCGCCTGCTGCAGTTTGCCAAGGATCAAACTGCTCTTTTTCCATCATGAAGCGCAAGAACTCTTTGGCTGCGTTGGGGTACTTGGTGTACTTCATGACCATTTGGTTGAAGAACAAGTGTGATTCTGTGGGGGTGCCAACAGGGCCTACTGGGTAGGGTGCGTGGAACACATCAGAATTCAATGCGCGGACTTTTTCATCGGGTGATGTTTTGGTTGCGTAGTAAATTGAGATTCCGTTGTTGGTCAAGCTGATTTGACCATCCAAGAACGCTTTGTTGTTGTTGGGGTCGAGCCAAGACAATGTGCCAGGAATGAATGTGGCATACATCTCTTTGGCGTATTCCAAAGCTTTGATTGTTTCAGGGCTGTCAATGACCACCTTGTTGTTGGCATCGACCAACTTGCCGCCGAAGGCCC
>CALEYZ010000187.1 GCA_937928195.1 uncultured Limnohabitans sp.
CGGTTGTACTTGCTGGTGTTGATTTCTGTGGCCAAATAATTGCCAGAACCAAATGCATTTTCTTGGCGAATACCAAAGCTCAACGCCACTTTTTCGGTTGATGAAAAGCCTGCACCTAGAGAAACACTGCCTGTGGGCTTTTCGACAACATTGATGGTCAGGTCGACTTGGTCGGTGGTGGCTGGAACTTCTTGCGTGTCAATGTTGACCTCAGTGAAAAAGCCCAAACGGTCGACACGGTCGCGTGACAATTTGATTTTGTCACCGTCATACCAAGCCGATTCCAGCTGACGGAACTCGCGGCGAATCACTTCATCGCGTGTGCGGTTGTTGCCCGCCACGTTGATACGACGTACGTATGCACGACGTGAAGGTTCGGCTTGCAACACAAAATTGACGCGATTGTTGAGCCGATCGATTTCGGGACGCACATCAACACGCGCAAAAGCAAACCCGAACTTGCCAAAATAATCGGTAAAGGCCTTGGTCGTGTCAGCCACTGTTTCTGCGTTGTAAGGTTGGCCTAAACCAATTTTGACCAAGCCTTTGAACTCGTCCTCTTTGCCTAAATAATTGCCTTCAAGTTTCACACCGGAAACGACAAAGCGCTCCCCCTCAGTGACATTGATGGCAATCGAGATGTCTTGCTTGTCTGGAGAAATGGCGACCTGTGTTGAGTCGATGCGAAACTCCAAGAAGCCACGGCCCAAATAGTAAGAGCGCAAGGTTTCAAGATCGGCGTTGAGCTTGGTGCGTGAATAGCGGTCGGATTTGGTGTACCAACTGAGCCAACCTCCAACATCCAAATTGAATTGGTCTTTCAGAGTGTCTTCCGAGAAAGCCTGATTGCCAGTGATTCGAATTTCCTTGATCTTGGATGGACCACCTTCGGTCACAGTGAATGTGAGTTTGACGCGATTGCGCTCAACAGGCGTGACCGTTGTGACCACTTCAGCGCCATACAAACTTCGTGTGATGTATTGACGTTTCAGTTCTTGCTCTGCTTTGTCGGCAAGTGCCTTGTCAAAGGGTCGACCTTCAGAAATGCCGACTTCTTTCAAGGCTTTAACCAAAACATCTTTGTCAAATTCTTTCAAGCCCACCCACTCGACTTCAGAAATGGAAGGCCGCTCTTCGACAATCACCACCAACACATCGCCTTGAGCGTCAAGTCGAACATCTTTGAACAGGCCCAAAGCAAACAACGCACGAATGGCAGCAGCACCCGATTCGTCGTTGTAGAGGTCACCCACGCGGAAAGGCAGTGATGCGAACACAGTGCCCGACTCAATGCGCTGCAAACCTTCAACACGAATGTCTTTCAATTTGAACGGTTCTATGGCCCAAGCAGACATGCCACCCAGCGTCGCTGCAATGAGGACACACAAGGGCTTCAAGCGAAATGAGAAAGGGAGAAAGTTCATGCGTTTGAATTAATTAAAGAGTCGTGTCAGGTCATTGAAGAACGCCAAAATCATGACGCTCACCAACAAAGCCAAACCCACTTTCTGCAAACCCCGCTGCCAAGCAACGGAAACCGGTTTGCCAGTTAGAGACTCCCAAAGATAATACATCAGGTGGCCCCCGTCCAACATGGGCAAAGGCAGGAGATTCAGCAAGCCTAAACTGACGCTGATCAAGGCTAAAAAACCCACATAAGCAGGCAACCCCCTTTGTGCGGACTGACCCGCTTGTTCTGCAATGGTCAAGGGGCCACTCAAGTGCTTGGAGGAGGCCTCACCGGTCAGCATCTGAGCCATCATGCGGCCGGTCAGCCAAGTGATTTGCTGAACTTGGCCAAAGCCTACACCCCAACCCTCCCAAAATCCCGCGCTGACCCATTCGGTCTCAGACGGAACCCCCACCACCGCACCAATTCGCATCACGGCACTTGAGTCAGGTTGGCCGGGCAGTGCTGTCAAAACGGGGTTCACAGCCAGCGACAAGCGTTGTCCCTGTCGGTCAATTTCCCACACAAGGGCTTTGCCTGCACTTGACGATGAATCATTGTTGGTTTCTTGCGCAGAAAGGTCACCTCGAATCAAGGCGCGAAGGTGCTGCGCATCAGCAACTTCCACCGATCCCACTTTCAAAATGCGATCACCTGTTTGCAATCCCGCCTGATCGGCTGGTGCACCCACTTCAATGCGCCCGAGAACAGGCAAAATTTTAGGATGTCCCCACCATGCCAAACAGGTCAAAAGCACAACGGCCATCATCAAATTGGCCAAAGGACCTGCCGCCACAATACTGGCCCTGGTCTTCAAACTTTGTTGATCAAAGGCCAGGTGGAATTGTTCTTGAGGCACTTCACCTTGCCTGCTGTCCAACATTTGGACAAAACCACCCAAAGGAATGGCCGCTACCCTGAACTCCGTCTGTTGACCCGGTCTTTGTTTGAGGGGGCGCCAACGGTAAATGCATTTGCCAAAGCCAATCGAAAAGACCAACACAGGCACCCCACAGGCCACCGCCATCCGGTAGTGACCATACTCATGCACAGCAATGAGCAAAGTCAGTGCAAACAAGAAAGCAAGCAGCGTCAGCACAAGCGCAATAGATGGAAATGAAAAGTCAGGACGCAGAGAATCGACGAACGACGTCGGAGGCTTGCGCACGCGTGGTGGCATCCAATGCCAACAGCGCCGACAAGCTCTGGGGCGACTGAGGGATGACCTTGGCCAAGGTTTCAGTGTTCACATGGTGAATTTGATCGAACCTGATTTGCTTGTTGAGGAAGGCCTCCACCGCAATTTCGTTGGCCGCATTCAACACAGCGCAAGTTCCGGGTGCTGCCTTTAAAGATTGCCACGCCAGCTTCAGACCAGGAAATCGGGCTTCGTGAGCATGATCGTCAATCGCTTCAAAGGTCATGGGTTTGAGGTTGTGAAAATCCAAACCCTGGGCACCCGACGTGATACGTTCAGGCCAGCTAAGTCCGTAGGCAATAGGGACGCGCATGTCGGGCGTACCCAGTTGCGCCACCACGGAAGTGTCTTTGTACTTCACCATGGAGTGAATAATGCTTTGTGGATGGATGACCACATTCAATTGGTCTGGCGAAACTCCAAACAAATAACGTGCCTCAATCACCTCAAGCGCTTTGTTCATCATCGTGGCGGAGTCCACCGAAATTTTGCGACCCATGACCCAGTTGGGATGCGCACAGGCCTCTTCAGGCGTGACATCGCGCAAACTGGCAACATCACGGGTTCGGAAGGGACCGCCTGAAGCCGTCAGGATGATTTGCTCGATGCGATCGGCCCATGTGGCTGGGTCTTCTGGCAATGATTGAAACACCGCAGAGTGCTCACTGTCGATGGGCAATAAAACAGCGCCCCCTTTTTTGACAGCACTGAGGAAAACATCACCACCGACAACCAGCGCTTCTTTGTTGGCCAACAGCAATCGCTTGCCGGCATTCGCAGCAGCCAGACAAGGTGACAAGCCAGCAGCCCCCACGATGGCGGCCATCACGGCATCGACTTCTGGGTGAGAGGCCACGGTATCTAGGGCCTCTGCGCCCCACAACACTTCAACCGCTAAACCTTCCGCTTTGACACGATCGGCAAGCAAGCGTCCTGCACTTTCTTGCGCCATCACCGCATAGCGTGGTTTGTATTGGGCGCATTGCGCCAAAATTGCGTCCACCTGAACAGACGCTGTGAGGGCAAACACTTGGTATTGTTCGAGATGACGAGACAACACATCCAAGGTGTTGGTGCCAATCGAACCGGTCGAACCCAGAATGGTGATATTTTTTTTCATAACACGAAGCACTGGCTAGAGACTGGGCCAGTTGAGCAACATCAGGGCAATTGGCAAACTGGGCAACAAGGCATCCAAACGGTCAAGCACACCGCCATGGCCAGGCAACAAATTGGAACTGTCTTTCACGCCGGCACTGCGTTTGACCAAAGATTCCACCAAATCACCCACCACACTCATGGCGGTGAGAAAAACCAAACTGAGGGCCCACAAGAAAACACCATGCGACATCATGTGCGTAAACAAACTGGTGCCTGGCCATTGGTAGGTTTGTTCTAACTGCATCCAAGCCCAGGCGACCACAAACACACCGCACAAGCCACCGATGGCACCTTCCCAGCTTTTACCAGGACTGACGGTAGGCGCCAATTTACGGTGAATGATGCGACCGCCCATGGCCTTGCCGCAGAAATAGGCAAACACATCGGCAGCCCACACCACACAAAAGATGGACAGCAACAATTGGATGCTGGCGGTGCGAGCTTGCGCCATGGCAAGCCACGCCAACCACAACATGATGAGGCCCAACATCCAGCGCAAATCGCGATGCCACAGAGCCCAGCCATGGACCCCACGCTGCAACATCCAAGCAGTTAAGCCAACCCAACTGGCGCCAGCCAACCACCAGACCCAAGCATCCGTGTGGGTGGTCCAACCTGCCCACCAGGCAAAAATGCACAAGTCAACACAGATGACGCCAGAGAGAATGGACTGGCGCGAGGACATACCGTTCATGTTGCCCCACTCCCAAGCGCCAGCGCCGATCATGAGGATGGACAACAGCAGAAAGGGCTGAGGAGAGTCGGCAAAGAGTGCTGGCAACAAAACGGCCAACAAAGCCAATGCAGTGATGATGCGTTGCTTGAGCATCGAATCAGCCGATGATCATTGGTGTGATTCGATGCATGAACAGTGTGCGCAGAGCCTTAAACGGCCATGATCTCTTGTTCTTTGCCAGTGACCAATTGGTCGATTTCGGCAATGTGCTTGTCGGTGACTTTTTGCACTTCGGCTTCTGAGCGCTTTTGTTCGTCTTCAGAAGCCAACTTGTCTTTGACCAACTTTTTCACAGATTCGTTGGCATCACGGCGCAAATTGCGCACGGCAATTTTGGCGTTTTCACCTTCGGTGCGAACCAGCTTGGTCATTTCCTTGCGACGCTCTTCGCTCATGGGAGGCATCGGCACTCGGATCAAGTCGCCCATGGATGCGGGGTTCAAACCGAGTTCGCTTTCACGAATGGCCTTTTCGATTTTGGCCGCCATGTTTTTTTCCCACGGCTGAACGCTGATGGTGCGCGAGTCAATCAGAGACACATTGGCCACTTGTGACAAAGGCATCATGGAGCCGTAATAGTCCACTTGAATGGTGTCTAAGATGGCAGGGTTTGCACGGCCTGTGCGAATTTTGGTGAGGTTGTTTTTGAAAGCCGCAATGGACTGGTCCAT
>CALEYZ010000188.1 GCA_937928195.1 uncultured Limnohabitans sp.
TCTCAATCTGACGTGGCCACCTGGGCCCAAAAAGGCACGGGCATCTACGAAGGCAAGCCCAACATTCCCGATCTGCGCCTCATTGCCAACCTCTACCCCGAAACCATTCACGTGGTGGTCAAAAAATCCTCCGGCATCAAGAGCATTGCTGAACTCAAAGGCAAGCGCGTTGCCTTGGACGAACCAGGCTCTGGCACCTTGGTCAATGCTCGTTTGATCTTGGCCGCCTACAACATCAAAGAGTCTGAAATCAAGCCCGAGTACATCAAGCCCAACCAAGCGGCAGACAAAATGAAAGACGGCGCGCTAGATGCGTTCTTCTTCGTGGGTGGTGCACCTGCGGGTGCCATTGCTGAATTGGCTTCAAGCGGCGGCGGTATTGCCTTGTTGCCCATCGATGGCGCACAAGCACAAGCCTTGCGTAGCAACAGCACCTTCTTTGCCAACGACAGCGTGCCTGCTGGCACCTACAAAGATGTTGACGGCGTCAACACCCTGTCCGTCGGCGCCCAGTGGGTCACCAGCGCCAAGGCTGACACCGAAACCATCTACCAAATCACCAAAGCCTTGTACAGCGAGTCCACTCAAAAGGCCTTGGCTGCAGGCCATGCCAAAGGCAAGTTGATCACCTTGAAAAACGCGGTCCAAGGCGCTGGCATTCCTTTCCACCCCGGTGCTGAAAAGTTCTACCGCGAAGCGGGTGTCTTGAAATAATTTAACGCTTTGTTAAATACCAACGGGCGAGTTAACTTCAGGTTAACTCGCCCGTTACTACTTGAAGTTTCCAGAGTATTCACATGACCGCTACCACTTTGTTACCCGACGATCAAAAGCTGCAAGAGCTAGAAGAGCAGTTCGATCCCGAAATGCGCTTTCGGCCCACCTTGCCGCCTGCAACGCAAATCGTCAAATGGCTGCTGATCGCACTGTCTTGTTTCCATTACTACACCGCAGGCTTTGGCTTGCTTCAAGAAATAACACACCGAGGTGTGCACCTGGCCTTTGTGCTGGGCATGATTTTTTTGGTGTTTGCATTCAGCAGCACATCGGCCAATCGCGACCTTAAAAGCTCCTTTCTAAACCCTGGTGGCATGCCCCTGGTAGATTGGTTGCTGGCGGGCGCCTGCGCCCTGAGCGTCTTGTACATACCTTACGTCTTTGATGACCTGATGTTCCGCGTGGGCAACCCCAGCAACATGGACGTCATCATGGGCAGCATTTTGTTCATCACCTTGCTGGAGGCCACTCGGCGCTCCATGGGTTGGCCTTTGCCACTCATTGCCATTGGCTTCACGGTCTATGCACTGTTGGGCCCCTACTTTCCAGGTTTGCTCAAACATGCCGGCGCCAACTGGTCCATGATGATCAACCACCAGTACCTCACCAGCCAAGGCATTTACGGCGTGGCGGTGGGTGTGGTGGCCACCTACGTTTTCCACTTTGTGTTGTTCGGCGTCATGGCCACACGCATTGGACTTGGTCAACTGTTTTTGGACGTTGCGTCCAGCATTGCCGGACGTTACGCTGGCGGTCCCGCCAAAGTCAGTGTGTTTGGCTCTGCCTTGTTTGGCATGCTGAGTGGCTCGTCTGTGGCCAACGCCGTCACGGTGGGCTCTCTCACCATTCCGGCCATGATTCGCGTGGGCTACAAAAAACACTTCGCGGCAGCGGTTGAAGCTGCCTCTTCCACAGGCGGACAAATTACGCCGCCCGTATTGGGTGCTGCAGCGTTCTTGATGATCGAATTTTTGAACGTGCCCTACCAAACCATCATTGCGGCTTCCGTGGTGCCGGCTTTCATGCACTTCTTCGGCGTGTTCATGCAAGTGCACTTTGAAGCCAAACGTTATGGCCTTCGCGGTTTGACGGATGAAGAAATGCCGCGCTTGGCTGAGTCTCTCAAAATGCGTTGGCCCACACTCATTCCTTTGGGCTTGCTGATCAGCATCTTGGTGTCTGGCCGTACCCCCTATTTGGCAGCATTCGTTGGCATCAGCTCATGCGCCATTGTGGGCATGTCCACCAAAATCAGCGGCAATCAGCTGAAAAACTGGGGCCTTTTGGCATTGATGCATGGCATTTTGATGACCATCGCATTCTCCGACTTTGGCAACGACAACAGCACCATCAAACTGGTTTTGTTCGCCTTGGCTTTGAGCGTGGGTGCAGCAGCTTATGTCTGGGCGGGTGTGCGAGGTCGCATTGAACCGCATGTCTTGATGGAAGCGCTTGAAACGGGCGCCAAGTACGCCTTGGCGGTGGGCGCTGCAGCAGCCACCGTGGGCATCGTGATTGGTGTGGTCACACTCACCGGTGTAGGCTTCAAGATCAGCTACATCATCACCCAAGCGGCTCAAACCATCTCAGCCTTCTTAAGTGGTTGGATACCAGCCGATTGGGCGTCGCTGAACACACTCACCTTGTTAGCAGCGCTCACCATGACCGGTCTGGTTTGCATCTTGATGGGTTGCGGTGTTCCCACCACAGCCACTTACATCATCATGGTCACAGTGGCTGCACCCACCCTGGTGGGCTTGGGTGTTGAACCTTTGGTGGCGCACTTCTTTGTGTTCTATTACGGCGTGCTGGCAGACATCACCCCACCCGTTGCCTTGGCTGCTTATGCGGCAGCAGGCATGGCTGGCAGTGACCCCTTCAAGACCGGCAACACCGCATTCCGTTTGGGTCTGGCCAAAGCCTTGGTGCCTTTCGTCTTTGTGTTCTCACCCTCTTTGTTGTTGGTGGCCAAAGGCTTCACATGGGAGAGCTTCATCATCACCTTCACAGGCTGTGTGATGGGCATCACGCTCATGGCTGCAGCACTCAGCAAATTCTTGATGGTTGAAATGAAACGCTGGGAACAACTGTCTTGCTTGTTTGCCGCACTGTTGATGATCGCGCCAAGCCTCGCTGCCACGCTGGTCGGTGTGGCACTGGTCATCCCGATGATGGTCAATCAAGTCAGACGCGCCAAACTGGAATAAGCTGAAAACGGCCGCTGCGATCTCAGCGGCCTTATTGCTTAACCTGAAAGCCCTTGCTTCAACGCAAGGGCTTTTTTCATGGATTGGCGGCCTTCAAGAGCACGGGCACATCACGCAAACTCAGCACCTTGCAGCCGGTGGCCTCGGCAATGGCTTTTTGATACGGCGGCAAATTGGTGCACTCCAACACCATCGTTTGAATGTGCGGCGCAGAC
The DNA here is from genome assembly GCA_937928195.1 of uncultured Limnohabitans sp. GTDB lineage: Bacteria > Pseudomonadota > Gammaproteobacteria > Burkholderiales > Burkholderiaceae_C > Limnohabitans_A. The sequence goes on from CALEYZ010000188.1 coordinate 3,200, forward strand.
TGTTTCAATTGCAAAGCTGCAGCCACCACTTCGCTTTGTGCTTGTTGGGCATCCAAGTGCGCTTGATTGCCCAAGATGCTTTGGCAAAAATGCGATTGTGGCGGAAGCCCCCGCACCACCACACGATGCAGATCCTGCGCACTGACGCCTGCACCAGACCAATGCATGGGCGTCAAACTGTTGGCATCAATGCTCAACACAGCCACCTGTTCTTCACGCAACAGCAAATCGGGCAAGAGGCACAAGCTGGAGGTGATGACGGGCACGGGGGACAAGGCCTGCAGCTCTTTCTGCCACAAGACCAAAAAACCACAGCTGGTGGTGATGGCGCTTGCACCGCTTTGGACCAAATCACAAACCGCCTCACCAAAGGCAGGCGCAAATGCACTGTCTGCAAAGCATTGCTGCTGCGTCACAATCAATTGCGGCAACGCACCCCGGATCAGCGCTTCTTGCACATGCGGCCCCCAACTGCTGGCCAGGCCTAAATCACCCGGCAATCTGGGAAAAAGTGTGTCCAGTTTGATCAAGCCCAAACATTCATGGGGTAAAGCGGTAGAAGCCGGCATTGTTTTTGCGTTTATGCTTGTGAATCTTTCATTTTTGATTTTCTAGGAGAAAGCATGATTCGCAAAGCACTCATTTGCCTTTTCAGCATGACCGC
>CALEYZ010000189.1 GCA_937928195.1 uncultured Limnohabitans sp.
CGGATGTTTCAAGCACAGAGGCAAACAGCATGTGCACATTGCCTGAAATCAAATCGGTCATAGCAGCACCACCGCCCTTGTAGGGTATGTGCAAGATTTTGGTACCCGTGGCAATTTTGAAAGTCTCTGCTGACAAATGGGGTGACCCGCCGTTGCCAGAACTGGCATAGGTCAGCTTATCTGGCGACGCTTTGGCCATGGCCACCAAATCTTTGACGCTGTTAACGTCCAAGGAGGTGGTCACGGCCAACACAAATGGCAACTCTGCAAACAAACTGATGGGCGCAAAGGCGGTGTCTGGGTTGTAGTTGAGTTTTTTGTAAAGCGTGGGGTTGATAGACTGCGTGCCCACATTCCCTACCAACAAGGTGTACCCATCAGGCTTGGCACGAGACACCACTTCAAGACCGATGTTGCCGCCTGCCCCGCCTTTGTTGTCAATCACCACAGACTGTCCCCACAATTGCGACAGCTTTTGCGCGACGATGCGTGCCCCAATGTCAGTGCCGCCACCTGGCGCAAAGGGCACCACCACTGTCACTGGCTTGGTTGGCCAGTTGGATTGCGCATGAGACGGCAAAGAGACCATGCCAAACAGGAGCATCGACACAACACTGATGGGGCGAATGAGCCGATTCAATCGAACGAAATGCGGTGAGTGTTTCATGTCTAAGTCCTGAACAGATGTGTGCTTAGGTCGGCGCTAGCATCAGTTGGTGGTGGCGCCTGATTTCTTCACCAGGGCCGCCCAACGTGGTATTTCTTTGGCCATCAGTGCGGCCAATTCAGCTGGCGAGCCCCCCACAACTTCCATGCCTAGCCCTGTGAGTTTCTCTTTGACATCAGGCAATTTCAGCAACTTGCTGATTTCGGAACTGAGTAAATCGACCACCGCTTTGGGTGTGCCTTTGGGCGCATAGACGGCCTGCCATGAGAACATTTCAAAACCAGGAACACCTGACTCAATCATGGTGGGTGTATTAGGCGAGACAGGCAGGCGTTTGGCTGTGGTAACGGCCAGCAGTTTGAGCTTGCCAGCCTGTATCAAAGGAATGGCCGCTGTCAATTGGTCAAACATGAAGGTGACCTGTCCGGCTGCAACATCCATCATGGCGGGAGGGGTGCCTTTGTAGGCAATGTGCGTTAACGGCACATTGATCAAATCGGCCATCAGCTCCCCAGCCAAGTGCGTTGATGTGCCTGCACCAGAAGAAGCAAAGGTACGACGAGTTTCATCTTTCTTCAAGACAGCAATCAGCTCAGCCACGCTATTGATGCCCGACTGCGCGCCCACCAACAACACATTGGGCAAAAACGCTACCAATGACACTGGTTCAAAATCCTTAACAGGGTCATAGGGTAAGTTTTTATACAGACTGGCATTAATGGCATGGGTACTGATGGTGCCGCCCAGCAAGGTGTACCCATCAGCAGGTGCCTTCGCGACGTAGGTAGCACCAATGCCACCACCTGTGCCGGGTTTGTTTTCAATCACGACGGGTTGCTTGAAGACTTCCGCCAATTTGCCCGCAATGGTGCGACCAATCACGTCCGTTGAACCACCCGGTGTGAAAGGAACCACATAGCTGATGGTCTTTTGAGGCCAAGTGGCTTGTGCAAACGCGGAGCGTGCGACCAAACCGTTCAAACCAAGCGCCGTCAATGCGCTCAAAGTACCTGTGCCATTGACAAATTTTCTTCTTTGCGTGTTCATCATGTCTCCTTGAAGGGTTTTCGTTCCATTTAAAAACGGGGTTTGACTTGTGTCCAGTCAGGGCGATAACGCTGCATCTGAACCACATCGTTGCGCGTGCGAATTCGACACTTCAAAAACTCTTGGTGCAGATGGGCCAATTGAGCTTGGTCAATGTGGATGCCCAGGCCTGGCGCATCGGTCAAATGAACACAGCCACCTTGAATTGGAATCTTGCCTTCAACCAAAATTTCATCTTGTTGCCACGGGTAATGGGTGTCGCAGGCATACGTCAAATGCTCAACTGATGCGGCAAGATGCGTCATGGCCATCAAGCTGATGCCCAAATGTGAATTGGAATGCATCGACAAACCAAGGCCAAAGGTTTGACATACCTTGGCCAGTGACTGCGTGGCGCGTAAACCACCCCAATAATGGTGATCAGACAAAAGGATTTGCACAGATCCCAGCTCTAAGCTTCTTTTAAGCTCATCCCAATTGGTCACCACCATGTTGGTGGCCAAAGGCAAGCCAGTTCGTTTGTGCAATTCAGCCATGCCCTCTAGAGTGGGGGTGGGATCTTCGTAATACTCCAGACAACCCGCCAGTTTGTCTGCCACTGCCAAACTGGTGGCCATGGTCCAATTGCTGTTGGGGTCTATGCGCAGTTGATGATTGGGAAATGCTTTCTTCAGGGCAAGAACTGCGTCTGCTTCTTCTAAGGGGTCAAAAACACCGCCCTTCAGCTTGATGCTTTCAAAGCCGTAAGTCTCTATCATCTGTCGAGCCTGCGCCACAATTTGCGCCGGGTTGACTGCTTCACCATACGGGTCTGGCGCGTATTCGGGGTCTATGCTCGCATCCCATTTGTAAAACAGGTAAGCAGAATACGGCACCTTTTTTCGAACAGCGCCACCCAAGAGTTGAACCATCGGAATTTCTAAGGTACGCGCTTGCAAGTCTAAAAAGGCAACTTCAAATGCAGAGAAAGCGCTGCTGATGAGGTTGCTGCCAAGTGATCCAGGCGCTAATTCCATTTCGACATGGTTATCAGAGCGTGTCACAGCTTGCTTGCGAACAATTTGCAGCAAGGCATTTGTGTCGTAAGCAGACAGACCGACCAAAGCCGGTGCCATCTTCTGTAACAAAGCCAAAACGGGTGCGTCTCCATATGTTTCGCCCAAGCCCACCAAGCCGTTCACGCCTTCCACTTCAATGATGGTGCGCAAGCCCCATGGCTCATGAACGCCTGCAGCGTTGAGCAAGGGCGGATCTTTGATGGCGATGGGTGTGACCCGAACTGATTTGATTTGCATGGGTGAAGATCGGAAGAGCGTCG
>CALEYZ010000190.1 GCA_937928195.1 uncultured Limnohabitans sp.
TGTGAATGAGTTTCATGGCCGCACCCAAGCGGCCTGAAGCCAATGTCTGTAGCGTGGCGAAAAATTCCACGCAAAATTTTGCACTGACACACCTGCCGGAAAAACGCCGTGCGTTAAATGGTCCAGCCATGGGCTTTGGGCATTCAATTGTGTCAACCAATGTTGGTCGTTCCAATCGGGCTGACGCACTGGCAGTGGGCTGCCTTGAAGAATCTTTTCTGTGAGCGGGCCCGACATGCGGTCGTGCAGGCTGCCCCACTCGCGGCCCTTGAGTTGCACTTTGAGATGCTGCAGCTTTTTCTCAACCAACTGCCAGTCGGCGCTGGGGTGCTGAAACCGCACTTGCCCCAACACGTTGTCAAAAAACACACATGCCTTGGGAAAGGTGGACAACAAGCCTGGCAAGTTTTGCAGGGCGTCTTGCGTGTGGCAATGCAGCGTGGTGCCCTGGGCTTTGAGTGCGGCGCCATGGCGCCACTTGAACAACAGACCCGCCAAGGGATCGATGTCGAAGGTGTCTACGCGCGCAAACTGTCCCAGCCATTGGCTGGACATCATCCAGCCGGCGCTGGCGCCAATCAGCAGCAAACTGGGTTGGCCTTCAACGCCTTCAGGCTTGAAGGCTTGGGCGTGTTGCATCAACCACTGCTCGATGGCGAGTGACGTGGGGGCCCAGCGCGCTTGTGAGCGCCATGCCAACCCATGCCAAGTGATGCCGCCGGTGAGGTTCATGTTTGTGGCTTTAAGTTGAACTGCATGACACCCAAAGCGTCCATGCGGCGTTGGTCTTTTTTGTTTTCTTCGCGCTGCACGGCTTGGGCATTTTGATCGGCCAAGGTTTGCATCTTGATGCGTTCACGTTCGGCCACCATCAGGCGCTCCTTGATGCCCACAATGGCATTGTCGGTGTATTGAATGTCGGTTTTGACGCGCGCCATGAGGGTGAGCAGCTGCGACATAAATTGACGCTGGTTCATGGCTTCGCGCATGCCCAGGCTTTGCGCATCGGCGCGGTTCAAGCCTTCGCGGTATTCGTCGTACATTTTTTGCACACGTTGCTCACTGGTGCGCAGGCTGTCTAGGCGCGAGCGGGCTTGCACCAATTCATTTTGAATGAGTGCAATTTTGTCTTCTGCCTTCTTGGTCAAGACAGTCCAGCAGGGGCGTGCAACCACGGTGTCGTTCATGCAGGCACCGCCATCATGTTGCGAATGTCTTCACGGGTACTGGCTTCGTCCTTGCCTTCGTGCATGTCTTGGCGCAAGTACTGCTCCATCGATTCACGCAAACGAATGGCTTCGTCCAGTGTGGGGTTGCTGCCCATTTCATAGGCGCCCACTTGGATGAGGTCCATGTTTTGTTGGTACAAAGACCAGAGGCGTCTGAATTTATTGGCCAGCTTCAAATCGTCTGGCGATAGCAAGCTTTGCATCACACGAGAAATAGAACCGTTCAAGTCAATGGCGGGGTAGTGCGCTGCATCGGCCAGTTTGCGAGACAACATCACTTGGCCATCCAAAGAGGCACGTGCAATGTCCACGATCGGATCGTTGGCGTCATCGCCTTCGGCCAGCACGGTGTAAATGGCGGTGATAGAACCGTGGCCATGTTTGCCGACACCTGCGCGTTCAATCAAATTGGGCAGCAAGGCAAACACCGAAGGGGGATAACCTTTGGCGGTGGGTGGCTCGCCAATGGCCAAGCCAATTTCGCGTTGTGCGTGGGCCACGCGTGTGAGACTGTCGACCAGCATCAACACGTTGAGGCCTTGGTCGCGAAAGTATTCTGCAATCACGTGCGTCATGTGCGCGGCTTTCAAGCGCAGCACCGGCGACACATTGGCAGGTGCCGCCACCACCACCGATTTGGCCAGTCCTTCTTCACCCAAAGATTCTTGAATGAAGGCCTGCACCTCGCGGCCACGCTCGCCTACCAAACCAATCACCACGACATCGGCTTTGGTGAAGCGGGTCATCATGCCCAAGAGCACGCTTTTGCCCACGCCCGAGCCGGCCACCAAGCCAACGCGTTGGCCGCGGCCCAGTGTCAATAAGCCGTTGATGGCTTTGACGCCCACATCCAGCACGCTGTCGATGGGGCCACGTTCCATCGGGTTGATGGGCAAGCCCAGCAAACTCAAACGTGCTTTGCAAGCAGGCTTGGGTTTGCCGTCTAAGGGTTCGCCGCGCCCATCGATCACGCGGCCTAGCAGTTCCGGACCCAAGCTGGCGGTGCCTAAGTCGTAGGCCATGCGCACCGATGCGCCAGGACCAATGCCCACAGGTTCTGTGAGCGGCATGAGGTACAAAGTTTTGTCGTTGAAGCCCACCACTTCGGCTTCAATTTTGTGGCCATCTTGGCCAATCACTTCGCAGCTGGAACCCACCGGTGCCATGATGCCGCGCGCCTCCATGCGCAGGCCCACCAAGCGCACCAAGGTGCCGCAGCGCTCTGGGCTTGCGGCGCGGGCCAAGGACATCGAGCGGGCCACTTCGGCGGCAAAGTTAGTCATGCGATTCACCTTCATCCGCGTTGTCTGGCGCAGGCTTGTCGTCTGTTAGATCTAAATCGGGCAAATCCAATGCAGACAAGTCCAGGGGTTCAGCGCTTGCTTCTCGTGGCAAAGCGTCTTCCACCGTTTCGGCCTTGCCTCGGCGTGCAGACAAGCGGTCGGGATGGAAAGCGGTTTGGGCTTGCCATGCCTTGGGGTTTTGCAACAAGGTGTGCGCCAAGTTTTCTAAGCGATGTTCGATCAGATCACTCACTATGGCATCGTCTGCGCGCACGCGCACACTGCCTGGCAGCAAATGTGTGTCGGCCACCATGCGCCATGTCGGCGTTTGTTCACCGGGCACCGCCTTGTGGTTTTGCAGCAAGGCCATGTCGTTCGGGTTGAGCTCCACCACCACGCTGGACGCGGTTTGCACGTCGAGTGTTTCAATGCAGCGGTCAATCAGGTTTTGAATGCCGGCAGAAGAAATGCTGAGTTCGGTCAAGGCCAGTTGCTCTGCCAAATGCAAAGCCAAGCGCTTGAGGGGCTCGTTCCATTCGGCAGGGTTTTCTTGCAAGGCCATCACGCCTTGTTCAATGTTGACCAAGAGTTGGTTGGCTTTGTCGGCCAATGCAGTCAGTGATTCGGCTTCGTCTTGTTCGGCTTGTGCTTGCTCGGAAGCGCGCTGCATTTGCTGGCCATCCACCAAGCCACGCTCGTAGGCCTCTTGCTTGATTTTTTCAAGGGCCTCTGTGTCCATGCCAGACAGCGCAGGTTCTGGCGCAGCGGATGCTGCCGACAGTTCAGCCTCGTCTTTGGCGGTGACATCCGTCACACCTGAGTCATCCGCCAAGGCTTGTTCGGCCAATTGGTGGGCTGCTTGTTGTTCTTCAACCGTCCACAGTGAAAACGTGTTGGCCTTTTTGCTTAAGTAGTTTTCTTGAACAAAGCCCGCGTTTTGCAGCTCAATTGGCTTGAGCGGCTGCAAGGGTTGCCATTGGGGCATTGCCCTGTTGGCATTGCCTTGGGCCAACTTGCCAGGTGGAAGTGGGTTATACAAAGTCGCCTCCGCCTAAGACCAACTCACCCGAGTCAGACAGCTTGCGTGCAGAGCGCATGATTTGTTTCTGCGCTTCTTCCACATCGGACAAGCGCATGAGGCCTTTGGCGTCCATCTCGTCTTTGAACATGCCGCGGGCACGTTCGGACATGTTGTCGAAGAAACGTGCTTTGACCTCTTCGCTGGCGCCCTTCATGGCAATCATCAACTGGTTGTTGTCCACCGCACGCATGAGCACCTGAATGCCTTTGTTGTCCACGGCGCTGAGGTTTTCGAAGGTGAACATGTTGTCTTGAATGCGCATCATCAAATCGGCATCGATGCTCTCCAAGCCCTTCATGATGGACGCTTCCAAAGCTGTCTTCGTCGAGTTCATGATCTGCGCCGCCGCCTTGATGCCGCCGAAGCTGGAAGACTTGGAGCTGGTGTTGGTGGAGAACTGCAACTTCATGATCGACTCGAGCTCTTGCATGGCCGAAGGTTGAACGGTTTCCAAGCTGGCCACACGCTGAATGATTTCGGGCCGTGTTTCGTCGGGCAAGAAGGTGAGCACGTCGGCTGCCACTTGGTGGTCGAGCACTGACAAAATAATGGCTGTCACCTGGGGGTGTTCGGTTTTGATCATGTCGGCAATGGAGCGGGCGTCCATCCATTGCAAAATTTCCAAGCCTTTGGTGCTCTGGCCAGGCAAGATGCGGCCCAGCACAGAAGCGGCTTTGTCGTCGCCCAGGGCGCGTTTGAAAACCTTCTCCACATAGTCGGTGGTGCCCAAGCCCAAGCTCGATTGCTTTTTGATGGTGGCCACAAAGTCGTCCAAGATTTCGTTCACGGCTTCTTGCGACACATCGGACACCGCCACCATGGCACCGCCTAAGGCTTGCACTTCACCTGGATTCAAAAACTTGATGATCTCCGACGCCTGCTGCTCACCCAGCAACAACATGAGCACCGCTGCACGCTGAGCGCCGCTGATGTTGGCCATCTCGTTGCGCAGCTTTTCTGCGGCTTCGGCTTCTGCAGCCGAGAGTTGAACTTCTTTTTCTGCCATGGTGTTTCCTTAGGCTACTTTGATCATCTTCTTCAGCACACTGGCCACCCGCGAGGTGTCTTCCGCCACAATCATGCGCACCAAAGCCACCTTGTCGTCGTACGTGTTGGCCGTGTCCAACATCTCCATCGAGATGCTTGATTTCTTCGGCTTGAGCTTGGCTTTGATTTCTTCCAAAGTCTCGCCTTCGCCCAACTGAATGGCGTTCATGTCTTCGGGTGACAACTCGCCATCGCCCAAGGCAATCTTCTCGGCGGCCAGGGCCGCTGCAGCCGCTTCGGCTTCCAACTCGGCTGGCGTTTTGAGCAAGCCCAACATGCGCAGCACAGCAGGACGGATCACCATCATGAGGAAGGCCAAGAACACCACACCCAGCAAACCACTCTTGATGTAGGTTTGCAATGATTCGTCTTTGTACCAAGGAATGCTCAGGTCGTAAACGGCTTCGGGTTCAAACTTGGCTTGCACCACGGTCACCACGTCGCCTCGCTTTTCGTCAAAGCCGACCACGCCGCGCACCAGGTCTTGCATGCGGGTAATTTCTTCTTCGGTGTAGGGGTTGGGTTTGGAGTCGGTGACTTCACCCTTTTCATTTTTCGTCACAGTGGGTGCGCGCTCGTTGATCAACACGGCCACACTCAATCGATCGACTGTACCGGTGGCGTTTTTGACATGGCGCACTGAACGGTCAAGTTCGTAGTTGCGCGTGCTGCGCGCTGTGGTGCTGTTCGAGCCGCCACCTGCGCCAGCTGTTGTAGCGGCCGATGAATTGGTCGTGGCAGAAGGTGCAGGAGGCGGTGTGTTGGACAAAGTGCCCGGGACACCAGAGGCTTCCATGGCAGAGTTTTTGTCTTCGCTGACTGCTTCCGAGCGGGTCTTGGGACCTTTTTCGCGGGTGTCAAAATCTTCGGTGGTGACTTCGGTTTGCGTGAAGTCCATGGCCATGTTCACTTGTGAGCGAACATTGTTGTCGCCCACAATGGGGGCCAAGATTTGCATCACGCGCTGGCGATACACATCTTCCATTTTTTGTTTGTGTGTGCTTTGCGCAGAAGTCAAACCCAATGCGGCAGCGGTGCTGGAGTCGGTGATCAACTTGCCTTGGTTGTCCACCACGGCCACATTTTCAGGGGTCATGAGCGGCACGCTAGAAGCCACCAAATGCACCAATGCTTGAACTTGATTGGGCGATACAGAGCGGCCTGCGTAAGGCGTGATCACCACCGAGGCTTTGGGTGGTGTGCGGTCACGCACAAACACCGATTGCTTGGGCATGGCCAAGTGCACACGTGCTTGTTGAATGGTGTCAATTTGCATGATGGTGCGCGCCAACTCTTGCTCCATGGCCGAGGTGTAGCGCACTTGCTCCATGAACTGGCTGGTGGTCATGGCCGATTGGTCTTTCAAAGACTCCATGCCCAGATTGCCCGTTTTGGGAATGCCTTTAGAGGCCAAGAAAATACGGGCCTCGTGGTACTTGTTAGAGGGCACTGTGATTTGGCCCGATGCGGGGTCCATCACGGGCTTGAACTCGCTGGCCTTCAAAGCTTCCATGGCCGTTTGCTGATCGGCCTCGCTCATGTTGACCATGAGTGGGCGATAGTTGGGCATGTTGATCCATGCATACAAAATGGCAAACAGCAACACCGCCAAACCCATCAAGATGAGTGGCATGGCTTTTTTGACACCGGGTTGCTGCATCATTTGCTGCACATTGGCCAAAGGGCCAGAAGCGCTTGGACCGCCGTGGCCTTGGCTGCCATGAATGTCCATCCCGGGTGTGAAGGTTGCCAATGCACCGCCCGCGTTGGCGTTGCCACCACCGGTGGTGGCAAGCGCGGTGCTGCTCGAACCAGCGGAGGCAAGTCCGGGCTGAAAGGGAGCTACTGTTGTGGCCATGTTGGAAATCTCTCTGTCGTATCTTTAAATGCGCCTTAAACCGGCATGTTCAAAATGTCTTCGTAAGCCTTGAGCACTTTGTTGCGCACCTGCAAGGTGGCTTCAAAACTCAAAGACGATTTCTGCATGCTGAGCACCACATCTGTCAGCGGCACGCCTTCACCCCGCTCGTACGAGGCGGCAATTTTGGTGGCTTGCATTTGGTTTTCATTCACCTTGTCCACCGTTTGACGAACCAAGTCGCCAAAGCCAGAAGGGCCCTGTGGGCCTTGTGAGCCGTTCAGACCATTGAGTCCGCCCACTTTGTTGCCATCGTCATCCATGCCGCCAGCGGCTTGAGACTGGTAAGAGCGCAGGGTTTGCAACATCGACTGAATGTTGCTTTGTGAATTGATTTTGTCGATCATGTGTGTTCCCCTTAAGCGGCCCAAGCCATGGTGCCGTTTTCAGCCTTCAGCTTGGCCAGCTTGTAGCGCAAGGTGCGTGGGCTGATGCCCAACTTGGCAGCTGCTTCCATGCGGCTTTCGGTGGTTTGAATGGCGGCCAAAATCATTTGGTGCTCGCTGGTCTTCACGGCTTCTTGCAAATTGGACGCAATGACCGCGCTGTCTTCTGTGGCACTGGTATCGGGGTAGCGCAAAGCCTCGGTGGGCATGTTGAAGCTGGCCACCGGTGCGGGTGGTGCAACAGGCGTTGCCACCAACTCTTGTGCCAAGTGCAACTGCATGTCGGCTGCATCGTCAAACATCAGGTGATGCGCTTCAATGTGTTGGTCGGTGCACAACACCACCGCGCGCTGCACCACGTTTTCAAGCTCACGCACATTGCCTGGCCATGGATATGCCAAGAGCTGTGCTTGTGCGTCGTCGCTCAAAGTGAACTCTTGTGCATTGGGTGCGTGGCGCAACAACAAGCTGGCCACCAGAGGCAAGATGTCGCCACGGCGCTCACGCAGCGGTGGCACGCGCAGTTTGAATGTGCTGATGCGGAAATACAAATCTTCACGGAACTGGCGCTCGGCAATGGCCACGCGCAAGTCTTTGTTGGTAGCGGCAATCACACGCACATCCAAAGCCACTTGTCGCTCGGAACCCAAACGTGTGAGCAAACGCTCTTGCAACACGCGCAGCAACTTGGCTTGCAAGTGCAAAGGCATTTCGCCAATCTCATCCAAGAACAAAGTGCCGCCTTGGGCTTGTTCAAACAAACCTTTGAATTCTTTTTGTGCGCCCGTGAACGCGCCTTTTTCGTGGCCGAACAACATGTCGTCAATCAATTGCTCTGGCAAGGCTGCGCAGTTCAAACCGACGAAGGGGCCACGTGCACGTTTAGAAGACTCGTGCAACACACGCGCCAAAATTTCTTTACCAGCACCTGTGGGGCCTTCAATGAGGGCCGTGACGTTGGCTTGCGCCACGCGTTGGGCCAGGGCCAATAAGTGACGGCTAACGGGGTCTACGTACACCACACTCTTTTGCGGGGCTGCAGCTGCCACCACTTCAGAAGGCGGCGCCATGCGTGCCACCATGGACGCAGCGGAAGAAGACAAACGCAAAGCTTGAATGGCCTGATGCGCCATTTGCCATGAAGCTGCAGACCAATCGTCTGTGGCCAACACATGCGCGGCACCTTGGCGCATGGCTTGTACGGCCAGCTCTAAGTGGCGACGGTCTACGCGGCAGACCATGGGCACAGAAACGCCAGCACGCAACATGAGCGTTTGACAGCTCTTGAGCAAATCCAAAGTGGTGTCGTGTCGAATGACAAGGGCCATGGTTTGACCATGGCTGAGAGCCGACTGAAGTTCGTCAAGCGTGTTAATGCAGCGGATTGCCAAACCCGCGTCGGTTAACTGGGCGTGCTCAGGCGCGTCGAGAGGCTGGACGGGGTCCAGCCACAGAACTTGTTGCGCAGTATGTAAAGAGCTCATTGCTTTCTGGTGCCTCATGTGCATAGGAATGCATGAGTAGTAGCAATGGCCGTGCCATGTTAAATTGAATACTTAACGCCTCAATAAAGACGTCGTTTTGTCAATTTACCGACAGCGCGCAGAAGCCTGCGCGCATGCGAAAGCCAGCGCTTGAAACCCCAGAGGATTTCAGGCACCAGCGTTTCCGCTAACTTAAAGAGGGGCTTAGCCCTGCAACAGTTTGAGCACCGTCTGCTGCGACGTATTGGCTTGTGCCAACACCGCAGTAGCGGCCTGCTGCATGATTTGTGTACGGGCCAACTCGGTAGAGGCTTTGGCGTAATCGGCATCTTGAATTTGACTGCGAGATGCTTCAGAGTTCATCACCACATTGGTCAAGTTGTCGATCACGTGCTCCAAACGGTTCATCACCGCACCCATGGTGGCGCGCGTGGCCGCAATACGGTCCAGTGATTTGTTCACGTTCATGATCACATCATTGGCGGAGTTGACCGTGAGCAAATTCGTAGGTGCTCGGTCACTGGTGATGGGACCAGTGATGTCGCCGTTTTTACCGAAGTCCGCCAGATCGATGGAGATCAGTTGGTTGGCAGCAGGGCCCACTTGGAAGTTCAATCGACCAATGTTTTTAGGGTTGATGGTTTCGGCTTCAAATCCCAAAGCAGTGAAGTTTGCGTAAGTAGGATCTGCCGCTGGTGCGCTTGCTGTTGCGTATGCTTTTGCACCTGGTTTGACGGTGAATGTTGAATTTGAATTCAAGGTCACCGTTCCGTAAACTGTTGATGCAGGTACGGTTGTACCGGCTGTCGTTGTAATTGCTGAAGCAGCCACAACACCACTGACGGCAATGTCGGCGACTTCGGTGTTGGCGGTTGTCGATGTGGCGGTTACTGATCCAGATGCGGATGCCGCACCTGTTGAAAATCCTGCCGTAAAGGTTCCGGTGAATTTTCCATAATTCGCGGCAATTGGATTAGCAAGAGTCACAGCAGATGATGTTGTACCCGAAGCAATGTTTGCAAATGCACCTGCCACTTCATTCGCGGTCATATTCACTCTGGCCGTAAATGTAAGCCCGTTCACGGTTACAAATTCGTTGGGATTGAGGGCTTTAAATGCGACGACACTTGATTCTGTCACCGTGGGTGACGATGTTGAATCACCCTGAGTGGTTGTTACAGTTGGGATGGTATTACCACTGACAATGTTGCCTACATTGCCCTTGCTGACAGCTGTTGCTGTGACATGGTTGGTGCTGGCGCCACCTGTTGAAAAGCCTTCTGCAAATACACCACTGTAGCTACCTTTGGTGACCGCTGTAGGATTGGCCGCAGCCGCTGCCAATGCAGTCGTTCCTGATTTTAGATTAGCAAATGCCGAGGCCAATTCATTAGCGTTCGTTGACCCAGTTGAGGTAAAAGTGAGTCCGTTAAGTGTGAATCCCTGACCAGCAGTTAATGATGGGAAAGTGATCGCATTGCTTTCATTGGATCCAAAATTACTTGCTGCACTGCCAGATACTCCCGTCACGCCCAAAGGATTTGAGGGAGGTGTCGTGTCGAGTCCTAAACCAAAGTCTGAACCTTGCACAGATGTAGAGTCATACCAAACAGACAAATTTCTGCCGTCTGGCGTCGTCAATGTCAGTCCACCTGTGCCGCTGTCGCCAGCGACAACGCCGTGCACTGCAGATCCAGCATTGATACTTTCCATGACATATTGACGTCGCTCGCTGAGCGTGTGCTTGGCTGAAAGACTGAGTGATACTTTCTCGCCATTGACATACAAATCGGTTTGAATCGATGTGCTGCCCACAGTTGTTTTTGTGGCACCAATCGTCGCCGCACCTGCAACGGCGCTAACACCTGTTAAGCCGACTTGCGAGTTGATTGCAGCAGCAATCGCAATGGCACTGCCCGCATTGGTACTACCAGCGGCCAATGTGTTGCTTTTAGGATCTGACGCGGCAGTCGATGCTGGAATTGCAAAAGATCCTTTGTCGGTTTGAATCTCAAGGTCGCCAGTTTCTAAAACCTTGCCACTGGCTGTTCCAAGTACGCCAGCACGCTCTGCTGTATTGGTCGTTGGTGTGCCCACAGGCAAGCCAGCTTTACCGTTCAAAATAGGAAAGCCATTCCACTCGTGCATTTCAGACACACGCACAATCTCTTGCTTGAGCTGCTGGAACTCTTGGTCCAAGTAGCTGCGCTGATCGCTTGAATAAGTGGAATTGGCAGACTGTACAGCCAATTCACTCATGCGTTGCAGCATGTTGGTGATCTCTTGCGTGGCACCCTCAGCCGTTTGAATCATGGAGATCGCATCACCGGCATTGCGAATAGACTGGTTCAAGCCTTGGATGTTTTGTGTCATCCGAGCGGCAATGGCCAATCCAGCAGCATCATCTTTGGATGAGTTGATGCGCTTGCCAGTTGAAAGCTGTTGCATGGCCACTTCACTCGCGCGATTCGAGTTTTTAAGGGCGGCCTGCGTATACAAGGCTTTAACGTTGGTGTTAATGACGGTCATGAGAATCTCCTAAGGGGGCGAGTGGCAAGGTATTGCGTTAGATTGCTGTGTGGCAACACGTTGCCGCTTTGATTGCCGTTAGTTCAATTACTAATAAATTAGTTGGTTAAATTGGATGCAGGCATGGCATCCTGAACTGCGGCCATTGCATTGCGTTCTTGAATCAAGGTGGCATCGTTGGGCCACTTCTGGAGAGCCGTCTCCAGCACTTGGTGTGCTTCGGCCACATCCAGGTTGCAGGCCAATGCACGTGCCAACATTTGGTACGTCATGGGCTGAACACGGTTGTTTTGAATAGAGACCAGGTCTTGCAAAATTTCTACAGCAAGTGGCCAGTCTTCACGGGTAATGGCCAGGAGGCCAGAAATTGCCAGGATGTCTTCACTCAATGGGTACAGAGCCAAACCAGCTTCGGCCAAAGCTTGCGCCAGGTCGGGTTGGTCTTGAGATACGAGGTATTGAATGCCCAGGCGGAAATCCACTGGTGTAAAGCGTGAAACTTCTTTGAGGTTCAAAGATTGTTCTGCGACCAAGTGTTGCATGGCCTGTTGTAATTCAATGTGCATGTCTAGCTCCTGTAGTGAATGAACACCAGCAAATTGAATGAAATCAACGCTACTGATGCGAATGCAGGGTATGGAGCAAGAGGTGTGCCAGCTTTTCTTTGCCACTTTGTGTCAAAAGCCTGACGGGAAGTGGCAGTACGTTGCCGTTTCAGCTGAAAAAGTGGCAAAAAAAAGCCACTGGCTGTGATGCCAGTGGCTTTTCGAGGGGCTTGGTTAGTTAAACCAAGTGATTCTTTAGGGGTTAGCTTACTTGAGCAAAGCCA
>CALEYZ010000191.1 GCA_937928195.1 uncultured Limnohabitans sp.
ACACGATACTGTTTGCCGCCGGTTTTTATGACCGCGTACATAATGACCTTTTTGATATTTTTTGATATCTTGGATGGAATTTCCCTAGGACGAACCCTAAGGAACCGCGGATTTTAGCACGGACTTTTTGGACTTGCCAAGCCCCCCAGCAAGATGCGCTGTCAAAGGCCATCCAGCGCGCATTTTCGCTCTCTATAATCAACTCGAACTCAGAATTTCGAGCCCAAACTCGGGAAAACCCGCGAATTGCGTCATTCTGACCCTTGACACCCTGCCCTGACACCCTGTGAGTGAAGCCATTTTGTCTACCACTGCGCCCTCCGCATCAGCCTCCCCAGCCACAGCTTTGGCCTTGGTGGCCCAAGACATGGCCAAGGTCGACGAGGTCATTGCTGACCGACTGAGCTCTGGCGTGCCCTTGGTAGGGCAAGTGGCCCAGTACATCATTTCGGCCGGTGGCAAGCGATTGCGGCCGGTCATTCTGCTGCTCACCTGCGGCGCCTTGAATTACCAAGAAGCCCACAAATTCAGCTTGGCGGCCGTGGTGGAATTCATTCACACCGCCACCTTGCTGCACGACGACGTGGTGGACGAGTCCACGTTGCGCCGTGGTAGGCCCACCGCCAACGAAAACTTTGGCAATCCCGCCAGCGTCCTGGTGGGCGACTTCCTTTATTCACGTGCCTTCCAAATGATGGTGGACGCCGGCAGCATGCGCATCATGCAAGTCTTGGCGGACGCCACCAATGTGATTGCCGAAGGCGAAGTGCTTCAGTTGATGAACATGCACGACGCCTCTTTGGACGAAGAAGCCTATTTGCGCGTGATCCGCTCCAAAACGGCCAAGCTGTTTGAGGCCAGTTCACGTTTGGCCGCCATCTTGGCCCAAACACCGCCTGCGCTTGAAGAGGCTTGTGCCGAGTACGGCCAAGCCCTGGGTACGGCCTTCCAAGTCATTGACGATGTGTTGGACTATGAAGGCAATGCGGCCGAAATGGGCAAAAACTTAGGTGACGACCTACGTGAAGGTAAGGCCACTTTGCCGTTGATTTTGGCCATGCAGCGCGGTACGCCGGCCCAAAAAGAATTGGTACAAAAAGCCATTGAAACAGGTTCTGTTGACCAACTCAGCCAAGTGATTGCCATTGTTCGCGAAACCGGCGCTTTGGACGGCAGCCGTCAAGCCGCCATGGCGGAAGCGCAGCGCGCCATCAATGCCGCGCAACATTTGCCTGACGGTCCCTACAAAGACGCCCTGATCGCGTTGGCGTCTCAATTGCTGGTGCGCAGAACCTGAGCATTTGCCCCCTTGCTCACGGCGCTACTTCACGCAAGAGGCGCATGCCCAACAAGGTGTAACGACTGTCGGGGGCATTGATGTTGCGATAACTGCACCGCGCATAAATGGGCCAAGTGTGCCAAGACCCGCCTCTGCGAACTTTGAGGTGCCCCGCTTCAGGACCTTGTGGGTCCACGGCGGGCGAGGTCATGTAGTAGTTTTCGGCGTAATGGTCACTCACCCATTCCCAGGCATTGCCCACCATGTCGTACAAGCCAAAGGCATTGGGCGCATAACTGGCTACCGGCGAGGTGAAGGCATGGCCATCATTGCCTGGCAAGGCTTTGTCATGCCAACGCTGCCAATGAGGCGTGGCCGCCGCATCAAACAGATTGGCCCACTTCGTCAATGTTTGGGGATCGTTGCCATGCGGGTAACGTGTCTGGGTACCGGCTTTGCATGCGTATTCCCATTCAGCTTCGGTGGGCAACCGATAGGTCACCCCCTCTTTTTGCGAAAGCCACTTGGCCATGGCCATGGCGTCGTGCCAAGTGATGTTGACCACAGGGTGGTCGTCGGCTTGCTCAAAGCCTGGTGTTTTCCAACTGTAGGCCGGATCTCTGCCTGCAAACGCATCGGCTTTTTCAGGCCGATTGCGGTCGTGGCTGACGCTGTAGCCATAGCCGCCTGTTTGGTCACGAATGGATTCGGGCACATGGCCAGAGAGCGTTAAGAACTGTTCAAACTGAGCGCGCGTGACTTCTGTTTGGCCGAGGTCAAATGCACGGGAAATCTTGACGCGATGCAAAGGCATTTCATCTGACAACTCGTCCAGTCTTTTAACTTCCAATTGCGGAAAATCGGCTTGCAAAGACGCAACCGTTTCATTGCTGCCCATCATGAATTCGCCCGCCGGAATGCGCACGAATTTCATGCCCAATGAATTGACGCTGACATGGGGTGACGGGCTCGCTGCGGTTTGCCCCAGCACAACGAACGACGCGCCCAAGCTCAACCCAAGGGCCATGCGCATTGCCCAACGTGAGGTCTGCCAAATTGTGTTCAAAGTCATGTGGGTGTCGCCAGTAACTGTGCAAAACGAGCCAGGTCAACATTGCCGCCACTGATGATGACGCCCACGCGCTGGCCTTTCAAAGCGGTTGCGGCTTGAATAGCGGCTGCCAACGACAAGCAGCCCGTAGGCTCCACCACCATCTTCATGCGTTCCGCATAAAAGCGCATGGACGCGATCAATTGCGCGTCAGACACGGTGTGAATGTCATCCACCAGCGCCTTGATGATTTCAAAAGTGATGGCCCCCACCATGGGTGTTTGCGCAACATCCGCGATGGTGACAGGCGTTGGTATTTTGACGCGCTCACCTTTTCGAAAGGATTGCTGCGTGTCGTTGCCAGCTTCGGGTTCAACGCCATAAATTTTGCAAAGTGGTGAGCGCGCTCTGGCCGCCAAAGCACTGCCACTCAGCAAACCGCCGCCCCCTAGACACACAAACAAGGCATCGAGTTGGCCAACCTCGTCAAACAACTCCAGCGCTGCGGTGCCCTGCCCCGCCAACACATCGGCGTGGTCGAACGGTGGAATGAAGGTCAGCCCTTTTTCTTGCGCCAGTTGCATCGCCTTGGTACTGGCATCCTCTGAATACCGATCGTAGCCAATGACTGTGGCGCCATAACCCTTTGTGGCCGCCAGCTTGGCCGGTGACGCATCGTGCGGCATGAAAATACTGGCCGGCATGTTCAAGATGCGTGCCGACAAGGCCACGGCTTGCGCATGATTGCCTGAAGAGTACGCCACCACACCGGCCGTGCGTTGCACCGCATTGAGCTTGGCCAAGGCGTTGTAGCCGCCACGAAACTTGAATGCACCCATGCGCTGAAAGTTTTCGCACTTGATGAACACCTGCGCTTGGAGCTGATCATTCAAGGTACTCGACTGAAGAACAGGCGTCTTGTGTGCAACGCCTTGCAGCCTTGCGGCAGCAGCGAGTACATCGTCAAAGGTAGGCAAAGCTTGCGGCATGAGATTTACTCTATTGAACCCAAAATTGATATTGATTAAGCTGGTTTGAATTAAACCCGAGGAGACATGGTGATCAGTTTCAAACTCAATGGTAAACCGACTCAGTCGAATGCAGATCAGTCAGAACCCTTGTTGCACATTTTGGCCAATGATTTGGGCGTCAATGGTCCCAAGTTTGGCTGCGGTTTGGCGCAATGTGGCGCATGCACAGTCTTGGTCAATGGCGACCCCCTGCGCAGCTGTGTCGCCCCTGTTTCATCGGTGCAAGGTCGCGCTGTGGTCACGCTTTCTGGCTTGACAGTCAACGGTCAGCCCAACAAATTGCAACAGGCATTTGTGCATGAGCAAGCGGCTCAATGTGGCTATTGCACCTCCGGCATGATCATGCAGGCCCAGTCTTTGTTGGACCGCAATCCCAAGCCCACAGAATCTGAGGTCAGAACGGCACTCGATGGCAACCTTTGCCGCTGCGGTGCGCACAACCGAATCGTTCGTGCTGTCATGCGTGCAGCGCAGGGAGTTTGAGATGACCCATACCCCAGCCGCTCGCCGTCAATTTCTCAAATCAGCAGGCGCCCTCACGCTGAGTTTTGGCATTCCTTTGATGGACGTGCATTCTCAATCTGCAGTGGTTCAAGACAAGCCACGATTGGCAGGTGATTTGCAAATTCACAGAAAACTCAATGCATGGATCCGCATTGACAGTGCCACCCAAACCGTCGAACTGCGAATCGGCAAAGTCGAACTCGGCCAAGGCATTTTGACCGCAGTGTCACAAGTCTGCGCAGACGAACTGGACGTCGACTTTGCCAAAATCAAACTCATCTCTGGCGATACGGCTTTGGTGCCTGACGAAGGCGTCACCGCAGGTTCATTTTCGATGCCCTACTGCGCCACGGCAGTCCAAGCGGCGGCGGCCGAAGTCCGCGCCATTTTGTTGGACTTGGCTGGGGCCAAACTGAGCCAAGCTGCTGCGCAACTGACGGTTCAAAACGGTTTGATTCGTGGCAGCCATGGCGCGCAAATCAGTTACTGGGATTTGGTTGTGGGTGAGTCACTCAACCGAGAAGCAACAGGCTTGGTCAAACCCAAACCCATCCGTGAGCATCGCTACATAGGCCGCTCAGTACCACGGCCTGACCTTCAGGCCAAAGTGCTGGGACAAGCCATGTTTGTTCAAGAACAAAGACCGAAAGGCATGTTGTTTGGCCAAATTGTGCGCCCCCCCAACCACGGGGCCCGACTCCAATCTGTGAATTTGAACCGCGTCGAAAAAATGCCCGGCGTGGTCAAGGTGGTCCGCAACGGCAGTTTCTTGGGTGTCATCGCCAAACGCGAGGCGCAGGCCCAAGCCGCGGCGCAAGCACTGCAAAGTCTGTGTGAATGGCACGTTCCGCAGACCTTGCCCGCAACGCAAGAAATGCAAGCTTGGCTGCTTCAAACCAAACCCGACGTGGTCATTCCCACCAAAAAACAAACCCGCGCAAATTCAGCCAGCGCCAACACACCTGTGGCCCGTGTTATCGAGGCTCAGTACTACCGGCCGTACCACATGCATGGCTCGATTGGCACCTCGGCCGCCATGGCCACCTTGAGCACCGAGGGTGTGTTGACCATCCAAACCCACAGCCAATCTGTTTTTCAAACCGGTGAGGCCATTGCCAAGTTGCTGAACTTGCCAATCGACAAAGTGCGCATGCAGCACACACAAGGCTCCGGCTGTTACGGCCATAACATGGCCGATGACGCCGCGGCCGATGCGGCCCTGTTGGCCATGCAAGTACCGGGTCAATCGGTGCGCTTGCAATACACTCGTGAGCAAGAACATGCTTGGGAACCCTATGGTTCGGCCATGGTCATGAAAACCAAGGCCAGCCTAGACGCACAAGGCAATGTGCTGGATTGGGATTTCACACTGTGGTCCACGCCCCATGGCACCCGACCCAGCGGTCACCCTGGCAATTTGTTGTCTGCGGCATACCTTGAAAAGCCCATTGCCATGCCCAAGCCTGTCAATGGTGGCGGCCCCAACTATGCGGCCGATCGAAACGCCATTGCCCTCTATGATTTTCCTGGGCACAACGTCACCACGCACTTCATCACTGAGATGCCCTTACGGGTCTCGTCGACGCGAGGTCTGGGGGCGTACGCCAACATTTTTGCCATCGAATCGTTCATCGACGAACTGGCCCATGCAACAGGCGCCGACCCCGTTGATTACCGATTGCGTTTTTTAAAGGACGAGCGGGCCAGAGATGCCATCGTGAAAGCCGCCGAAAAATTTGGCTGGTCACAATGGCGCAAGACCCCAGGACGGGGCCGCGGCATCGGTTTTGCAAAATACAAGAACATAGCGGGCTACTGCGCTGTGGCCTTGGAAGTCGAGGTCAATCGACAAAACGGACGCATTCGCGTTTTGCGCGCGGTGGCCAGTGCCGATTGCGGTCACATGGTGAACCCGGATGGGGTGAGCAACCAAATTGAAGGCGGCTTGATTCAGTCGCTGTCTTGGACGCTCAAAGAAGAAGTACAGATGGACAACACCCGGGTTTTGTCTCGTGACTGGAAAAGTTATCCAATTCTGACCTTCTCGGAAGTGCCGCCTGTGCAAGTCGTCTTAATTGACCGACCTGGCCAACCATTTTTGGGAACAGGCGAAGCATCTCAAGGCCCCACAGGCGCTGCATTGGCCAACGCTGTATTCGATGCAACTGGCGTTCGATTTAGAACGCTGCCACTGACACCTGACCGTGTTTTACAAGCCTTGTCATGAACCATTGAAACATTCACGAGCCCATGGCAGAAGCCATGAGCTTACCGAGCTTGTCAAAATAATCGATGCTGACTTGCGTTGGCACTAAAAATTTGATTTTTTGATTTTGCTCAGTCTGCCTGACTTGGATCAGGCCAGCTTTTAACAAAATCGCAATGCGGCGGTGAATGGTCGCTGGACTGGCAATGTCACTCAACTCCATGGTCTGGGTCACGACCAAAGGCTGTCCTTGTGCACTTCTGATGGCAATGGTTTCCAACAATTTTTTACCCACATCGTCAATGCCAGAGAGGTCAATGCTGGATTTACGCAAGGCTTCCGCCAATACCAAATAGCGCAGATAGATTTGTTTCATGATGAGTCGCTCTGGTTATAAGGGAAGTTGATGGACATTTCACGAATCCATACTCGATTTGGCGCTCTCAGAACTCTGAATCAACAGCTTGAAGACCATCAAGACAAGCAAAGTGCCCATCCAATTGCTCAATGCCATGACAGCAAGACTGAGCGCAAAGTTTTCAGTCAAGCCTTGCGCATAAAACCATACTTGATGCAAAAGTGCGCTAAGCGTAGCGAAAAGCATGGATATTTTCAACAGGGTTTGCGGTGAGAAAACTTTGAACTCATGGTCCAAGTGCAAAAAATTCACACTCAAAATTCTGGCCAACCAAGGCGATAGGCCTGCAATACAACCTGTGATCATTGCAAATTCCAAGCCCAAATCGGGATGATCTTGAAAATTCCACAGCATGCCCCCCAGCGCAATGCCAATGGCGCCAGACTCAAGCGCCAGCAACACCAAGATAAACCTTATGCCGCTGGGGAAAAAAACCCAATGAACATCGAAAGAAAACTCTGTTTCGCCCCAAACCAACTCATTCAACCAAAGTGACAAGTAATACAAAGACGCCGCAATACCGATGATCAGCAGTTTTTTGATGGCGTTCATGTTGGAGATTTTGTAATTTTTTGAACGAGTAAGTTGGCGTATTGTGAAATGAGCGCGACAGGCTCCTCCGGCGGCTCTGCAACAACCCCCTCTGGCGGATAAAACCATTCCAGCATGGCTTGATTGTCTAGCCGTGCGCGAGAAATGAGTTGCGTTGTGACCATGAACCGCCGTGCAACCACCACCCACGGCACCGGCACCCCTAACTTGACTTCCAAATTTTGAGTTGCGGCATCAATGATGACGTTGCCAGCGCGGCACACCACGTGACCATTCCACTCTTGGCTGCTTTCTGCAGTGTTCAAGAATCCGACCACGTAGTTTTGTGTTTGATTGGTATACCAAAGTTGGCAGGGCATCAACTCCGTGGCGATGGAAAATTGGGTCAAAACAGCTTGGGCAATTCGAGACGTCAAAGAGCAAAAAGTTCTGAACTCTGCGGGCACCACGTCGTAGTAAGCCAAGCGCAATCGGTCTACGATTTGGTTTTCTGCGTCAGTCAGAATATGCATGTGTCAAATGGTCATCAGAAATATAAGTAATTCATTATAAATATGATGACAATGCTTATGGAAACTTTACACGAGCTTTAAGCAGCTTGCGCTATTTCACTTGCGCCAAGCACTGTTGTTTCAGGTCATGTGACTTGATACTGTGGCAGTAGCTTTGCTGTCCCATGACGTTGGCCAAGCACATGTTTTTGGTGTCGTGGTCTTTGACCGAGTGGCAGTAGGCGTTTTGCTTCTTAGACATGGCCAGACAGACATTTTTACGGTCTGAATCGTGGATAGAAAAGCATGCGGAATCACTGGCCAGCACCGCGCCAGTGCACAGCAAGCTCAATAAGCCCCAGACAGCCAGGTATTTTTTCATGCAAGGCTCCATTTGTTCAGCATGGTGGTGTTTTAACTCAGTACGGAGGCGTTTGGTTGACATCGGGTTTGCAATGCATCCATTAAACTCAAGTCTTCAACATCTATCAAGAAAGTAGACCCCTATGGGCGCGCAGTGGAAAGCAAAAGGCAAGGCACAAGC
>CALEYZ010000192.1 GCA_937928195.1 uncultured Limnohabitans sp.
GGCCACCCAATGCCCCGATTTGCCGCCTTGCTTTTCTAGCAATTTCACATCGGTGATGGTCATGCCGCGGTCTACTGCTTTGCACATGTCATAAATGGTGAGCAAGGCCACTTGAACCGCGGTGAGCGCTTCCATTTCAACCCCCGTCTGACCCACAGTTTCTGCGGTGGCACGGCACACAATGGTCGGCACTGAAGCTGAGGCTGGAATGTCAAACTCTACGGCCACACGGGTCAGCGCCAGAGGATGACACAGCGGAATCAAATCCGACGTGCGCTTGGCGCCTTGAATGCCTGCAATGCGGGCAATGCCCAACACATCGCCTTTCTTGGCCGTACCCGACTGCACCAGCGCCAATGTCGCAGGCAACATTTGAATGGCCCCTGTTGCCACCGCCACACGATGGGTTGATGCTTTGGCACCAACATCCACCATGTGCGCTTGGCCCTGGGCATCAAAATGAGTCAACGGAGACGATGAACTGGATGAAGATTGAGACATGCTGATTGAGAAAAAACTGGTGAAAACCATTTACAAACGGTTGACTTAGATCGAGCATGATACGGTGTTCAGATTCACCTTAGAAGTCGGTGACCCTAATTGAAGCTTGCGCCCCCTAAATCTAAACCACTGATCGCTCTGCTGGCATTGTCGCTGCTGTTCACGCCTGTGTGGTCACAGCTGCCAAGCAGTGCGTCCAATCTTCCGTCTTTGGGCGACGGCGCCGACATGACCTTATCGGCTGAACGCAAACTCGGTGATCGAATTGCGCGCGAGCTCTACAGAGACCCAGATTATTTGGAAGATCCCATTCTGGATGAGTACTTGCAAAACATTTGGCAGCCCCTTGTCAAAGGCGCGCAAGCCCGTGGCGAGATGTCAGTCGAACTGCAAGAACGTTTTGCTTGGAAAATTTT
Organism: uncultured Limnohabitans sp.; assembly: GCA_937928195.1. Taxonomy (GTDB): domain Bacteria; phylum Pseudomonadota; class Gammaproteobacteria; order Burkholderiales; family Burkholderiaceae_C; genus Limnohabitans_A. The sequence goes on from CALEYZ010000192.1 coordinate 918, forward strand.
GATCGGACGCGATCGTTCCGTCAACGCCTTTGCTTTGCCGGGCGGCTATCTCGGCATCCACCTCGGCTTGATCAGCGCAGTGAGCACACGCGATGAATTGGCATCGGTCATGGCCCACGAACTCAGCCACGTCACCCAACGACACATTTCAAGGTCCATGGGCGATCAAGCGCGGATGACGCCTTGGCTCATAGGCGCAATGATTTTGGGCATGTTGGCAGCAAGCAAAAGCGCCCAAGGGGCACAAGCCATGATCGTAGGTGGGCAAGCCATGGCGGCACAAACGCAACTGAATTTTTCACGCGACATGGAGCGCGAAGCAGACCGCATTGGCTATGGTGTGATGTCAGAAGCAGGCTTTGACACGCAGGGTTTTGTCACCATGTTTGGCAAGTTGCAGCAAGCGTCTAACCTGAATGACAACGGCGCATTTCCTTACTTGCGCAGCCATCCTTTGAGCAGTGAACGCATGGCGGATATGCAAGCACGTCAACAACTTCAAGCACCGCGCGGCGCCAATCTGGAACAAGACTTGGTTCAAGCCATGATGTCTGCAAGGTCGCGTGTGTTTGCACAACCGGGCGTAGACGCTTTGCGGGCCTGGGCACAAGAAGCGTCCGATGCCAGTGTTGGAAAACAAACGGCGGCCAAACAAATGGGTATTTTGTATGGTGCTTGCTTATCATGGATGCAATTGAGAGACATGAAGAAGGCGCGTGTATTGCTGCCGCGCTTGCAGATGGCTGCGGCCACGCATGCGCCTTCAATGCGTTTGATTCAATTGCTAGAGGCCGAATTGGCATTCAAAGAAGACGACATGCAGGGCGTGCTGACAGCATTGCGCCATGTGTCTGCGCAAGCCAACAGTTCATGGCAAAGGCCAGAGCTGATTTACCTGGCTCAGGCAAGTGCACGCTTGCAAGTTTCGTCTCCGAACTCAGAGACATCTCAAACCTTGGCGCTGACCATCTCAGCCTTGCAGCGGTGGGTTCTTCAAAACCCGCATGATGGACAAGCATGGCAAGTATTGGCAACGGCACTTTCTGCACAAGGACGACCGCTGGCATCTTTAAGAGCTGAAGGCGAAACGCAATTGGCGCGCATGGATTTTGGCGCCGCTGTGGATCGGTTCAGAGCAGCACAAGATGCCTCTCGGCGAATGAACACCTCGATGACAGACCACATTGAAGCGTCTATTGTGGATGCGCGTTTGCGTTTTGCACAAGGCCTGCTGCGCGAGCAAATGCTAGAGCGCCAAGAGAGATGAGGCTAAGGTGTACTTGGACAAACCCACAAAGCATTGATGTATAGACAGTTCAATTTGCCAATGGGCATGGCCGTGGGATGGCCACTGAAATGCCACCCAATTGAAGATTTCTCTACGGCGTATCGATCTCTGTAAATTTGAGGAGGCTCGCCAACACGACTGGGCATGTAATAGTCTGCATCGAACTCTATGCGATAGCTGCTGATTTTCCAATGGTGAATTTGTTTAACCGCCATGCCCAGATGCGGGTCTACATCCGATGCACGCAAAACATTTCGGAGTTCTAACTTTTGTGCTGGGGTATTTTTTCGCCAGGCTGTGTTTTCCTCAACTGAGGCCGCATGGGCCTCGTTGACTGTGGCCGCAATTCGCTCCATCGCATCGACAATTGATTGCGTCTCTTCTGCAGACAAGATGGCGTGCAGCTGCATGGCTCTTTTTTCATGCAGAAATGTTTGCCCAAAATCAATGGCAATGCCATTGAACACTTCGCTTGCATGGCCCCCTGACATGGGCCACAACAATGAAAGTAACAGCGTACAAACGCACTGCCAAGCAGTTGCCACCTTTGCACATGTGTTGCATGCGTCATGCATGTGATGGTTGTACAAAAGTGGCTTCATATCAGTTCATTTCAAAACAGACTTTTTCTTGCGAAGTGGAATAGGCTTTGCCACCGCCCAAACTCACACCAACGCCATATGCTGTTGCAATGACATTGCACAAAAGTCCATTTCCGCCTTGTGCCTCACAGGAAGTGAGAATGTCTGTACGCAACAAATTGTCGGCCTCTGCTTTTTCAAAGCCACACATGTTGTAACGGTTGTCATGTGCAGCACATGACGACTGAAGATTGATGCCAAACATGACATCGGGTACCACGCCATCTAACAGGGCCGTCCCACAACCAGAACCCAGCGGCTGACCGTCATCTCGTACACCGCTGGTGGTGCCCGAATCAAATTTTAAAAAATCAAAAAATCCTAATCCCCAAACTTGTTGGGTTTCGGCAATGCTGCAAACTTGCATGGTGTTTTCCTTGAAGGCATTCAATAAAATGAATCAATGACCAGGAAAGCGGGAGGCGTTGGAACACCGACCCATTCAATCGCTGGGTTGAGTGGAAGTGTTTGTAAAAGTTGGAACTCGTTCGATTCCGTCTCGCGGGTAAAGTGGGCTTGAAAATCGACAACCTCTTCTGCGGCAATGCCAAAATTCATGAGGCCCCAAAGAAGCCAATGCGGTGACTCCAAAGGAGCCTCTGAAGCAACGCCGCCAAGAGCGGTCGGCCAGAAGTCCATTTGCAACACGGTTGAATGATGAGTTGTTTTGTACATGATGTTTTCCTGTAGTGAGTACCAAAGCAGTACTCATGAATTCATCTTAGAGGCGTGAGGCTGCGTTGGCGCCTGCAATGGCTTGCAATACAAGCTTGCCGCCAAGTGCTTTCACAAAACGCTATGATTCCGGTCCCTCTTCAAAGACCCCATGGCAGGCATTCACATCACGGACATCGAAGCGGCGATCAATTACTGGCGCCAAAAAAACCCCTCACCCGACGGGGTGGCCTTGCCACGCGAGCTGCGTGCGCTGGCAGAGGTTTATGCCTTGATGGTGTATTTCAAAGAAGACGAGGCCGATGAATACACCTTGCCTCTGGCCGCTGCAGAAGCTTGGCAAGCTTGGTATGCCAGCACGCCCGATACACCTTGCATTGCCATTTGTTCCACCTCACAAGGCGACCCCGAGTGCAAGGGTTGCGGCCGAACTTTTGAAGAGGTGCAATTGTGGACCGAGATGAGTCCTGGCGAAAAGCGCACAGTGTGGCGCCGTATCACGGTTGACGGCAGCTCATGGCGCTTCAATCGTTATGCAGAGCGTGCAGCAGAAGACCGGCACTTGGCACGTGCAGCCGCAGATGCGCAAGTGCCTCTGGGCTTTCAGAGCTAAAGAAGGTCAGCGCCAGGTTTCCAAGCGTTTACTTCCAGCGCACCACTTCGAGGTGCACACTGTCTTTGCTGTTGCTTAAAGTCAGCTCACCCTCTTGCACCGTGGCTTGAATTTGCATGCTGCGCTCGGCCAATTTGGCCAAGGCCTGACTGGCCTCTGTGGGCACACGCCACACTTGCAACTTGTCCATGCGCGACAACTTGCTTTCAATGCCGCGCCACCACACCTCTGCGGCATGGTTAAAGCAATACACCATGACGGCATCAGATTTTTGGCAAGCTTTGTTCAAGGGCTTGTCTTCAGGCTGTCCTACTTCCACCCACAATCGGGTTTGACCTGTAAAGTCACGCAACGACAAATCCGGGTCATCAGGGTCTGACAAACCCGCACCAAAAGCCAAGACACCATCGCCATTCAAATCACTTTGAAGTTTGTAGGCATTCAGCGCCAAGGCCAACAAGCGAATCATCATGCGCTCGTCAGTTTCGCTGGGATGGCGCGCTAGGGTGAGGGCGTGATCGGCGTAGTAACTGTTGTCAATGTCTGCAATGGAAAGATTGACTTTGTAGATGGTGGATTTAAGGGCCATGCTGAGATGACTCGCTTAGACCCGTTGGGCCAGCTCAATGGCTTTGCCAATGTAGCTGCCAGGCGTCATGGCCAACAAGCGGTCTTTCTCGGCCTGAGGAATCTCCAAGCCTTTGATCAGACCATGCAAAGCTTCGGCGGTGACGGTTTTGCCGCGCGTCACTTCTTTCAGTTTTTCGTAGGCACCCTGCACACCATAGCGGCGCATGACGGTTTGAATGGGCTCGGCCAACACTTCCCAAGATGTGTCCAAATCTTGCGCCAAAGCTTCTTCGTTCAGCTCGAGTTTTTTAAGGCCCGTCATGAGTGACGCGTACGCCAAGGCGGTGTACCCCAAAGCCACACCCATGTTGCGCAACACCGTTGAGTCAGTGAGGTCGCGCTGCCAACGGCTGATGGGCAACTTTTCGGACAAATGTTTCAGCACCGCATTGGCCAACCCCAAATTGCCCTCAGCATTTTCAAAATCAATCGGATTGACTTTGTGCGGCATGGTGGACGAGCCAATCTCGCCGGCTTTCAAACGTTGCTTGAAGTAACCCAAACTGACATAGCCCCAAATGTCGCGCGACAAATCGATCAGGATGGTATTGGTGCGGGCCACGGCATCGAACAATTCCGCCATGTAATCATGCGGCTCAATTTGAATGCTGTAGGGCTGAAACGACAAGCCCAAACCCCAATGTTCGCTGGAAGCACCGGCCTCATGGGCCTCAGGCGTTTCCACTACGGACTTGGAAAAATTTTCCCAATCAAACTCAGGCCAAGCGGACAAGTGCGCGTTGTAATTGCCGACAGCACCATTCATTTTGGCTTTCAAGGGCACCGCTGCAATTTTCTCGCGGGTGCCGCGCAAACGCACCACCACATTGGCCAACTCTTTGCCCACGGTGGTGGGACTGGCCGTTTGACCATGTGTGCGGCTGAGCATCGGCACGGCCGCATACGCATGGGCCATGCCGCGCAATTGTTCAATGACTTCGTCCAACGCAGGCAAGATCACTTGCTGACGTGCACCCTTGAGCTGCAAGGCGTGGCTGGTGTTGTTGATGTCTTCGCTGGTGCAGGCAAAGTGAACAAATTCAGAGGCTTGTTCTAACTCTGGCCGATCGTTGAATTTGGATTTGATCCAATACTCCACAGCTTTCACATCGTGATTGGTGGTCTTCTCAATCTCTTTGATGGCCAAGGCATCTTGTTCCGAGAATTGCGTCACCAAGCCTGTGAGGTAACGACGCGCACCCAAGGACAGTGGCTTGAATTCTTCAAAGCCAGCATCTGACAATGCGATGAACCAAGCAATTTCAACTTGCACGCGTCGGTGCATGTAACCCAGCTCGCTCATGAGCGGACGCAGGGCGTTGAGTTTGTTGGCGTAACGGCCATCCAACGGCGAAAGGGCAGAAATAGGAGAAGAAGTCATACGCCGATTGTAAGTTCTGACACTGACAAGCGACTGAGCCCTCGATTCCTCTAGAATGCACGTCTCTTAGACCTGCTTTTGACGTCTTTTTAACAAGAACATACACATGAAATTGATCGGTTCACCTACCAGCCCTTATGTCCGCAAGGTTTGCATCGTCATGGCTGAAAAGAAACTGGACTACCGCATGGTGGTCGAAGACGTGTGGTCTGCCAACACCACCATTCACGCCTCCAACCCGCTGGGCAAGGTGCCTTGTCTGGTTTTGGAAGGCGGCGAAGCCGTTTTTGACTCCAGAGTCATTGTGGAATATTTAGACACTTTGTCACCCGTTGGCAAGCTGATCCCTGGCAACGGTCGTGAACGCGCAGAAGTTAAAACCTGGGAAGCCCTGGCCGATGGCTTGCTGGATGCCGCGCTGTTGGCTCGCATGGAGGCCGTGTGGCCTCATCGCCCCGCCGAACAGCGCAGCCAGGCATGGATTGACCGCCAGTTGCACAAAATTGCGGAGTCCTTGCGGGCCATGTCACATGGCTTGGCGGACAAGCCTTACTGCTCAGGCGCTCACTTGAGCTTGTCCGACATTGCGGTTGGCTGTGCGTTGGGTTATTTGGACTTCCGTTTTCCAGCCATCCAATGGCGCGACACCTACCCCAATTTGGACAAGCTGTACGCGAAGCTGATGCAGCGCCAAAGCTTCATTGACAGCTTGCCTGCATAAAACAGCGCTTGCGTTGTGAATGGCCAACGGTTTTAACTGTTGGCCTTTTTTTTGAGCCAGCGCATCAAAGCGCCAACCCAAGGCAACTTTTCATACAGCTCTTCCGCGGCGTCCCAATAATCGCGATGCAAGCTGATGCGTTGCTGTGCATCCAATACCAAATGGCTGGTGCCCAACACCACTTGTTCGGTTTGCGTATCAAAGCGCTTGAATCGAAAGCGAAACTCCCAGGTTAAAAACGCTTGATCGCCATCGACCACTTGGCCCGTGATCACAAAGCGCGGCTGCGCCAGTGACACAAACATGTGTTCAAAAATTTTCTCAATGGCCGGCACCCCCGTCACATCATTGAACGGATCTTTAAAGCGCGCAGTGGCACTGTAGAAGTCGTTCAATGAGGAAACACTTTGCGGCGTGAGTGTTTCAAAGTAATGGGCGATTTGTTCAAACTTTTGCCGAGGGCTCAAACCTGTGGTCATGCTCATAGTCCTGTAAAACGGCGTACCAACGCGAAGTACATGCGATAGGGTAACAGGCGTAACAGTTTCAACCACAAGGTGAACCGCTTGGGAAAATGAATGTCAAACAAGCCTTCAGCCCATCCTTGCAACATGGCTTTGGCCGCATCTTCGGGTGACATCAAGGCTGGCATCTGAAAATTATTTTGCGCCGTCAACGGCGTGGCCACAAAGCCTGGATTGATCAAGCTCACGCCAATGCCCTTGTCTTGCAAGTCCATGTACAAGGTTTCCGCCAAATGCGTCACAGCCGCCTTGGTTGGTCCGTACGCCAATCCATTGGGCAGCCCGCGCCAACCAGCCACACTGCTCACCAAGCTGACGTGACCAAAGCCCTGCTGCAACAACACTGGCAAAGCAACATCGAGCACCCGCAACAAACCGTTGTAGTTAACTTCTTGGTGACGCAACATGTCATTCAAATCAAAGGCGGTGGCACGGTGGGCACGGTAGTGGCCCGCACAGTAAAGCACCATGTCCAGCGGACCCATGGCAACGACTTGGCGCATGGCATAACGAACTTGCAAAGCGTCTGTCACATCCAACGGCAACAGTGCAATTGGATGCCCTTGTTTATGACACTCATCGGCCCACTCCGACACCACACCCAACTCCCTCGCAGAAATCACCACATGAGCGCCTGCGGCATGCAAAGCTTTGGCACACGCCAAGCCAATGCCGCTTGAAGCACCGATCAACCAGACGCGGCGACCTTGCCACTGAACCATAGGTTGATTGAAGGGGGTACCCCATCGACGCTTCACTGGGCTTGTGAGTGGGCCCATGGGCACACTGCTGTGACCCACTTTGGCAACATTTAAGCTCATGACACACGTCCTGACGCGTTGAGCAACCTGCGTTTAAAAGACAGTGTGACTTCACCCAAGGTCACACCCCATTTGCGCATGACCGCTTTGTTCATCATCACCTGCTCGTCCATCAGGTACATCCAGTCGTCAAACTGAACATGCCAAACCGTGCCATCCACTGGCAAGGCCAGGGTGTATTGCCACCGAAATGCATTGCCACGCACTTCACCTGCGGCCATGCCAACCACATCGTCCGCCCGGCCTTCATAACGGCCTTGGGGCAGCGCTTTCAATTTCCAAATGCGGCGCTGTTGCGTGCCATCAGAATAAGTAAAGGCTTCGTCCAAGACCCCTTCGTCGCCTTGCCATTGACAGTCCATCACCACCTTGAAACGCTTCACCACGCGGCCCGAGCGATCGGTGAAAACACCCCAAGCATCCACCATGCCATTGAAGTACGTGCGCAAATCAAGTGCGGGCGTCTGCGTAGCGTAGTCGACCACTTGCGGACCCGCACAACCAGACACCAGCCCCACCCCGCCCACTACAGCAGCAACGCCCGTCGTGCGCACCAGGAGGGGCGTTGCAAGTCCTTGCGAAAGTTGCTGTAACAAGTGTCGTCTGTTCATGTGGTGCCCCTTGATGTCAGCACAGTGGCCGACGGTTGAATCCAAAAGAAAAATAGAGCCACCAGCGCCAATGTTTTAAGCACGCAAGGCAACACACCGTAAGTCAAAGAGAGTGCGTGCAAGCCTGCATCACTTTGCTCACCTGGCCGATAACCCCAGCTGGCCAAGAGCGGCAAACACACACCGGCGGCCAAAGCCAAATTGAATTTGCCGATGAGGTTCCACCAGCCCAAATACAAACCTTCTGCATGACCGCGATGGCCCAACTGGTCGATGACGCGGTTGAGCAAAGCCCCGGGCACGACCATGTCGGCGCCCAAGGCCATGCCAGACGCAATGCAGACGCCAAGAAACAAGCGCTCATCGCCAGGACCCAAATAACTGACACTGACAAAGCTGATCAGCGCCACAACCATGCCTACGGCCCAGGTTTTTGGCAGCCCCAACCGCCGAACACATGCGAGCCAGAAGGGCAAAGACAGCACGCCAGCCACAAAGTAGACCCCTAAGAACCAGGGTGCCATGCGCGCAGACGCTTGGATTTGATCTTCCACAAAGAACATCACCAAACTGGCGGGTACCGCGCTGGCAATGCCATTCAGCATGAACACACTGAGCAGCTTTAAAAACCACGTCTGGCGCATCGGCAAACTCAAGGCATGCGCTCGAGGTGCTTGTTCGTTTTGCAGCACACGCGCACTTGTTTGAAAAACACGCTGCCATGCCCACAAACCGCATGCCAGCAGGCACGCCAATGACATCGTTGTCGGCAACCAGCCGGCCAGCGCGGGCAATAGCGATGCCAACACCACGCCCACCAAACCGGCGCCCTCGCGCCAAGCAATCACACGGCCTTGTTGCAACGCATCCCCACCCAAACGGGTTGCCCATGCTTGGTGAAGAATGCTCAATCCACTGTAGGTGAGGTGACACACACTCACCCACACTGCAACCCATGCAACATATGCCGCTGTCGATGTGAAATGTGGCGGGAAAAACAAGGCCCCAAAAGACCAAAGCAACAAGGCTGACAAGCCCATCGCCACCCGTCCCACAGCACGCCGAGACTGGTCATACAAAACATCACTGATGTGGCCCATCCAAGGATCAATGAAGGCATCCAACAAACGGCTGAACAACAAAACCACACCCAACGAGGTCAAAGGCACCGCAAATTGCGTGGCGTACACATGCGGCAAGTTGACGTACATGGGCAGCGCCACAAACGCCAACGGCAAGGCCAGTAAACCATACGATGCGCCCAACGCATGGGCGCTGCGCCAAGCCTGTGTCATAAACCTTTGGCCCAGGCTTGGCGAATGGCAGGCGCTGATGTGGCCTCATGCAGCCAAATACCAAAGAATAGTTTTGCAAATTGAGGGTCATTGACCGCGCCCAAGCGTTTTTGCTGAAACCAAAACTCAGCCCCTTCATTGGGCTTGTAAATACCCACCAGTCGATCACCTTGTCGAACGTTGGGAAAAAGCTCGGTCATGGCTTTCAACCAGTCTTTTTCCTGCGCTGCACTGATGTTGCCCAGTTTGTGCATCTCCTCCATGGACCGTTTGGCGATGGCCGTGCCCTCGAAACTTCGAAGGTAAGACAACTCCAATGCAAATGGTGAGGCCGTGTAGTTCTGCACCGTAAAGCCAGATTGCGTCCAAAGACGCGCATCATAAATTTCAAAGCCCCAGACTTGATAGCGCTGCGTGCTGGAAGGCTTGGTGCCAAGCAAAGGCGACTCCTGCGCTTGCGCGATCAAAGCCATCACGCTGAGCACCAAGACCCCCATGCCGTGCCAAGCAGACCGTCGCCGGGTGTTCATGTTAAACCGGCTTTTGCAATGTGAACTGGATCACGTCGGTGTTGGCTTCGTCAAAAGCGGCTTCGCAGTAGGCCAAATAAAACTCCCAGGTGCGCAGGAATTGGGTGTCAAAACCCAAGGTCAAAACTTGTGCTTCCTGCGCCATGAACTCATGGCGCCAGCGACGCAAGGTCTCTGCGTAATCGGGGCCAAATTTCAATTCATCGATGACTTCCAAACCCGCAAGGCGCGCTTGTTTTCTGAACTCTGAGGGGCTCGGCAAACAGCCTCCGGGAAATATGTACTGTTGAATAAAGTCAGTTGACTTCACGTAACGATCAAACAGCGCATCGTCAATCACGATGCTTTGAATGCACGCCTTGCCGCCTGGCTTCAGCAACTTGCTGACCGTTTGAAAATACGTTGACCAGTACTCTTGGCCCACCGCTTCCACCATTTCAATGGAGCAGATGGCATCGTAGGGCCCGTCGTTGATGTCGCGATAGTCTTGCAAACGCAAATCTGTCTGGTCAGCTTTGCCGTTCCATTTCATTCGGGCTTTGGCAAACGCCAGTTGTTCGGTCGACAAGGTCACACCGGTCACGTGCGCGCCCATGTCCAAGGTGGCCATCTCTGCCAGCGCACCCCAACCGCACCCAATTTCCAAGACACGCGACCCCTTCGTCACATCGGTGGCCTGCAAAGCACGGCGCACTTTGGCGTGCTGTGCGTCTTGCATGCTGCGGCTGAAGTCGCCTTCAAACAAGGCCGATGAGTAATTCATGGTGCCGTCCAACCACAACTCATAAAAAGCATTGCCCAAGTCATAGTGGGCATGGATGTTTTTGCGGCTGTTGGCCTTGTGATTGCGGTTCAGCAAATGGCGCACGCGGTAAGCCATTCGACCCCACCACGAGCCATAAATCAGCTCTTCAACCGCACGGCGGTTTTGAATCATGACGCGCAACAAATCGCTCAGCGCGGGGGTGCTCCAATCACCCGCAATGTAGGTTTCTGCGAAACCAATGTCACCCGACTTCATGCTGGCCGAGAACACATTCCAATTGCGCAAGCTGATGGCGGCATGCGGCAATGCGCCAGTGCCATACACCTTCAAGCTGCGGTCTGGAAATTGCACGGTCAAGGTGCCGTGCTCGATTTTTTCGAGCAACTGAAGCACACGGCGCGCGGCCATGGGTGCAGACTGAATGGCCATTGAAGCGCTGGAAGATGTGGTGGTGTTCATGTTCAGCTGGATTTAGACATAAAGGTTGAAGCAACTTGTCCACTCGTAACAAATTGCGCGGGAAGGGGTGGCTTGCGAAAAAAGGGCACGCGTTTGAACCACAACAACAAGGCATGCCAATGGATGCGCAGCATCACCGCAAAGGTCCACAAGGGGTAGCGCCAAAAAGTTCGTCGAATTTCGGCCGCACTTGCAGCCACCAATACGCCGCTTTGACTGGTCTGAATGAGGGCACCGGCTTCATCACCATGGTCCACACGGGCAACAATGCGTTGCACACCGTTCTTCAGGGTTCGCATGAATCTGAATTGGTAATGGCCTGACACCTGACAAAAGGGCGAGACATGAAACACCTTGTCGGCACATGCTGTTGCGCCCCATTTGGGTTCATGCAATAAATAACAATGCCGCTCGCCAAAGGTGTTGTGCACTTCGGCCACGATGGCGGCCAAGCTGTTGTCTTGTCGATGGCAGTACCAAAAACTCACGGGCTTGAAGGTGTACCCCAACACGCGTGGAAAAGTTTGCAACCAAATTTCACCATCGGCGTCGCTCACTTCTGCCTCCGCCAACAACGCCTCCAACCACGCCAACGCACCGCCTTGTTCCGGCAAGCGACCATCACCATGGTCAACATCATGAAACGACATCAGGCCCGCTTGGTTGATGGCGAACGGCAAGGCCTTGACAGCGGCTGGATCACGCAACAGCGTTTGAAGTTGCCGCATGGGCAGCATTACAAAATAAGCGGCGTAGTCAAAGGCATGGCGGGCAGGGCGCAAGCGCACGTGCCGAATTTGACCATGACCCATCAAAATGCCGCCCGTGATCATGCATGCACTTTCAGCAACAATTCTCTGGCCACAGACAAGCCAGATTTCAAACCATCTTCATGAAAACCATAACCCAACCATGCGCCCGCATACCAAGTGTGCTGCTGTCCTTGAATCCGATGCATGTGTTGTTGCGCATCAATGGCTTTCAAATCGAAAACCGGGTGTGCGTAGTCAAATGTGCGAATGACTTTGCTGGGGTCGATGGCTTGTGTTGGGTTGAGTGACACCACCACCGCCTGCTCGTAGGGCAATGGCTGTAATTTGTTCAGCAAGTAGTGCAAACACACACGCGCACTTTCTTGATCATCACTTTCTGCTCGCACATAATTCCACGCGGCCCAAGCCTTGCGCCGACTTGGCAACACGCTGTCGTCGGTGTGCAAAACAGCCACGTTGTCTTGGTATGGAATGGCCGATAAACATTGAGTCTCTTCAGGGCTGGGCGCACGCAGCATGCGCAGCGCCTGATCTGAGTGCGTGCAGATAACCACTTCGTCAAATCGCTCTGCCGCAGCTTGCGTCACAATTCGCACGCCTTGTTCATCGCGTTCAATCAGCTGCACAGGCGTGTTCAATCTTTTGTCGCTGATGCCGCTGACGATTTTCTGCACATAGTTGCGTGAGCCGCCAGTGACCGTAAACCAGCGCGGCCGGTTGCTGATCTGCAGCAAGCCATGGTTGTGGCAAAAGCGAATCATGGTGGCCACTGGAAAGGCAAGCATTTGATCGGTCGGGCAACTCCAAATGCAGCCCATCATGGGCAAGAAATACCAGTTTTGAAATGCCTTACCAAACTGGTGCTGCTTCAAAAACTCGGACAGCGGTTGCCGCATGGCAGACTCTGTTTGTTGCTCGGCGATATGCGTGCACAGCTTGTTAAAGCGCAGCACGTCCAACAACATTTTGTAAAACTGGGGTCGTGTCAGGTTGCGGCGCTGCGCAAACACCGTGTCCAAATTGCTACCGCTCCACTCCAGTGTTTCGGTGCCCCAAGCGCGCGGTGCTTGGACCGAAAACGACATGTCAGACAAAGACGTTTCGACGCCCAACTCTGCAAACAAATTGATCAGGTTGGGATAGGTTCTTTCATTGAAAACCAGAAACCCCGTGTCAACCCCATGCGTGACCATGCCCTGGGACGTTGGCATTTGGATGTCCACCGTGTTGGCATGCCCGCCAAAATAGTCCCCCGCCTCAAACAAGGTGAGATCGGCTTGTCCTTTGAGGCTGTGCGCTACGGCCAAGCCTGACACGCCTGAACCCACGATGGCAATTTTTTTGTACTTCAAGATCTCACGCTTTCGTATTTACCTTAGAGGGCTTTGGTGGCCAAGCTTTTTTCAAGTGTTTGAATCAAAGTACGGCTCTCGGGGCTGGTCATGCTGTTGTAGCTGTCGATCAATTTGCCATCGCGGCCAATCAGGTACTTGTAGAAATTCCACTTGGGCCGCTGCCCAGGCGCTTGGGCCAGCTGTTTGAAAAACGGCACCGCGGTATCGCCCGTGACAGCGGTCTTGGTGAACATGGGAAATTTCACACCAAAGGTGTTTTCACAAAAGTCTGCAATTTCTTGATTGCTTGCTTTTTCTTGCGCAAAGTCATTGGATGGGAAGCCCAAGACCACCAAACCGCGATCCTTGTATTTGTCATACAGGGCTTCCAAACCTTTGTACTGAGGGGTGAAGCCGCAATAGCTGGCCGTGTTCACCACCAAAATCACCTTGCCGCTGTATTGGCACAAAGACTGCGGTTTTTCATCCTGCAGCCTTGCAAAGGTGTGATTCAACAGGGCTGGGCAATGGCCACTCGGACTTGCCGTACTGGGTGCCGGTTGAGCCCACAAAACAGGCGCAAGCAGCCAGCTGGCCATGACTGCCACGCCTTTGAATGCCTTGAAATTAGCCATTGAACTGTCCATTCTATTTTGTGACTGGACAGTTTACTTCTAATTTTCTAGCTTGTCACGCCGCGTGTGGCGGCTGATGAACATCTGGAAACACGGCTCGCCACAAGGCCAAAACAGCATCCTGTTCTGGCTTTAAAAAGCTGGCTTCCACTTGGGTGGGCTCTTCGTTCAAACGGGCTTTGTGCTGCACGCGCCGCAGCTCGCGGTAAGCCGCAGCCGCTTGCATTCCCACCTCTTTGGGCAACAAACCCGCAGCCTCCGCCCTTTGCAGCAGGGCAATGTTGCCAACGTTGTCTGCCAACTCAGGATGCGCTGCGGTATGCAGCAAGACCAAATATTGGACGGCAAACTCTGCATCCACCATGGCACCTGGGCTGTGTTTCACATCAAAAAATCCTGCCTTGATGGGGTGTGCACCGCGTACCCGGTTGCGCATGGTCACGATCTCCTGCGTGAGCGAAACCGGGTCTCGCTGGGCGCTGATCACAGCATGGCGAACTTGGTCAAATCGCTTCTTCATGTGCTTGTCGCCCATCACAAAGCGTGCACGGGTCATGGCCTGATGTTCCCATGTCCATGCCGTATTGCTGCCGCGCTGTTGTTGATAATCAGCATATGCATCGAAAGTGGTCACCAATAAACCTGAACTCCCATTGGGTCGCAAGGCGGTGTCGATTTCAAACAAATCACCTTCAGCGGTCTTGACCGTGAACCAATTGATGAGCTTTCGCACAAAGGCTGCATAGACCTCTTGGGCTCGCTCATCAGCGTCCTCATACACAAAGACAATGTCCAGGTCGCTGCCATAACCCAGCTCTTTGCCGCCCAACTTGCCATAGGCAATGATGGCAAATTGCGGGGTGTCCCGGTGTCGTGTTTTGAGGTACGACCAACACCACTGCGCCGTGACGCGCAGCACCGCATCGGCCATGGCACTCAAATCATCGGCAACTTGCTCAACAGTTAGCTGACCTTCAACATCGCGTGCCAGGGTCCTAAAAACCTCTGCATGGTGCGCTCGTCTCAACAGGTTCAACAAACTTTCCTCATCATCTTCGCCTGTGCGCTTCAAAGCAGCGCGTCGTGCTTGAAGCTCCGCTTCAAAATCAGCCGCGACAAAACGCTGCTTGAGCACATCACCCCCCGCCAACTCATCAATCACGCCTGGGTGTTGCACCAAATACCGGGCAGGCCATTTGGCAGCACCCAAGAGTCTTAACAATCTTTCATGGACAGCCGGGCGCTCCAACAACATGGCCAAATAGCTTTCGCGACGCATCAAAGGCTCCATCCAGTCGGCCATTCGCACCACCGCAATTTCAGCCACGCGACCTTCTTGCAACCACTGCGCTGTTCGTTGCAACAAGCGCATCAAGCGCCCTCTGGCATCATCGCGCAGGCTTTTGACTTTGGGGCTGTCTTGCCAATGCGCCAAGCGTTGACGCGCCTCGCCTTCGAACAAATCCAGCACAGCTTCAAGTTCTGGCCGCTCTCGCGTGCCTTGCGTTTGACAGCCTTTGCATTCCCGGTCACCTCCCAGAAGAATGTCAAACTCGTGCGCTACGACTTCCCGATGTGCATCGAGGTCGGTCAAAAAGTCACAGCTGTCGGCATAGCCCATGGTGTGGGCAATCCATGTTAAGTCCTGATCCTGGGTGGGCAGCACATGGGTTTGTTGGTCGTCCAAATACTGAATTCGGTGCTCTACTTTGCGCAAGAACACATACGCTTTGCCCAAGGCTTCCGCGGTTTCTGGAGGCATTAAGCCGGCCTTGGCCACACGCCTTAGCGCATCCAAGGTGGGGCGGGTTCGCAGCTCTGGAAATTGGCCACCTCGCACCACTTGCAGCAATTGCACCGTGAACTCAATCTCACGAATACCGCCTCGCGACAATTTCACATCATTGGCGCGCTCTGGGTGGCCGGCACTCCGTTTGGCTGCATGATCTCGAATTTGCTGATGCAAGGTGCGCAAAGACTCAAACACGTTGTAGTCCAAGTAGCGTCTGAACACGAAAGGCAGCACCACCCCGCGAAGGCTGGCAGCCGAACCATTTTGAATACTGGTACGCGGGGCAATGACCCGACTTTTCATCCAGGCAAAGCGTTCCCACTCGCGGCCTTGAACCAGCAAATACTCCTCCAACGCACCCAAGGAAACCACACTGGGGCCAGAGTTGCCGTTGGGCCTCAAGGCCAAGTCCACGCGAAAGACAAATCCATGCTCGGTGGTCTCGCCAATCAGGGTGTAGATGGCCTTCACGGCCCGCGCAAAATACTCTTGTACAGAAATTTTGCCAAGGCCTTGTTCATTGCCGGTGGTTTCACCGTCTTCGTCATAGACGTAAATGAGGTCGATGTCGCTGGAGACGTTCAACTCCCGGGCACCCAATTTGCCCATGCCAATGACCCAAAATTCGGCGCGTTGCCCTGACGCTGTCATAGGCGCACCATGCCGGACGTCCAGGTCTTTGAAGGCCTGCTGGCAAGCAGCGTCCAGTGCCACCTCTGCCAAATGCGTCACACCCAGCGTAATTGTTTCTAGCGCAGCTTGTTGCTCACAGTCCAATGTCAACAAACGCGCCATGGTCCACTGGCGCAAGATGCGAAGCGCCGCGCCAACATCGTGCCCTTGTGTCCGCAAATGATTGAATGCCTGCGTTAAAGACTCACGTTGCGGCACCGTCGTGGGCAATGCGGCAAAAACATCGGCATAACGCCGCTGGAGTCGCTGATAAAAGCGAGAACCTTCCGAGAGGGGTGGGGGGCGGTTTGAATCCATGGCGGCGCCTGTCTCAAATGGGTCTGCGGCAGTCATAATTCCCTGCCTGAGTCATTAAGTCTGTATTGTCAATCGAATGCTGAAGTTTTCCACACTGTCCCAGTTGCTGAGCTCTGCCCTGCGCATCACCGCTTGGGTGATGCTGGCGGCAGGTTTCGTCTTGGGCATGACATGGGCAGCATTGCATTTTTGGATTGTGCCGCGAATTGAAGACTTCAGGCCCCGGCTGGAAAACTTGGCCACACAAACCATCGGCGTTCCTGTTCAAATGGGCAAATTGGTTGCGGTGTCTTCAGGTTGGATGCCCACCTTTGAAATCCACAATCTGGGTCTTTTAGACCCGGAGGGTCGACGTGCATTGACCTTGCCCAAAATTGTTTTCGCCATCAGCGTTCGTTCGGTCTTGAACTTGGGCGTGGAACAACTGGTCATCGACTCTCCCACGTTAGACATTCGCAGAACCGCTTCAGGTGACTGGCGCATCGCGGGATTGAGTTTGAAAACAGACCATTCCAACGATTCGGCCGCTGCTGATTGGATTTTTTCACAAAAAGAAATCGTCATTCAGCATGGCACTGTGGTGTGGACCGATGACTTCAACCCCCATCAGCGCGAAAAAGCATCTCTCAATTTAGAAGACGTCTCGTGGGTCTTGCGCAATACAGCCAGACATCATCAATGGCGGCTAGACGCCACCCCGCCCAACGGATGGGGAGAGCGCTTTGTCTTGATGGGCGACTTGAAGCGCAGCTTGTTGTCTACCCACCCCGGTCGCGTCAAAGATTGGAGTGGTCAGGTTCATGTTGAATTTCCTGATGTTGATCTGTCGCAGCTTGTCCCGCACCTCCCGTGGAAAGTGAATGCCACGCAAGGGCAAGGTGCGCTTCGCATGTGGATCGATTTGGACCACGGCAACGTCAAACAAGCCACCGCAGATTTGGTTTTGGAAAACGCCAAAGCGCAACTCAGCCCCGAACTGCAAGCGCTGTCATTCAAAAACATTGCAGGTCGAGTGTCTGTCAAACCCTTGAACAAGGGGCTGGACTTTTCAACAGAAGGCTTGCGCTTTGACACCACCGACGGCCTGCACTGGCCTGGCGGCAATGTGAGTTTTTCCTACGCAGAGGCCGACAATGGCCAGAGTGCAAAAGGCATGTTTCATGGCGACAAACTGGATTTATTGGCGCTGCGCAACATTGCGTTGCAACTGCCCTTGCCAGAATCTGCACGACAACACCTGCTAGATCACAAAATCAGCGGCATGGTCAATCCACTGCATGTTGAATGGTCCGAAAAAATTGACGGTCAGGAAAAATCCACGCATGTGAATGTGGCCAATGGGCGACTTGAAAATTTTTATTTCGAAGCAGGCAAACAAGGCACCTCATCGGCACAATGGCCCGGCGTTGAAAATGCCAACATCAGTTTTGACATGAATGCCGAGGGCGGGCAGATCAAAGCCTCCATTGACAACGGTGCGCTGAGCATTCAACACATCTTTGAGGAAGCTCGCATTCCTTTGGACAAAATGCAGGCGTCTGTGAAATGGGTCCAGCAAAAAGGACAGCTGTCCATCCCCGAGTGGCAGTTGCGTGTGGCCAATCCAGATGTCTCAGGTGAGTGGCATGGCAACTGGCGGCCCAGTCCTCTCGTGGGCAGCCTCGGTATTTTGGATTTGCAAGGCAACATTGCTCGAGGCGATGCATCCCGCGTGCATCGCTACTTACCACTGACCATTCCACAAACTGTGCGCAATTACGTGCGCGACAGTGTTTTAAAAGGCGAGGTTCAAGGTGTTGCCGTGAAGATCAAAGGCGACCTTCAACAACTGCCCTTTGCCAACCCCAAAGAGGGTGAGTTCCGCTTTGCCGGCAAGGCCAAAGAAATTCAATACGCCTATGTACCGCCCAGCGTCAATAGCAACCGCAACGTCACGCAAGAGCCCACATGGCCCGTCATGAACAGTGTCAATGGCGAGATTGTGTTTGATCGTCTCAGCTTCAAAGTGAACGGCGCATCCGGCAAGTGGGGCAATGTCCCCTTCACGCAAATCAAAGCGGACATTCCCAACTTGAGCAGCAAGGTCGTGGTCAATGTGCAAGGTGAGTCCAAGGCTGTGGCCAATACCGTTCTGAACGAATTGCGCCAATCGCCTGTGAACAACATGTTGGGCGGTTTGTTTGTGCAAACACAAAGTTCTGGCGTCTTGAATTCACGAATCAAACTCAGTCTTCCTCTGGCCGAGCTCGACAAAACCAGCGTGCAAGGCAGTGTGACACTCAACAGCAACGATGTGCGTTTGCAAACGGCCCTGCCACTTTTTGAAAAAGCACAAGGTACCGTGAACTTCAATGAAAGTGGTTTCAGCTTGCTGGGTGTCAGTGCGCAATTCTTAGGGGGCCCCATTAAATTAGAGGGCGGTTCGCGCAAGCTTCCTGCAAAAAGCACCGAAGCCAATCCCCTCATTCGAATTCAAGGCCAGGCCACGGCCATGGGCATGCGTCAGGCCAAAGAAATTCCAATGCTAAGCGCCATGGCACAACAAGCCACAGGCAGCACCGCCTACACAGCCATCCTCGGGTTCAAAGGTGGCCACAGCGAACTGAACATTCAGTCTCAACTTCAAGGCTTGGCCTTGAACCTGCCCACACCGCTGAACAAGCGAAGCGACGAAGTCGTTGCCTTGAAATACGAAAACACCCTGCAAAACCTGAATCAAGGCAAAGCAATTCGTGACCTGGTACAACTGTCTTGGGGGCGTGCAGTTACAGCCAGTTATGTGCGCGACTTGAGCAATGCAGAGCCACGCGTGGTCAGTGGCAAATGGCTGGTGGGTGATGTGGCCACCAACTCATCCAGCATCGACAGCGGTGTGGTGGCGCTTGTGAATTTACCTGGTTTCTCTCTGGATGAATGGCTGCAAGTACTATCGCCGCCCAAATCAAGCCCAGCCTACACAGCCTCCAGCAACGTCCCATTGTCTGCGGCCAGTCAAAGCTATTTACCCAATCGCATGACACTCAAGGCCAATGAATTAACGGTACAGGGCCGCAACTTGCATAACGTGTCTGTGAATGGTTCGCGCGAGGGCTATGTTTGGCGCGCGCAAATGGATGCCAAAGAGTTCAGTGGGTATTTGGAATATCGGCAATCCAACAATCAAAATGCTGGCCGGATCTATGCACGTCTGGCGCGTTTGAGTTTGCCACCGTCAGCAGATCAAACGGTTGAGTCTTTGTTAGAAGACTCACCTGTGGCCATTCCAGCGCTGGACATTGTGGTGGAAGATCTTGAGCTGCGCGGCAAAAAAATGGGCCGCGTCGAAATTGAAGCCATCAACACAGATCCGAACTCCCCTCGCACCAACGCTGGCCGCGAGTGGCGCTTGAGCAAATTGAACATCACAGTTCCTGAGGCAAGTTTCAAAGCCAACGGCAAATGGGTCACATCACGCGATGGCACCCAACAAGCCATCACCGACATGAACTTTCGATTGGATGTGTCCGATGCCGGTGAATTGTTGAATCGACTCGGCACCAAAGATGCGCTTCGCGGTGGTGGTGGCAAGTTAGAAGGTCAGGTCAGCTGGCAAGGCTCGCCCTTGACCTTGCACTACCCCAGTCTTGACGGACGCTTCAATGTCAACATTGGCCGCGGTCAGTTTTTGCAAGCGGAGCCAGGTGTGGCCAAGCTGTTAGGCGTGTTGAGTTTGCAAGCCTTGCCACGGCGTTTGTTGCTCGATTTTCGCGATGTGTTCAGCGCAGGCTTTGCATTTGACACCATCCGAGGTGACGTCACCATTCAACAAGGCATTGCCAACACGCGCAACTTGCAAATGAAAGGCGTCAATGCCGTGGTTCAAATGGAGGGCAGTTCAGACATTGCGCGCGAAACCCAAAACTTACGCGTGTTGATATTGCCTGAAGTCGATGCGGGAACCGCGTCACTGCTGGCAGGCATTGCACTCAATCCCGCCATCGGCCTGAGTACATTTTTGGCGCAACTGGTGTTGAAACAGCCCTTAAGTCGGGTCAACACCCAAGAGTTTGCGATTGATGGCACTTGGAGCGACCCCAAAGTCACCAAGGTCACCGCCCATAACGCAACACCTTGACGGGCCGCGCGCCACTGGTCATGCCCACATCCAACGCCACCCAACTGACAAAGCTCACGCCTTTGTGGCCGTTCTTCAAATCTGTCACGCGCTCGTTCACCGATCGCAGAATTTCTTTGTGGATTGCATTGGTGGGCTTGGTGGTGGCCTTGTTGGTCACACTGGTTTGGCTGGCGGGTCGTTACGAAGCCAGTCAATATCAAGCAGAGCTTGACCGAGATGCGGCCGATGCGGTCAGCGACATTCGCAGCAGTTTTGGTCGTCACATCCTTTACTTGCAAAGCTTACAGGCCAAAGGTTTGCCGCAAAAGTTATGGCAATCAGAAGTCAACAGTTTGTTGGGTCAAAATCGGGATTGGTTGCGCATTGAGCGACGCGACCCGCAAGGTGCCATTCTGAATTTTGCGGACTCGCCATTGCGCGAACCCTTGTTTGACGCAAAATCGCGAATGAATGAGCAGGCAGAGATCATGCAAACTTGCTTGCGTGCCAAACGTTTGAATGGCCCCGCCTATTCAAGAAGTTATTTCGTCCCGCAAGCCAATGGCTTGGGCCTTGAGGTGATGGAGCTCTGTTTGCCCGCGTTGGAACAAGGGGTGCCCGTCGGCTTTTCGCTATTAACCTACGGTCTCCAAGACATTTTGGCCAGCCAACTCGGCGACACGTACGGTCGTCGCAACGAAATCTCTTTTGTAGAACCTGATGGCACCCGTCTAGCGATTCATGGCACCTTGCCAAGGGCAAAACGATTGTTCACGGCCACTCAGTTGCTCGACCTTCCTGGCAACACCTTGGTGCTTCGCATGGATGGTCGGCGCGCTGCACCCGATGTATTCCCCAGCATCCTGCCGGCTTTGGTCACCGCCATGTCAATTGCCCTCGTTTCTGTCTTGGTCTTGTTGGTGAAAGACTCTCGTCGGCGACTCAAAGCAGAGCGCGATTTGGCCGATGCACTGGCATTTCGAAAAGCCATGGAAGACTCCTTGGTCACAGGTTTGCGCGCACGCGATCTGCATGGCCGCATCACCTATGTCAACCCCGCCTTCTGTCAAATGGTTGGCTTTGATGCAGACCAACTTCTTGGAAAATCGGCACCCATGCCTTATTGGCCACCAGAGATGGTGGGGGAATACCAACAAAGACAAGCCGTACGCTTGGCCGGCAATGCGCCCCCTCGTGAAGGTTTTGAATCGGTCTTTGTGAGAAAAGATGGCGCACGTTTTCCTGTGCTGATTTTTGAAGCGCCCTTGATCAATGTGCTGGGCAAACAAACCGGCTGGATGAGCGCATTTCTAGACATCAGTGAACAACGGCGAATTGAAGAGCTGTCACGCGCCAGTCAAGAACGCTTACAAGCCACCGCCCGATTGGCCACCGTAGGTGAAATGGCCTCTTTGCTCAGTCACGAATTGAATCAACCGCTGGCGGCCATTTCAAGCTATGCGACGGGTTCGCTCAATCTGATTCAACAACCGCAAGAGGGCGCCAGCACCAGCACGCTCAGCGATCTGCAAATGGCCTTAGAGCGAATCTCGGAGCAGGCCAGTCGTGCAGGCAAAGTCATCAACAGCGTTCACGACTTTGTTCGGCGACGCGATCAAGACCGTGAGATTGTCAGCCCACGCTTGATCATCGATGCCGTGATGCCTTTGGTTCAATTGCAAGCGCACAAATTACAAGTGCGCGTCACAACCCACATTGACGATCGATTGGCGCCGGTTTTGTGTGATCGCACCATGGTGGAGCAAGTCTTGCTCAACCTCGCTCGCAATGGCATGCAGGCCATGGACCACCCTGAGTGCCAACAGCGTGTTTTAACGCTGCACGTTAAGCGGGCGGGATCCAGCCTGTCTCACGGCTGGGTCGAGTTCTCGGTCAGTGATTTGGGGGTGGGCATTTCACCTGAAATTGCCACGCAGTTGTTCACTCCGTTCTTCACCACCAAGTCGGAAGGCATGGGCTTGGGCTTAAGCCTTTGCCGAACCGTGGTGGAACAACACGGTGGTCATTTGGAATTTGTGCCGCACGAGCCACAGGGCACGCTGTTTCGCTTCACATTGCCCACGGCCTCAGAGGTTTAAGCTCAGCTTAAAATTCACGCATGCAACCCGTACTGAACGCCTGTGTTTTCATTGTCGACGACGATGCCATCGTCCGCGATGCCATGGCCTGGTTGTTGCGTTCTCGCCGCTTGATGAGCGAATCATTTGACAGCGCGGATGCGTTTGAACGCATGTTGAATGACAAGTTTCCAGGGGCCAGTGCACCTGTGCCAACCCAAGCGGGTTGCATATTGTTAGATGTGCGAATGCCGGGTCAAAGTGGCTTGGCTTTGTTTGAAACCCTGATTGGCAACGGCTTGGCACATACCTGGCCCGTTATTTTCTTGAGTGGTCATGCGGATGTGCCCACCGCGGTGGACAGCGTCAAACGCGGCGCTTTTGATTTTTGTGAAAAGCCATTCTCTGACAATGCCCTCGTTGACCGCGTCGAACAGGCATTGGCCTTGTCGCAAGAGCGATTGGCGCTGCGCAGACAAAGTGCCGGCTTGGTCACACGCTTGGCCGAGTTGACCGAGCGAGAGCGCGATGTGCTTCGTTTGGTGGTGGAAGGTTTGCCCAACAAACTGATCGCCAGTCAACTTGACATCAGTGTGCGAACGGTCGAAGTTCACCGCTCACGCGTGTTTGAAAAAATGGACGTCAAGTCTGCGGTTGAATTGGCCAATCTTTTGCGCGAAATTTGAACGTGTTGCATTGCTCACTTCCTGTTCGCAACGATCTGTCTCGCGCGACCACACCCGCCAAGTGGCTTCTCTCCAGCATGTTCGCCGGTTTATTGGCGTCTTGTGCATCTTCACCCCAACCACGTGTCAACGACGACGCCTCAGACGTCACAACAGCGGCTTCCCCGTCAGTTTCGTCATTGCCCCCGATCATCCTCAAAAACAAAAGCCGATGGGTCATGGCAACATGGTCAGAGCTTCCCGGTGTTGCCAATGACAACTTGAATGAAGCGTGGATTGCATGGCGCCAAAGTTGCAGCCGCTCTGCTGTAGCAACAAGTGCTTTGTGCCAAAGTGTGAAGCGCTTGGACGGCCAACCTGCAGCGAATCAACGTGCTTGGTTAATGCAAAATTTTCAGCCTTACCGGGTAGAAAGTCTTCAGAGCATTCCCAACCCTGCAACGGGTTTGCTGACCGCCTATTACGAGCCCGTCTTGGAGGCCACACGCACACCTCAAGCCAGCTTTACGGTGCCGCTGTATGGCCCGCCTGCCAATTTGAAATCTCGTTCACCTTGGTACACACGCGAAGAAATTGGCAAGTTGCCAGCTGCGCAAAACGCTTTGAAAGGCAAAGAAATTGCCTACATCGCCGATCCTATCGACGCCATGGTTCTGCATATTCAGGGTTCTGGCCGGCTTTGGGTGACACAAAGCGACGGCAGCCGAAAACAAATTCGATTGGCATTTGCCGGTACCAACGAGCAAGCCTATCAAAGCATTGGGCGGTGGCTGTTGGACCAAAACCTCACCAAAGATGCCACTTGGCCGGGCATCAAAGCTTGGCTTGCGCAAAATCCAAAGCGCACACAAGAGTTGCTTGCCAAAAATCCTCGGTATGTTTTTTTCAAAGAAGAGCCCCTGAATGCACAAGATGCGTTGTTGGGTCCTAAGGGCGCACAAGGCGTGCCACTCACCCCCGGCCGCTCGATTGCGGTTGATCCTGGCAGTATTCCATACGGCACGCCTGTGTGGCTTGCCAGCCAAGGCCCTCAAACGCAACTGCAACGTTTGGTCATTGCGCAGGACACAGGCAGTGCCATCCAAGGCGCCGTTCGGGCAGATTTCTACGCCGGCTCCGGCGATGCTGCCGGTGAATTGGCGGGTCGTCTCAAACAAGACATGAAAGCATGGGTTTTGCTTCCCCGATAGGCTTTGTCGTTCTACACTGCGCCAAATCGCATTTGAAAGTGGAACCCCATGAACGCTCCCTTGCCTGAACACTTGCGCCAAGCTTTGGCCAACGTCACTTTGGATGACAAATACAGCCTGGCATCTGGTCGTGCCTTTATGAGTGGTGTCCAAGCCCTGGTGCGCTTGCCCATGTTGCAGCAAGAGCGCGATGCTTTGGCTGGTAAAAAAACCGGCGCGCTCATCAGCGGCTACCGCGGCTCGCCTTTGGGCGGTTATGACCAAGCCCTGTGGAAAGCCAAACCCTATTTAGAAAAACACAACATTGTTTTTCAGCCAGGCGTCAATGAAGAGTTGGCCGCGACGGCTTTGTGGGGCACCCAGCAACTTGGGTTTGCGCCACCGGGTAGCAACAAAATGGACGGCGTGTTTGGCATTTGGTACGGCAAAGGTCCGGGTGTTGACCGTTGTTCAGATGTATTCAAACATGCCAACATGGCGGGCACCACGCCCTGGGGTGGCGTGTTGGCTGTCGCAGGCGATGATCACGTAGCCAAAAGCTCTACCGCTGCACACCAAAGCGATCACATCTTCAAAGCATGCGGATTGCCTGTTTTCTTTCCAGCTTCCGTTCAAGAAGTGCTGGACCTGGGTGTGCACGCCATTGGTTTGAGCCGCTATGCTGGCGTTTGGTCTGGCATGAAAACAATTCAAGAAATTGTGGAATCCAGTGCCACGGCAGACATCAGCGCAGACCGCGTGAAAATTGTGCTGCCCGATTTTGAAATGCCACCTGGTGGCGTTCACATTCGCTGGCCTGATTCTGCGCTTGAACAAGAAGCGCGTTTGTTTGATTTCAAATGGTACGCAGCGTTGGCCTACATTCGTGCCAATCGCTTGAATCACAACGTGATTGAAGGCCCGAACGACCGTTACGGCATCATTGCCAGTGGCAAAGCTTACAACGACACACGCCAAGCATTGCTGGATTTAGGGCTGGACATTGCCACATGCCAGCGCCTTGGCATCCGAGTACACAAAGTATCCGTGGTATGGCCACTCGAAGCACAGACCACGCGTGAATTTGCACAAGGCTTGAAAGAGATTTTGGTCGTTGAAGAAAAACGTCAAATCATTGAATACCAACTCAAAGAAGAGCTTTACAACTGGCCCGATTCTCAACGCCCTCGCATTGTCGGCAAGTTTGATGAATTAGAAGGGGATGATGCGGGTGGTGAGTGGTCAGTGCCCAATCCCATTGACCATCGCTTGTTGCGTGCCAACGCAGACCTCACACCTACACTCATTGCCAAAGCTTTGGCACATCGTTTATTGAAGTTGGACTTGCCTTCTGACATTGTGGCTCGCATGAATGCGCAACTTCAAATCATTGAAGGCAAAGAACGCGCTCAAAACAGCTTGGTGTTGAACCCCGCAGCCGATCGAATGCCTTGGTTTTGCTCAGGCTGCCCTCACAACACCAGCACCAAAGTGCCCGAGGGTTCTCGTGCCATGGCAGGCATTGGTTGCCATTTCATGAGCTTGTGGATGGACCGCAGTACAGTGGGCTTTACCCAAATGGGCGGTGAGGGCACGCCTTGGATTGGTCAGCAACATTTCAGCAACGAAAAGCATGTGTTTGCCAATATTGGTGATGGCACTTACTTTCACAGCGGCATTTTGGCCATTCGGCAAAGCATTGCAGCGGGTGTCAACATCACCTACAAAATTTTGTACAACGATGCCGTGGCCATGACAGGAGGTCAGCGTGTGGGTGAGCGCGCTGAAGGTCATTCGGTGGTTCAAATTGCACAAAGCATGCGCGCAGAAGGTGCAGTGGTGATCAAGGTGGTGACCGATGAACCTGAGAAATACAACGGCATTGCATTGGCAGAAGGTGTGTTAGTTCACCACCGAGATGAACTGGATGCGATTCAACGTGAATTACGCGAAGTCAAAGGTTGCACCGTCATTATTTATGACCAAACCTGTGCGACTGAAAAACGCCGCCGTCGCAAGCGCGGCACCATGGTCGATCCTGCTGTTCGCGTGATGATCAATGAATTGGTGTGCGAAGGTTGTGGTGACTGCGGTGTTCAATCAAATTGTTTGTCAGTTGAACCCTTAGAAACTGACTTGGGTCGCAAGCGCACCATCAACCAAAACACCTGCAACAAAGATACCAGTTGTTTGAAAGGCTTCTGTCCTAGCTTCATCAGCATTGAAGGGGGTCAACTGCGTAAAAAATCAAAAGAACAAAAGTTCAAGACCTCGCAATTGCCACCGTTGCCATTGCCACGTTTACCTGATTTAACCTCATCCCTCACTGCTTATGGCATTGTTGTGGCAGGTGTAGGTGGTACTGGCGTGATCACCATTGGTCAACTCTTGGGCATGGCCGCTCACCTGGATGGCTTGGGCATCGTGACCCAAGACTCTGCAGGCTTGGCACAAAAAGGCGGTGCCACTTGGAGTCATGTGCTGTTGGCACAGCATCAAGACACCATTCAAACAACGCGTGTCAGCATGGCTGCGGCTGATTTGATTTTGGGCTGCGACCCCATTGTGAGTGCAGGCAAAGAAACTTTGTCTCGCATGCGCCAAGGCCGCACACATGTGGCTTTGAATTCTCACAGCACGCCCACTGCGGCATTTGTAAAAGACACGCAATGGGTCAATCCCGCTGAGAGCTGTGCCCATGAAATTGCCAATGCAGTGGGACTCGATGGACTTGCCGCATTTGATGCCGATAAGTTGTCTGAGCAATTGATGGGTGACACCATTTACATCAATCCCATGATCTTGGGTTATGCCTGGCAAAAGGGCTGGGTGCCTTTGAGCTTAGAAGCTTTGCAACGTGCCATTGAGTTGAATGAAGTGGCCGTTGCCAACAATTTGGCTGCGTTTGAATGGGGGCGCCATGCCGCTGCGCATTTAGAGGCCGTTGAAGCACTCTTAACACCTTCTCAGGTCATTCAGTTCAAAAAACGTGACCGTCTAGAAGATTTGATTGCACAACGTGTTGAATTTTTAACGGCTTATCAAAATGAAGCGTATGCCAAGCGTTATCAAAATTTTGTAGCACAGGTTCAAACCAAAGAACTGTCTTTGGGCAAAAACTTGTTGTCTGAAACAGTGGCACGTCAATTGTTTAAATTGATGGCTTACAAAGATGAGTACGAAGTAGCCCGCTTGCATACCGACAAACAGTTCCTAGAACGCGTTAAAACCCAGTTTGAAGGCGATTTCAA
>CALEYZ010000193.1 GCA_937928195.1 uncultured Limnohabitans sp.
GCACCCCGGTCTTCTGGGTGCAACTCTTTGGACTCGACAAATTCAACGCCATTGGCCTTGAGTGTTTTGACCGCTTGCGCCACATCTTTCACACCAAAGCCAATGCGCTTCAAGGACTCAGGGGCATCGTCGCCCTCCATCCAAGGATCGGGTTCAATCAGTTGCCAAAGGAACTGGCCACATGGGCTCTTCATCAATTTGCCTTTGGGCAAAATACCAAAGCGCTCTTCGTCAGGGATGAAGCTGAAATCGAACATGTGCTCGTAGTAGGCCAGCCAGTCTTCGCTGCGGGCTGCACCAATGTACTGCACCACGCCAAAGTAGCTCATGCCCTCCACCGCTGCAGGGTGTTGGTCGACAGTTGGAATGGGTTTGAAATCAATGTCGTAAATGGAAAACTCTTGCCAACGGTCAACAAAGTAATAGCGAGTACCGCCAGGGCCATGAATGGCGGGAATGTGCAACTCCATGGCCTGTGCTTGACTGGCCACAGACCAGGCGCCCAAATCAATGCAACGGGTGTGTGCTTTGAGCGCATCTTGCACGCGAAACGCCACCGCAGAAATCTCGGCCTGCCCATCGGCCGTGGCACTCACGCGCGCATCGTCGGGGTTGGCATTGACC
This sequence comes from uncultured Limnohabitans sp., assembly GCA_937928195.1. Lineage (GTDB taxonomy): Bacteria > Pseudomonadota > Gammaproteobacteria > Burkholderiales > Burkholderiaceae_C > Limnohabitans_A. Next base: position 625 of record CALEYZ010000193.1, read on the forward strand.
ACCAGGTTCATGCCGCCTTGGCGGTACAAAGTGACTTCACGTGAGCGATGTCGTGCAATGGGTCGGAAACCCATGGACTCCAAAACCTGACCCAAAGCCTGAGGGCGATTGGTAGCGTATTCAATGAACTCAATGCCTTGAATGCCCAAACGGTTGGGCATTTCAGGGACGTCTTCTCGGTCAGTTGTGCGTAAATTCATGGCTCACTCCAATCGTCAATTTTCAGCCCAAACGGGCAACACTGCGCAGTACTTCGGCGGTGGTGGTTTTGAACCCGAAGTATTCCAGATAAGCGGGTATTTGTTCAAACAACATGTCAGAGCCCACTTGAACGCGGCAACCTCTGTTTTGTGCCGCCTGCAAGAACGCGGTCATCTCGGTGCGCATCACCACTTCACCCACAAAGGTTTCGGGTGCAATGCGAGACACGTCCATCGGCAAAGGATCGCCTTCGTTCATGCCCATCGGCGTGGCATTCACAACCAAGTCATGGCCGTCGGGATCATTGGAACCGGTTTTGACCTGAATGTTCGGATATTCGTTCACAAGCCTTTGTGCCAAGCCTTCACATGAAGCCGTGTTGACATCAAACAAACTGATGGCAGCGATTTTTGCAGCGGCCAAGGAAGCGGCAATGGCAGAACCCACACCTCCGGTACCGACCACCATCACGCGTTTTCCTGTGAGGTTAAAGCCTTTGCGCTGAACGCCGCGAACAAATCCAGCGCCGTCAAACATGTCACCCACCAAGCGACCTTGTGCATCACGTTTGACCGCATTGCAAGCACCCGCCACCTTGACCGTGGGTGTGACTTCGTCCAGCAAGCCCACCGTGGTGACTTTGTGCGGCATGGTGATCAATGCACCGCGAATGTTGGTGAGCTGAAACACCGACTGTAAAAATGCAGGGTAATGCTCGGCTTTGCAACCCATAGGAACCACCAAGGCGTTGATGCCCTCTTTTTCAAAATAAGGGTTGTAAATCAAGGGTGACTTGAAACTGTGGGTGGGATAGCCGATGTGGGCGATCAACTCTGTATTGCCGTCGATGTTCATGATCTAGAAATAAAAAAGCGAAGCCTCAAGACAAGCTAAGAGGCTTCGCGTAGGGACTACCGATAAGGTCTGTCAAAGGACCTGTGGCGCCAAATTACTTACGCAGTTTGGCCAATTCAGCTTGCATTTCAGCAACGGTGGCAGAAATGGCTTCGCCGTGCTTGGCGATGACTGGCTTCATTTTTTCGCGCAAGATGGCCATTTCAGAAGCGGGCAATGTGGTGATTTGCATGCCGTTTTTCTTCAAGTTGTCAGTGATGCTGGCAGCCAAATTGCGTGACTGCGTGCGCTGGTATTTGGATGCTTCAACCATCGCGTCTTCCACAATTTTCTTCTCTGCAGCAGACAAACCGTCATAGAACTTTTTGCTCATCAACACAGACTGTGGGTTGTATTGGTGATTGCTCAAGACCATGTGCTTTTGAACTTCGTACAGCTTGGCAGAGTTGATGGTGGCAACGGGGTTCTCTTGACCATCCACAGCACCTTGTTCCAAAGCTGCGTACAACTCAGGGAATGGCAGCGGTGTGGGGTTGGCGCCCAAAGCCTTGACCCAGTCCACATTGATGGCATTGGGAATCACGCGCAACTTCAAACCTTCGATGTCGGACACCTTGTTGATGGCGCGCTTGCCATTGGTCAAGTTGCGGAAACCCAATTCGAAGTAACCCAAAGCGATGATGCCTTTGTCAGCCAATTTGGCGTGCAATTTTTTACCGAATGGGCCGTCGACCACTGCGTCGGCTTCTTTTTCGTTGGCGAACATGAAGGGGAAGTCAAACACTTCGAAGTCTTTGACTTGGCTGGCCAGAATGCCTGAGTTCAATGACACCATTTCGAGCGCGCCGCCTTGAATGGCTGCCACGTTGGCTTGGTCGCTGCCCAATGTGCCGCCTGGGAACAAGTTCACTTTGATCTTGCCACCCGATTTGCTTTCGACCACTTCTTTGAATTTTTCCATACCCAACACAATGGGGTGGCCTGCAGAGTTTTGGTTTGCAAACTTGATGGTTTTCTCTTGCGCAGAGGCCAAGCCCATTGCTGCAACAGCCACAGTGGCCAAAACTGTCTTGATAAAAACACGTTTCATGTCAGTGTCTCCTGATGAAATTGATGGTCGTACGCCGAACAAGGATTCCACTGTCTGGCGTACCCGGACAGACTGTGGAAAGAAAAAATCAATAGAACCAGCGTGCTGGCACCATGACCAACGCTGGCCATGCCACCATGGCAAACATGATTGCAAATTGGGCCACCATGAAAGGCATGACGCCACGCGTCACTTCGTCCATGCTGACTTTGCCAACACCCGCCACAGCATTCAACACGGTACCAACGGGCGGTGTGATCAGGCCAATGGCATTGTTGATGATAAAGAGCACGCCAAAGTAGACAGGATCAATGCCTGCCGCTTTGACAACAGGCATCAAAACGGGTGTCAACAACAAAATGGTCGGCGTCATGTCCAGTGCCGTACCCACGACCATGGTGATGACCATGATGGTCAGCATCAACAGGCGGGGGCTGTCTAACATGGGTTGCAACAAGGAGATCAGTTCAGCAGGCAAATTGGCCACAGTGATCAACCAAGCTGACACCATGGCGGCAGCCACCAAGAACATCACGATGGCACTGGTTTTGGCAGAAGCCACAAACAATGGCACAACGGTTTTGAAGTTGAGTTCTTTGTAGACAAACACAGAGATCAACAAGGCATACATGGCAGCGACCACGGCCGCTTCAGTGGGTGTAAAGACACCAAACTTCAAACCAAAAACCACGATCAAGGGCAAGACCAAGGCCCAGGTCGCCTCACGCATTGCCACGCCAATTTCTGTCATGGATTTGCGTGCTGGGACCTCCACCACCTCTTTGCGGGCCAACCACCACCAAGTGACCCATAAAGAGGCTCCCAACAAGACGCCGGGCACGATACCGGCCATGAACAATTTGGAGATAGACACGTTGCCTGCGACACCAAAAATCACAAAGCCAATGCTGGGTGGAATGACTGGTGCAATGATGCCAGCAGACGCAATCAAGCCCGCAGAACGCGCACGGTCGTGACCTGCGGCAACCATCATGGGCAACAGCAAAGAAGCCAAGGCTGCGGCATCTGCCACAGCAGAGCCCGACAAGGCCGCCATGATGACCGCTGCCATGATGGTGACGTAGCCCAAGCCACCTTTGATGTGACCCACACATGCCATGGCAAAGTTCACGATGCGACGTGACAAACCACCGGCATTCATGATCTCACCGGCCAGCATGAAGAAAGGAACAGCCAACAAAGGAAAGCTGTTGGAACCCTCGATGAGGTTTTGCGCCAAAATTTGCGCGTCAAACATGTTGAGGTGGACCATCAGGGCCACACCACAAATCAGCAATGAAAATGCAATGGGCACGCCTAAAGCCATGGCACCCAGCAAGGAAAGAACGAATACAGCAATGGTCATTTGAATGTCTCTCTGTCTTGTAGGATGGGTTTAGTGTGTATCGCCATGAGGCGCTTCTTCGGACTCTTGGAACATCATCAGTTCTTCATCCTTCATTTGACCGGTGATCAACTTGATGAAATCAAGCGCGATCAACAAACCGCCCAGCACTGCGAAAATGATGCCCGGGAAGTAAACCCAGCTGAGAGACACTTCCATCACGGCACTGGTGCTGGTCCAATTGATGATGGCTTGCTCGTAAGCGCCTTTGAACAGCAACCAGCAGCAGAGCATCATCAGCAATTGCGACAAGCCCATGCAGATTTTTTTCCCGACTGGGCCCAAACGCCCCACCAGCATGTCAGTCCCCAAATGCTCATGCGAACGCAGGGCGACAACGGCGCCTAGAAACGTCATCCACACAAACAGCCAACGGGACAGTTCCTCGGAAAGCGTGATGCCCGAGTTGAAACCGTAACGCAATAAAACGTTACCAAACACCAATACCACCATGCCAGCCATAAAGGCCGCAATCAGGTACTCAATGGTTTTGCAGATCAAATCGAAAAATCGGGTCATGAGAAGATTCCTTTTGTGGGCTCAAGCAATAATGTACGAACTAGTTAGTTTTTAAAGGTAAGTAGTTACCCTAGGCATTCGAAAACATAAGCGGCTACCTGTTATATCAATATTGAATAACAGTGCGCCGGAAGCTTTAGACACAGACATAGCTGATCAGCATGTCCACCACCTGTGGTTTTTTCAAGGTTTGAGCCTTACCTTGGGGTGATTTGCCTTTGAAAATCAAACCGAATGTGTGCTGGTTGGACACATTGAAAAAAGTCAACGCAGAAATAGCCGAATGAATCTCGAGGGCCGTCAGGTTTTTCTTGAAAACGCCCTTTTTCACACCGCGGGTGTAGAGATCTTGAATGGTCTGAAGCGCAGAGCCATTGAGCTTTTGGATTTCTTTGCTTTGCGCCAAGTACTCGCCACGCTGCACATTTTCCGACATGACCAATCGGATAAATTCTTCGTTGCTCTGATGATGGTCGTAAGTAAATTCGACCAAGCGTTTGAGTGCAGCCTCAGGTTCTAAATCGCTCAGATGCAAATCAGCTTCAATTTGTCGCATTCGACCATACGCGGCTTCCAGCACGGCCACGTAAAGACCCTCTTTGCTACCGAAGTAGTAATAGATCATCCGCTTGCTGGTGCGGGTGGCAGCCGCAATCTCGTCAATGCGAGCACCCGCCAACCCCTTGTCCGCGAATTCAGTCGTGGCCACACTCAAGATCTCCGCCATCGTCCGTTCAGGATCGTTGGTTCGACTGGTGCTGGTTTTGCGTGCTGCAGAAGGAGAAACTTTTGTCATCTGATGAATGTACCACTTGGTTAATTATCAAATGGAATCTGCCAAAACGTCAACAGGCCATCCCCTAACGCAGGAGATGGCCTGTCAATAGCCTTTAGGCTTGATCAGAAGATCAAGCGTTCAATTGCAACTCAAGGTCGTGCAAGACCTTGTAGCAAGGCAGCACTTGCGCCACGCTGGAATTGGGCTCGCGACCTTCCTTGATGGCCGCAAAGAATTCGCGGTCTTGCAATTCAATGCCGTTCATGGACACATCCACTTTCGACACATCGATTTGCTCTTCCTTGCCTGTGTACAAATCGTCATAACGGGCCAAGTAAGTGCCTGTGTCACCGATGTAACGGAAGTACGTGCCCAAAGGACCATCGTTGTTGAAAGACAAGCTCAAGGTGCAAATGGCGCCATTGGCCGCTTGCAACTGGATGCTCATGTCCATGGCGATGCCCAAGGTGGGGTGAATGGGGCCTTGCACCGCATTGGCTTTCACAATGGGGCTACCAGCTTGGTATGCAAACAAGTCAACCGTGTGCGCAGCATGGTGCCACAGCAAGTGATCGGTCCAGCTTCGCGCCTGGCCCAAAGCATTCATGTTGGTGCGACGGAAGAAATAGGTTTGCACATCCATTTGCTGAATGTTGAACTCACCGGCCTTGATCTTTTTGTTGACCCACTGATGACTGGGATTGAAGCGGCGTGTGTGACCGCACATGGCCACCTTGCCAGATTCTTTGGCCAGACGCACAACTTCTTCGGCATCTTTCCAGCTGTCTGCCAACGGAATTTCCACTTGCACGTGTTTGCCCGCCTTCAAGCAAGCAATCGACTGCGCCGCATGCATTTGGGTCGGTGTGCACAAGATGACAGCGTCCACTTCTGGCAATGCCAAGCTGTCGGCCAAGTCGGTGGTGACATGGGCAATGCCATATTTGTCGGCCACCTCTTTGGTTTTTTCCAGATCGCGGCTGATCAGTGACACCACTTCAACGCCATCGATGTTCTTGATGCCATCCAAGTGCTTGATACCGAACGCACCCGCACCCGCCAGCGCAACTTTGATTGTTTTAGACATGTTGATTTTCCTCAGTTCAAAATTTGTTTTCTAAGATCACATGGCCCACTGCTGTGTTGGAAGCAGGCACATGGTAGAAGCGTTGTTTCAGTTCAGGGGCTTTGCCACCGGCCACATCGTTCATGGCGCCGCGAGCAATCAGCCACATCACCAACTCGATGCCTTCACTGCCCGCTTCGCGCACATAGTCAATGTGGGGAATGTTGGCAGCGCCCTGCGGATCGCTGATCAACTTGTCCAAGAACGCATTGTCAAAATCTTTGTTGATCAGACCCGCACGTGCGCCCTGAAGTTGGTGGCTCATGCCACCGGTGCCCCAAATGTGCACATTGATGTCTTGGTCGTAGCTCTCAATGGCTTTGCGAATGGCTTTGCCCAAATTGAAGCAGCGTTGACCACTGGGCACAGGGTACTGCACCACATTCACGGCAAACGGAATGACCGGACACGGCCATTCGAACTTGTCAGCGGGCGGCTGGCCACACATCAAGGACAAGGGCACGGTCAGTCCGTGGTCCACGTCCATTTTGTTGACGATGGTCAGGTCAAAGTCTTGCTGAATGACGGACTGCGCAATGTGCGAAGCCAAGTCGGGATGGCCTTTGACGACAGGCACAGGGCGTGGGCCCCAACCTTCATCGGCAGGCTGAAATTCAGCGGCTGTCCCAATGGCAAAGGTGGGAATGAAATCAAGACTGAACGCAGTGGCATGGTCGTTGTAGACCAAGAAAATGACATCCGGCTTGTTGTCTTTCATCCATTGCTTGCCGTACTCGTAACCCTTGAAAACAGGTTGCCAATAGGGTTCTTGGGTTTTACCTAAATCGAGGGCTGCGCCGATGGCAGGAACGTGCGATGTGAAAACGGAGGCTGTAATTTTGGCCATGTTCAATTTGCTTTCTTACCTGCGGAGCCTTGGGGTTGCTTGTGCGCTTGCGCGTCACCATCCTCACCCACATAGCGATTGCCTTCGACAGAGCGACCACCGTTGATCATCATGTTGCGGTACTCCTCTTCGGTCATGCCGGTCATGGAGCCTGCCATTTGCTGGAAACTTTTGCCATCGGTGGCACCAATTTTGGCTAAAAAATAAATGTTGCCGCCCGTGCGCATGCACCAGTT
>CALEYZ010000194.1 GCA_937928195.1 uncultured Limnohabitans sp.
TTGCGACCGGAACAAGCCATTTTGGGCTTGCGCAAAAACTTAGGCTTGTTTGCCAATTTCCGCCCTGCCATTTGCTACGAGCAATTGGTGAGTGCCTCCAGCCTCAAGCCCGAGCTCATTTCGGGTCTCGACATCCTGATCATTCGCGAACTGACTGGTGACATCTATTTTGGCCAGCCGCGCGGTCGACGTGTTGCAACAGATGGTCACTTCCCTGGCGCCGAAGAAGCCTTCGACACCATGCGCTATTCGCGCCCCGAAATTGAGCGCATTGCCCATGTTGCCTTCCAAGCCGCCCGCAAGCGCAGCAAAAAGGTCACCAGCGTCGACAAAGCCAATGTGCTTGAAACCTTCCAGTTCTGGAAGGACGTGGTCACCGACGTGCACAAAGAATACCCAGACGTGGAACTGGAACACATGTACGTGGACAACGCGGCCATGCAATTGGTCAAGGCACCCAAGAAATTTGATGTGGTGGTCACAGGCAACATGTTCGGTGACATCTTGTCCGACGAAGCCTCCATGCTGACAGGCTCCATCGGCATGCTGCCCTCTGCCAGCCTGAACAGCCAAAACCAAGGTTTGTACGAACCTAGCCACGGCAGCGCGCCTGACATCGCAGGCCAGGGTATTGCAAACCCATTGGCTACAATACTGTCTGCTGCCATGATGCTCCGCTTTTCATTGAACCAAGCCGAATCTGCCGATCGCATTGAGACGGCAGTGAAGTCTGTTTTGGCTTCAGGTTTGCGCACTGTGGACATCTGGTCTGAAGGCACACAAAAAGTCAGCACCCGTGAAATGGGTGAAGCCGTTGTGAAAGCCATCACGAAAACGACCAAGGGCTAAGCGCTCACAACTCGTCATGCCCTTCCGGCTCGACGAGTCGGAATCTCAAAATTAAATTGAAAGGGTGATGACATGAAATTGGTAGGACTTGTAGGCTGGCGTGGCATGGTCGGTTCCGTTTTGATGGACCGCATGCAAGCCGAAGGTGACTTTGGTTTGATCGAACCTTTGTTTTTCTCCACCTCCAACTCTGGCGGCAAAGCGCCCGCCATGGCCAAAAATGAAACAACGCTGCAAGATGCTTTCAACATCGATGCCTTGAAGCGTTGCGACATCATCATCACCGCACAAGGCGGCGACTACACCACCGAAGTTTTCCCCAAGTTGCGCGCAGCCGGTTGGAACGGTCACTGGATTGACGCAGCCTCTACACTGCGCATGGAAAAAGATGCCGTGATCATTTTGGATCCAGTCAACATGCCGGTCATTCAATCTGCTTTGAAAAATGGCGGCAAGAACTGGGTGGGCGGCAATTGCACGGTCAGCTGCATGTTGATGGGCGTCGGCGCTTTGTACAAAGCCGGTTTGGTGGAGTGGATGAGCACCCAAACTTACCAAGCAGCCTCTGGCGGCGGCGCGCAGCACATGCGCGAGTTGCTCACGCAATACGGCACATTGAATTCAGAAGTCAAAGCTTTGCTCGACGATCCTAAAAGCGCCATTTTGGAAATCGATCGAAAAGTGATTGCCAAACAACGCGCCCTGACAGGTGCTGAAACAGCCAACTTTGGCGTGCCGCTGGGCGGCTCTCTCATTCCTTGGATCGACAAAGATCTGGGCAATGGCATGTCCAAAGAAGAATGGAAAGGCATGGCCGAGACCAACAAAATTTTGGGTCAAGGTGAAGGCTTCAATTCTGCGGCCATTCCTGTCGACGGTTTCTGCGTGCGTGTGGGCGCCATGCGTTGCCACAGCCAAGCCCTCACCTTCAAATTAAAGAAGGATGTGCCCGTGGCCGACATTGAAGCCATGATCGCAGCCGACAACCAATGGGTCAAAGTGGTGCCCAACACACGCGAAGCCACCCTCAAGGATCTGACACCTGTAGCCGTGACAGGTACCATGACCATTCCCGTGGGCCGCATTCGCAAGTTGGCCATGGGCCCTGAGTATGTGGGCGCCTTCACCATTGGCGACCAGCTGCTGTGGGGTGCGGCCGAGCCGCTGCGCCGCATGCTGCGCATTTTGCTGGACGCCTGATCAGGCCCACATGCGCCAAGTTCGTCACTTTCTCGCCGGATTCGTCAGCGCCTTGGGCGTGTGCGTCAGCGCACATGCCCTGACGCTGGCCGGCATTGAAGTGCAATCATTCAAAGGTGAGCCATTGCGCGCTGAAATTGGCGTGGTCAGTGCCACAGCCGAAGAGTGGGGCCAACTCAGTGTCAAGATTGCACCAGCAGAACGCTTCGCGCAATTAGGTCTCGTTTATTCTGCGGCTGTCGGTCAGCTCCAAGCTGAGCCCTATGAATCGCGCGATGGCGCGCAACGCATCCGTATTTCGGGACCGCAAAGTTTTTCAGACAATTTTGTTGATCTGCTGATCGAAGCCCAAACTGCCTCGGGAAAATGGGTCAAAGCCTTCACCTTGATGTTGAAGACGGCCCCTCACAAAGCCGACACGCCTGTGCAACTGGCAACAGTTGCTGCCATGAACAAACCTGCCACATTGCCCCCGACAGAGCTCGTTGTTCAAAAGGGCGAAAGTGCCAGCCAAATCATTCAGCAATGGCTCACAGAGGACATGAGCACTCAGCAAATGTTGGTGGCCTTGCTCAAAAGCCAGCCCGATGCTTTCATTGAAGGCAACGTCAATTTATTGCGAGCAGGTGCTGTACTCAAAGCCCCCACTGCCACAGCCGTGCATGCCATTGATGTCAATGAAGCACGTCAATTTTTGGTGACGCAGCAAAAAGAATTTTTAGCCTTCTCACAAGCAGCATCACAAAGTACGCACTGGGTCAAAGGCCAGGCGCCCACTCGACAAATGTCGGGCAAAGTAGGACAAGAAGAAGCCGCACTCAAAGCAGCAGAAGCGACCATCGACCAGCTGAAACTGTCGCAAGCAAAAATAGAAAAACAAAATGCTGAAACGCGTTTGGCCGCTCAACGGGCATTGCTCGATGCACAAAAACAATTGGCCACTTTGCAAAGCAATGTGAATCAATTAGTGCAGCTCACGGCACCTGCACCCATCACTGTTGGCCCAACTGCGGCTCAACCCGTGTCCAAGGATGCCCCCATGGGATGGCTCAATTTGAATCGACTCTTAGATGCACCACATCAAAATGCCTATCTGTGGGCTGCTTTGACACTGCTCGGTGTTTTGGCCGTGTGGGCAGGCCTGCGCATTCAAAGCCGCCAGTCATCCCCCACCCTGAGCACCTTGATCCCGGCCAGAGAAGCAAACACCCCTCTGACAGGCAGTGGCAGAAGCGTTCAAATGGAACTGCCTGCCGACATCACTGCGCTGGATTTGAACCTTGAGGTCAATCCACATGCCTCAAAGCCTGCGGGGCAGTTCCGATCCCCATCAACCACCGAGACACTCCAGTGAGAGTCGCCCTGGGCATCACCTACAACGGTCAGCCCTATCAAGGTTGGCAGAGTCAAAGCACGGGCCTGACCATTCAAGACAAATTGGAAAAGGCCCTCAGAGAATTCACCACCCACAAAGTCACCACTTTGTGCGCTGGCCGAACAGATGCGGGCGTGCACGGCTTGATGCAAGTGGTTCACTTTGACACACCCCTTGAGCGCGACATGGCATCTTGGGTGCGCGGCACCAATCGCTATTTGCCCAATGACATTTCAGTCCAGTGGGCGCAAGAAGTCTCACCAGAATTTCATGCGCGCGGCAGTGCCTTGTCTCGTCGCTATGCCTACATCGTGCTGGAATCGCCCGTGAGGCCTAGTTTGGAGTTTGGTCGTGCAGGCTGGGTCTACCGTGCCTTGGACGAATCCGCCATGCGTCAAGCAGCCCAGTACCTGTTGGGCGAACATGACTTTTCGTCCTTCAGAGCCAGCAGTTGCCAAGCCTTGTCGCCCATCAAAACCATGCTGCGCGTGGACATTCACAAACACGGCCCTTACTGGCGCTTTGAATTTGAAGGCAATGCCTTCTTGCACCACATGATTCGCAACATCATGGGCTGCATGGTGACCATTGGCCAAGGCTTTCAGCCCCCCGAGTGGATGGCGCAAGTGATCGAGAGCAAGCGACGCGATGCCGCAGCGCCAACTTTCTCGCCAGATGGTTTGTACTTTCAAGGACCGGTGTACGACCCTCAATGGTGCTTGCCCACCGAGACGCCGCCTTTTCATTGGTTGCCATGAGCACAGACGCACAAGCTACTTTTGTCAAAATTTGCGGCCTCACCCGCGAAGCCGATGTCTTGGATTGCGTTTCGGCGGGCGCCAATGCCATTGGGTTTGTGATGTACCCCCCAAGTGCAAGGCATGTTTCTCCTGAACGCGCAGGCAAGCTGGCCAAACTTCTGCCGCCTGAGGTCACGCCTGTTCTCTTGTTTGTCAACGCCAGCCTTGATGAGGTTCAGGCCGCCTGCCTGGCCGTGCCCAACGCCCTGCTGCAGTTCCATGGCGACGAATCTCCCGCCGAATGCGACCGTTTGGCACAAGCCGTGCAACGCCCCTACTGGCGCGCGGCCCGAATTCCTACCGACAACACCGCCTCGTTTGACTTGGTAAAATTCGCGCAAGATTATTCAAATGCCCAGGCCATTCTGCTCGACGCTCATGTTGACGGTTATGGCGGTGGCGGGAAAACATTCAATTGGTCACAGCTTCCTCCAAACGTCAACGCTCACCTCGTTTTGAGTGGTGGATTGACGCCTGCAAATGTGACCGATGGCATTCGCCAGCTCCGGCCCAAAGCCCTGTCTTTGGCCGTTGATGTCAGCTCGGGGGTCGAGCTTGAGGGCCACAAAGGCCTCAAAGACGCCCGAAAAATCCAAGAATTTGTGGCTGCAGTCAAAGCAGCCGATGCCATTGAGTAACACCATGTCCCATTACCAACAACCCGATGCCTCTGGCCACTTTGGCATTTTTGGCGGTAGCTTCGTCAGCGAAACCTTGACGCACGCCATCCTTGAATTGCGTGAAGCCTATGCCAAGTACCAAAACGATCCTGAGTTTTTGGCTGAGTTCAAATACGAATTGGCGCACTTCGTAGGTCGCCCCTCCCCCATCTATCACGCGGCGCGCATGAGCCGTGAAGTGGGCGGTGCACAAATCTATTTGAAGCGCGAAGACCTGAACCATACGGGCGCGCACAAAATCAACAACACCATTGGTCAAGCCATGCTGGCCAAGCGCATGGGCAAACCGCGCATCATTGCCGAAACAGGCGCAGGCCAGCACGGTGTGGCCACGGCCACCATCTGCGCCCGCTATGGCCTGGAGTGCGTGGTTTACATGGGTGCAGAAGACGTCAAACGTCAGAGCCCCAATGTGTACCGCATGAAACTCTTGGGCGCCACCGTGGTTCCCGTCACTTCTGGCAGTCGCACCCTCAAAGACGCGTTGAACGAAGCCATGCGCGATTGGGTGGCCAATGTCGACAACACCTTCTACATCATCGGTACCGTGGCGGGTCCACACCCCTACCCCATGATGGTTCGCGATTTCCAAAGCGTCATTGGCAACGAATGCCTTGAGCAAATGCCAAGCCTTTTGGCGCAAACCGGTTTGCACAGCCAACAACCCGATGCCGTCATCGCTTGTGTGGGCGGCGGCTCCAATGCCATGGGCATTTTCTATCCGTACATCAACCACAAAAACACGCGCCTGATTGGCGTTGAAGCGGCGGGTGAAGGCTTAGAAAGCGGCAAACACTCAGCCTCTTTGCAACGCGGCAGTCCCGGCGTATTGCATGGCAACCGCACCTACATCTTGCAAGACGACAACGGCCAAATTACCGAAACACACAGCATCAGCGCGGGCTTGGACTATCCAGGCGTGGGCCCAGAACATGCCTTCCTGAAAGACATTGGCCGTGCTGAATACGTGGGCATCACCGACCAGGAAGCACTGGACGCGTTCCACTACTTGTGCCGCACTGAAGGCATCATTCCTGCCCTCGAGTCCAGCCATGCCGTGGCCTATGCCAAAAAATTGGCCGCCACCATGAAACCCGATCAATCCATCTTGGTCAACTTGTCAGGCCGTGGCGACAAAGACATCGGCACTGTAGCCGACCTGAGCCAAGCCGATTTCTACTGCCGACCCAGCTGTCAAGGCCAAGGCGTCAAAGGTGGTTTGCCCATGGGCGAGCATATTGTGAAGGTTGTCAAATGAGCCGCATTGAAGCCACCTTCCAACAACTGAAAGCCACAGGTCGCAAGGCGCTCATTCCCTACGTCACTGCAGGCTTTCCGTTTGCAGACGTCACCCCCGAATTAATGCACGCAATGGTTGCTGCAGGCGCTGACGTGATTGAATTGGGCGTGCCTTTTAGCGACCCCTCCGCCGATGGTCCTGTCATTCAAAAAGCCGGCGACAAAGCCTTGGCATTTGGCATTGGCACCACCCATGTCATTGACATGGTGAAAGCCTTTAGACAAACCAACACCACCACACCCGTGGTGCTGATGGGGTATGCCAACCCCATTGAACGCTATGACCTGAAGCACGGCAAAGACGGCTTCATTCGCGACGCCTCAGCGGCTGGCATCGATGGCGTCTTAGTGGTGGACTACCCGCCCGAAGAGTGCGTTGAATTTGCCGCCAAACTTCGTGCCCACAACATGGATCTGATTTTTTTGCTGGCCCCCACCAGCACTGATCAGCGCATGCAGCAAGTGGCCGATGTGGCAAGTGGCTATGTGTATTACGTGTCGCTCAAGGGCGTCACGGGCTCTGGCGCCCTGAATACGGACGAAGTGAAAGCCATGTTGCCCCGCATTCGCCAAAAAGTCAGCATCCCAGTGGGCGTTGGCTTTGGCATTCGCGATGCCCAAACGGCCCAAACCATTGCCAAAGTGGCCGATGCCGTGGTGATTGGTAGCAAAATCATCCAATTGATAGAAAATGAACCCCGCGATAAAGTTGCCGCTGTGGCTGGCGACTTTTTGCGTGGCATTCGCCAGGCCATGGACGCCTGAAACAACCCATAAGGACCTCGACATGAGTTGGCTCGAAAAACTGCTTCCCCCCAAAATTCTGCACACCGACCCGGCCGACCGCCGCAGCGTGCCAGAAGGCTTGTGGATCAAGTGCCCCCAGTGCGAATCTGTGCTTTACAAAACTGACTTGGAGCAAAACCAAAACGTTTGTCCTACTTGCAGTCACCACCACCGTATCGGTGCACGCGCACGTCTGAACAACTTTTTAGACAATGAAGGCCGCTACGAAATTGGTCAAGAAGTGGTGCCCGTCGACGCTTTGAAATTCAAAGACAGCCGCAAGTACCCCGAGCGCATCAAAGAAGCCATGAGCAACACTGGCGAAACTGACGCCCTGGTGGTCATGGGCGGCGCCATCCACAGCATCAACGTGGTGGCCGCTTGTTTTGAATTTGACTTCATGGGCGGCAGCATGGGCTCCGTCGTGGGGGAGCGTTTTGTGCGCGGCGTTGAAACTGCCATCGAACAAAAGGTGCCCTTCATTTGCTTCACGGCCACGGGTGGCGCCCGCATGCAAGAAGGCTTGTTGTCCTTGATGCAAATGGCCAAAACCAATGCGGCACTCACCCGATTGGCCAAAAAAGGCTTGCCTTACATCAGCGTCTTGACAGACCCCACCATGGGGGGGGTGTCCGCAGGTTTTGCCTTCATGGGCGACGTCGTCATTGCCGAGCCCAAAGCTCTGATTGGCTTTGCCGGCCCACGCGTGATTGAAAGCACTGTTCGCGTGACCTTGCCTGAAGGTTTCCAACGTGCCGAATTCTTGCAGGAAAAAGGTGCGCTCGACTTCATTTGTGATCGCCGCGAATTGAAAATGACCATTGCCAGCACCCTGGCCATGTTGACGCGCCAATCTGCAGACGCCGTCAGCTGATCCCGGCAAACCAGCGGACGCGAGCGCCGCTGGTTTTAAAACCCACCAAACTGCAAGCCGTCCAGCAACATGCCGGCAATTTGCAGTGCCAACAACAACACCAAGGGTGACAAATCAATGCCGCCGAGTTGCGGTATGGCGTTTCGAATGGGTGCGAGCCAGGGCTCAACCAAGCGAGACAACAACAGCATGCTGCCACTGTTGGGCTGCACCCAGGACAAAATGGCATACAACATCACGATGGCACTCAGCCCGGACACCAACCAGTGCAGCAAGCCAAACACACTGGCCAGCAGCACACCCACAAACAAAGCTTGCATGCCTGCGAGCACCCACATCAGGGTCAAATGAGTTAGTTTCATCAACCAAGCAGCAATCAAACTGGACGTATCAAGGCGCCCAAATGCCGGCAAGACGCGCCGAAGTGGTAAGACCAACCAGTCCGTCACGGCAAATACAAAGCGCCCAATGGGGTTTTGAAATGGCAGGCGCTGCCATTGCATCACCAGCCTGAGCAAACATGCCCCTCCCACCAAACCGGTGGCCACATCCAAGATCAAATTCACAATTTGTAGAAACACAGCAGTCCTCCAAGCCCAGTGATGATAGCGGCAGGCTCAAGCAATCGTAAAATAACGGGTTCGCGCTGTTTTTCAGCGTCTTAATGGGCTTTTGATAGCCTCCACTTTAAAGTGCACCTCATGTCAGACACGCCAGCAGAAAATCAAACCACCCCCGTCGTTGACGAGAACCAGCTGATTGCAGAACGCCGCAGCAAGCTCAAAGCGCTGCGTGAAGCACAAGCGCAAGGAAAAGGCGTGGCTTTCCCCAATGACTTCAAACCTGAAGACCATGCCGACAAATTGATGCAAGCGCACAGTGACAAAGCGCCCGAAACATTGAAGGGCGAAGGCATCACACCCGTCACAGCCAAAATTGCCGGCCGCATGATGCTCAAACGCGTGATGGGCAAGGCCAGTTTTGCCACCCTGCAAGATGCCACGGGCCGCTTCCAAATTTACGTGGCGCGTGATGACATTGGCGAAGAGGCTTACAACGAATTCAAGCACTGGGACCTGGGCGATATCGTGGCTGCTGAAGGCTACTTGTTCAAAACCAAAACGGGCGAGTTGTCGTTGCACGCTTCACGTGTTCGCATGCTCACCAAGAGCCTGCGCCCCATGCCCGACAAATTCCACGGTGTGGCCGATCAAGAGATCAAGTACCGCCAACGCTATGTTGACTTGATGATGGACGAAGACGCGCGCAAACGTTTTACTGCGCGCAGCAAAGCCGTCAGTGGCATTCGTGAGTTCATGGTCAAGCACAACTTCTTGGAAGTTGAAACGCCCATGTTGCATCCCATTCCTGGCGGTGCCAATGCGCGCCCTTTCGCTACGCACCACAACGCCCTGGACCAAGAAATGTTCCTGCGGATTGCGCCCGAGCTTTACCTGAAGCGCTTGTTGGTCGGCGGCTTTGAGCGTGTGTTTGAAATCAACCGCAACTTCCGCAACGAAGGCATTTCCGTTCGCCACAACCCAGAGTTCACCATGATGGAGTTCTATGCGGCGTACTGGAACTACCAAGACTTGATGGGATTTACCGAAGAGTTGGTGCGTGATGCAGCCATGAACGCGGTCGGCCATTTGCAACTCAGCTATGCCGGCAAGCCCGTTGATTTGGCCAAGCCCTTTGCCCGCTTAACCATTCGTGAAGCCATCGTCAAGCATACCGAAGCTGGCGATAAAGTGGACGATGCCGCATGGCTCATTCAAGCGTTGCAAAAACTGGGCATGAGTGAAGCCAAAAACAATTTATCGAAAAAATCTTTGGCTGGCTTGCAAGTCTTGTACTTTGAGGAAACTGTCGAAGAAAAACTGTGGGAACCCACGTTCATCATGGAACACCCCACCGAAATTTCTCCATTGGCACGTGCCAACGACGAGCGCCCAGAAGTAACAGAGCGATTTGAGCTTTACATCACAGGTCGGGAATTTGGCAATGGTTTCTCAGAGTTGAACGATGCAGAAGACCAAGTGGCACGCTTCCAAGCGCAGGTGGATGCCAAAGACAGTGGCGACGATGAAGCCATGTACTTTGACCACGACTTTGTGCGCGCCTTGGAATATGGCATGCCACCTGCAGGCGGCTGCGGCATTGGCATCGACCGCTTGATGATGTTGCTGACGGACAGCGCCAGCATTCGAGACGTGATTTTGTTCCCTGCGCTGAAGCGAGAACAAGAGTAATCAAAAAAAGAGCGCTTCAAGCGCTCTTTTTTATTCCTTGTTCAATCGGTCTTGCGGGCGATTGGCCGTCGGCACTTCTTTGACTTCAACGTCTACGACGTCAGCCTCATTTTGAGGCCCTTCACCCCAGACACCAAACGGTGATTTGCTGCGCGCCATGTCTTGGTAGCGTTGCCACACCACCGCCACCTCAGGCTTGCGGCCCCGCACCAATGACCACAGTGCCCCAAACAACAAACTGAACAAGAGCACGCAAAGCATGCCCAGCACAAACACCAGCCCCAGAAGGCTGAAAAACACTTTAAAAATCCAAGCAATGATTTGCATGTCAGGGCAAGCAGGCTAAGGCTTGTTGGTAATTAACCGAACGGACCAAGTCATCCCAGGCCAAAGCTGGCGATGCAGGCAGCAGTGCCAAGCGGCGCGCTTCGCTCAACTCATCAGGCTGCCACCAGCCCTTCACTTGCGCTTCGGCCAGGCCCTCCAGGACCTCATCAATGACTTTACTGCCCTTCAAGGATTGATTGCACAACAGCGCCAAGTCACAACCGGCCTGGAGTGCGGCCAATGCACCGTGTGTGAAGCTGATGGGCTTGCCATCCAAGACACGCGCACCTGCCATCGACAAATCGTCACTGAAAACAGCGCCTGTGAACGCCAACTGCTCGCGCAAAATGTCTTGAATCCAAGTTTGAGAAAATCCTGCAGGCTTTGTATCCACTTTGGGGTAAATGACGTGCGCTGGCATGACCGCCATCAATTCATTGTTCAACCACTCATAGGGTTTGGCATCTTCTTGCAAGATCGCTTTCAGGCCGCGTTTGTCGACTGGCATGTCCACATGCGAGTCTGCTTTGACATAGCCGTGCCCGGGGAAGTGTTTGCCACAGTTGCCCATGCCTGCCCGCAGCAAGCCTTGCATCAGACTTTTGGCCAACAAGCTCACCTGCCTTGGGTCGCGGTGGAATGAGCGGTCACCAATGACACTGCTTTCGCCGTAATCCAAATCGAGCACCGGTGTGAAGCTGAAATCAACACCGCAAGCACGCAATTCAGCCGCCAACAAATAACCCACCGCCGTTGCCGCTTTGCAGGCCTGCAGTACACCCTCGCCTTCCAGCCCCTTGCCATCGTTGGACCACATCTGGCCCAAACGACGCATGGCCGGCAAGTGCGTGAAACCATCGGTTCTAAAGCGCTGTACACGCCCTCCTTCATGGTCAACGCAAATCAACAAGTCTTTTCGTATCGCTTTGATGTCCGCACACAACGCAGTGAGCTGTGCACGACTTTGCCAATTGCGGCCAAACAAAATGATGCCACCTGTTAAGGGATTTTTGAGGCGCTTTTTGTCTATTGCCGTGAGCGCATGACCTTCAATGTCAATAATCAGTGGTGCTTGGATGTTCATTCAGTTCTTTCCACCACGCAATAGCTGCCGGCATAGTCGGCCTCGTCTGTCACGCTGATGTGTGCTTTTAAATGTTGGGACTCAAACCAAGTTTTCAAGGCGCCGTGCAAAACAATCACCGGTTGGCCTGAAGGCAATTTGCCAATTTCGCAAGAACGCCATGTCATGGGCATTCGCATGCCCATGCCAATGGCTTTGCTGAAGGCTTCTTTGGCCGAAAAACGAGTGGCCACATAACGCACACCTCGCTCAGGCCATCTGGCACCACGCGCTTTGTAAGTGGCAAATTCTGCGTCGCTCAGCACCTTTTGTGCAAACCGATCGCCGTGCTTTTCCAAACTGGCCCTGATGCGCCGCACATCGCACAAATCGGTTCCAATGCCGTAAATCATGACACCTTACCGCTTACCGGCCCAAGGCCTTCAGGTAGCCGCTGACGGTGGCTGCATAACCGGACTCCAATGCATCGGCAATCAAAGCATGACCAATAGACACTTCCAAAAGTCCTGGTACCGCTTGCGCAAACTTTGGCAAATTATCTTGATTCAAATCGTGCCCCGCATTGACACCTAAACCCAGCAGCGTGGCAGCTTTGGCAGTGTCAACATATTTCGCCAAACAAGCGTCATTGGCAGATGAGCCAAAGGTGGCCGCATAAGGTTCGGTGTACAACTCGACGCGGTCTGCGCCCAGCTGGTGAACCCATTGCATTTGGGCAGGCTCGGGGTCCATGAACAAGCTTACGCGAACACCCAAAGCCTTGCACTCGTCAATCAGGGGTTTCAGTTTCTCTGCGTCTCTGGGAAAAGTCCAGCCATGGTCACTGGTGAATTGCCCTTCACTGTCGGGGACAAACGTGACTTGGTGAGGTCTGTAGGTTCTGACAAAGTCCATCAACTGATGAAAGGGATTGCCCTCAATGTTGAACTCTCGGTCGGGCCAGCGATTCATCAACTCGGCCAATTCCACCACGTCTGTTGCCCGAATGTGGCGCTCATCAGGTCGAGGGTGGATGGTGATGCCTTGTGCGCCGGCTTCTAGGCAGGTCTGAGCGGCTTTCAAGACACTGGGAATACCCAAGTGGCGTGAATTGCGCAGCAGCGCCACCTTGTTGACATTGACGGACAGCGCCGTTTGGGAATAAAGGGTCATGAAGGGCTCACAAACTTTGAATGTCGATCATCATTTGGCGGGTCTTTAAAGTACCGACGCCACAATGGTAATTGAGTAATGTGCGAAGTTGGGTACGAAGAGGTGTCAACATGTCCAAGCTCAAGCGAAGCGTCGCCGTATAAGGCGAGGCACCATCTAAAGCATTCTGAAGTGACAACCATTGTGCGCCGCTCAAAGCATGCCGATCATCACGGTGAGCCAAGCGCAAACCGCCTTCTGGCACAAGGCAATAGTCTCGCGTGACATCAAGTGCCGCCATGGTCAAAGTCTGCGTGTTCAAGCTAGGCAGAAGTCCTATTTCTCTTAGCAGCAACAGCTCAAAGACTCGCAACGAAGCCTGAAGTAATTCTCCAGGCTCTGTGGCCATGACACGTACCGTGGCAGCGTAGGCGTCGAACAAGGAAGGATGAGGGTCTTCTCGTGCCAACAATTTGAGCAAGAGCTCATTCAAATAGTAGCCAGACAGCAATGCGTCCCCTGTGGGCATCACGTGCCCCCCAACCCACTCTGCCGATTTCAAGGTGCGAATATCTGTGTCGCCGCCATAAGCAACTTGGATGGCTTGCAAGGGCAGCAACACCGGTCTGAAAGAGGAGCTTGGTTTTTTGGCACCCTTGGCCACCAAGGCGATACGCCCATGGTGCCGCGTGAAAACTTCCAAGATGAGACTGGACTCGCTCCAATCGTAGCGATGCAGCACATAGGCCGGCTCATCCGAAATTCGCTTCAAGACAGCGGCCATGGCCT
>CALEYZ010000195.1 GCA_937928195.1 uncultured Limnohabitans sp.
GACCTTGGGCGGTACCTCCTTGTACAAAGGTGCCAAACGACATCCCACTTTGGGCAAAGATGTGGTGGTGGGTGCAGGTGCCAAAGTCCTGGGTGGTTTTACCGTGGGTGATGGCGCCAAAGTCGGCTCCAACGCCGTGGTCACCAAACCCGTGCCAGCCGGTGCCACTGCAGTGGGCAATCCGGCGCGCATCATTCAAGAAGCGCAAGATGTGCAGCGTGAAGCCGCAGCTTCCAAGATGGGCTTTTCTGCTTACGGCGTGACGCAGAATGACGACCCGTTGTCGCAAGCCATGCGTGGTCTGATTGACAACGCCGCCAGCCAAGAACATCAAATTGCCATGCTGTGGCAAGCGTTGGAAAAAATGTGTGAAAACCAAGGCATGTCGCACAGCATTCAGATGCCTGGCGATGCCGCCAAACACGAAACCTTTGAAGCTGAGAAACTGAATCAGTTGGTGGGCAAGTAAGCTTCAATTGGCCCTAGGACTAGCGCGGGTCCTTCAGTCCCAAGACCTGTCTAGGCCCTTTACCCAGTTTCTTATGCTTGCGCGGGTCGAATGGCCGTTTTGGGCCGGAACGCTTTGCAGACCTCGTCATTGGTTTCAAGGTACGGGCCGCCAATCAAATCAATGCAATAGGGCACGGCTGCAAAAATGCCGTGCACCACGCTTTGTCCTTGGCTGTCTTTCAAGCCCTCGAGGGTTTCAGCAATGGACTTGGGCTGACCTGGCAAGTTGATGATCAAACTTTGCCCCCGAATGACGGCCACTTGGCGCGACAAAATGGCCGTTGGCACAAATTTCAAACTGATTTGACGCATTTGCTCACCAAAGCCAGGCATTTCTTTGTCGGCGATGGCCAGTGTGGCCTCGGGCGTGACGTCACGAATGGCGGGGCCTGTGCCGCCAGTGGTCAGCACCAAACTGCAACCGGCCTCGACCAATTCAACCAAGGTGGCGCTGATGCGCTCTTTCTCATCGGGAATGAGTCGCGCTTCAAATTCCAAGGGGTTCTTCAGGGCTTGTGTCAGCCAAGTTTGCAAGGCCGGCAAGCCTTTGTCTTCGTAAACGCCCGAGCTGGCGCGGTCACTGATGGAAACGATGCCTATTTTGACGAGGTCGTGGCGCGATGACATGGCGGGTGCTTCTGAGTTTTTGGAGGGTGAAGTCAGTGGTCTTCGTCGAGGTCTTCGGTGTTTGCAGCGTTGCCCTCAGCGCTGCTCAATTCAGCGCGAACCAATTGAAATATTTCACGGTAGGCGCGGCTTTGACGCGGTGCCAAGCCTTGGGAAACTGTGGCGGCTGAAACAGCAGGCGCATCTTTGCGAGCCTGGCGAATGAGGGCACGCAGTTGTTGGCTGTCTGTGTCGGGAAAGTTTTGCAACCATTCGCCACACGCGCTGTCGTCGGCAATCAGACGGTCACGCCATTGCTCGGCCAAATGGAGTTGCAATGTTTCTTGGGCTGAACCTTGACTTTGCTCGAGCAGGGCTGCCCGGACGCCTTCAACGGTATCTTCGTCCAATTTGCGCATGAGCTTGCCAATGAACTGCATTTGACGACGTTTGCCTTCAAAATTGGTAATGCGTTTGGCCTCAGCCACAGCTTCCACCAGTTTGTCTGGCAAGTCGACTTTGGCCATCAAGTCGGCGCGCAAGTTCAACAAGCTCTCGCCCAGCTTTTGCAGTTCGTCGCTTTCACGCTTGAGCTCAGTGCGGCTGGGCTCATCGCTACCGCCCTTGAGTTCTCGTTTGAGCTCAAGGTCGAGCTCGCTGCCTTCGGCAACAAATTGACCTTGAACGAAATAACCTTTTTTGAATTTACGGGACATGTGAGCGCTGAAACCTTTGTGCGGGACGGCAAGTATCATAGCCGTCACTGAGAATTTTAAAGAATTGACCGTTTTGAAGAATCCGACCCCCATGACGAAAAAAACCAAGGCATCCGCACAGACATTGAACGCACAGGCACACGATGGTTTCAGCTATAGCCGCAACTATTTCGAGGGATTGGTTGATTCTGCCCTGAAACACGCCAAAAAGATCGGTGCCACCGATGCTGGTGCAGAAGCTTCTGAAGGTTGTGGCCTCAGCGTGAGCGTGCGCAAAGGCGAACTTGAGAATGTCGAGCGCAACCGAGACAAATCTTTGGGCGTGACTGTGTATGTAGGTCATCGCCGTGGCAATGCGAGTACTTCGGACTTTTCCGAGGCTGCCATTCAGCAAACCGTCCAAGCGGCCTATGACATTGCTCGCTTTACAGCCGAAGATCCGACGGCTGGCTTGCCTGATGAAGAAGACATCGCCAAGGTGCATCCAGAGCTGGATTTGTTCCATCCCTGGGCCATCAACAGCGAAGCAGCGGCTCAGTTGGCTTTGGCTTGCGAAGAGGCTGCGTTGAAGACCAGTCGCCGAATTACAAACAGTGAAGGTGCAGGTGTTTCTGCGCAGCAAAGTCATTTCTTCAGTGCGCACACCCATGGTTTTCGAGGCGGTTATGCCAGTTCACGCCACAGCATGTCGGTGGCGCCCATTGCATCCTTGCCCGGTAAAAATGCAGAAATGCAGCGCGATGCATGGTTCACATCGATGCGTGCAGCTGATCAAATGGCCTCGCCAGAGGCTGTGGGGCGATATGCCGCAGAGCGCGCGCTCAGTCGCCTGGGCAGTCGAAAAATTCCCACCACAGAGTGCCCGGTCTTGTTTGAGTCGCCCATTGCTGCAGGCTTGCTGGGTGGCTTTGTGCAGGCCGTCAGTGGCGGCTCTTTGTACCGCAAGACCAGCTTCTTGGTTGACTCGATGGGCAAACAAGTGTTTCCCAAGCACATCGACATTTTGGAAGACCCGCACGTGTTGCGCGGCAAAGGCAGTTCACCCTTCGACGATGAAGGTGTGCGAGGCTTGAAGCGCAAGGTGGTGTCAGGTGGACGTGTTGAGGGCTACTTTTTGAGCAGCTATTCGGCGCGCAAATTGGGCATGAAAACCACGGGCAACGCCGGTGGTTCTCACAATTTGGTGCTGTCGTCTAAGCTGACCCGATCGACCGATGATCTGAAGGCCATGCTCCAAAAACTGGGCACAGGTTTGTTTGTGATTGAGTTGATGGGGCAGGGCGTGAACTATGTCACAGGTGACTATTCACGCGGTGCTTCCGGCTTCTGGGTGGAGAACGGCGAGATTGCTTTTCCTGTGCATGAAATCACCATCGCGGGCAATTTGAAAACCATGTTCAAGGGCATTGAAGCGGTGGGGTCGGATGTCTACAACTATGGTGCCAAAACCATTGGCTCTGTGTTGATCAATCGCATGAAAGTTGCGGGCAGCTGATGTTGGCGCCTGAAATGTTGGCGGCCATGGCCTCTGGCTGTTGGGCTGTGGGTGCTTTGTTCTCGGCCAGTGCATCGACTGAAATGGGCGCATTTGCCTTCACACGGTGGCGTTTGTTTTTCGCCATGATTTTGCTTTGGGGCGCCGCACTGTATGTTGGTCGCTGGCCAGAGCTCACATGGGAAAGCGTGGCATGGTTGTCGGTGTCCAGCTGGATTGGTATCTTGGTAGGTGACACAGCTTTGTTCGTGTGCATGAACCGATTGGGGCCAAGGCGTTCGGGTGTTTTGTTTGCAACGCACGCACTTTTTTCAGCTTTGCTGGCGTGGTTGTTCCTAGGTGAAACCTTGTGGGGTATGACGCTGATGGGCAGTGGCGTCTTGGTATCGGGCGTGATGGTGGCCATTGTGTGGGGCCGCCGAGACGATGAAACCCATCGGTGGGAAAACACGCGAGGGACTTTGTGGGTGGGCGTGGCCATGGGCCTTTTGGCCGCGGTGGGCCAAGCGGTGGCCACTCTCATGATCAAGCCCTTGATGAGCACAGGGATAGACGCGGTGTCTGCATCGGCCGTTCGTGCCACGGCCAGTTTCACGGCGCATCTTTTGTTGCTTTGGGCTGGCGTGGGTTTGTCCAAATTACAAAACCCCCTCAGCTGGAAAAACTTGTTGAACACAGCCTTGAGTGCCACCGTGTCCATGGTCATTGGCATGACCTTGATTTTGCAGGCCTTGAAGACAGGACAGGCCAATTTGGTGGCCATCTTCTCGTCCATAGCACCTGTTCTGTTGCTGCCGCTGCTTTGGGCGGTCTATCGCAGACAACCTGCCGCAGGTGCCTGGTGGGGCGGCGCCATGACCGTGATCGGCAGCGCCATGATCATGGGCTCGAAGGTTTAACCGGCGAGGGCGGCTTTGACGGCGGCGGAGACTTGGCCCATGTCGGCTTTGCCGGCCAGCTGGGTTTTGACGGCGCCCATCACTTTGCCCATGTCGCCTGGTCCTTTGGCGCCCAAAGAGGCCACGATGGCTTGAACGGCAGCAGTCACTTCTTCTGCTGACATGCGGGCTGGCAAGTAGGCTTGCAACACCACCATCTCGGCTTGCTCAATGTCTACCAAATCTTGGCGAGCAGCTTGCTCAAACGCTGCAATGGAGTCTTTGCGCTGCTTGACCAACTTGTCGACGATGGCCACCACCGCAGCGTCGTCCAACACCACACGCTCGTCCACTTCTTTTTGCTTCATGGCGGACAACAACAAACGAATGGTGCCCAAACGTGCCGTGTCTTTGGCGCGCATGGCGGTTTTCATGTCTTCTGTGATTTGGTCTTTGAGGCTCATGGTGACTCCTGGAAAGTGAGGCGCTGGCAGCGCTGGCGTACTTAAAAAAAAACCCGCTTGAGCGTCCTCCAGCGGGCTTGCTTAGCGCCTCATGAGACATGAGGGCTTCGCGATTTCAAAGCTTGGTGAAAAGCTTTGAATGAAGCAAAGTACTTAGTACAGCTTCTTGGGCAATTGCATGCTGCGCACGCGCTTGTAGTGGCGCTTCACAGCGGCCGCTTTTTTGCGCTTACGTTCTGTGGTGGGTTTTTCATAAAACTCACGGGCACGCAAGTCGGTCAACAGACCGAGTTTTTCAATGGTGCGCTTGAAGCGGCGAAGTGCTACGTCAAACGGCTCGTTTTCTTTCACGCGAATGGTGGTCATGGATTTCAATGTTTCCAAATTATGCCGACTGACATTGAGAGGGAAGATCGAGCCCTTACAAGCAGTTTCGGCGGGTTCCCCGTCACGAACTAGTATTTGGCAGACGGAGGATTGCCAGCAAAGCCTGAGATTATAGCCCTAAGTTTTGGGCTGTTTGAAGCTCATGAAGGGGCAATTTCTTGTTTTTGTTTCAGCGCCTGGGCGCAGGCAAAGGCGCTGGCCCACGCCCATTGGAAGTTGTAGCCGCCCAGCCAGCCCGTCACGTCCACCACTTCCCCTATGAAATACAGGCCAGGTTGCTTGGATTCCATGGTTTGGGACGACAAGTCGCGGGTGTCAACGCCGCCCAGGGTGACCTCAGCCTTTTTGTAGCCTTCACTGCCATTGGGGGTGAGTGGCCAGTGGCTGAGTTTCTGGGCCAATTGCACCAAGGCTTTGTCGCTGGCCTCGGCCACGGGGCGTTGCCACTGCGGATCTTGGGCGACCCAAGCGTCCGCCAAGCGGTGCGGAACCCATGCGCCCAGCTCATTGGCAATGAGTTTTTTGGACCTGACTTTGGCCTGCAGCAAAGCGCCTTCAATGTCTTCTTGGGGCGCGAGGTTCAGATGCAGGGCTTGGCCTTCGCGCCAGTAGCTGGAAATTTGCAAAACAGCAGGGCCCGACAGACCCCGGTGTGTGAAAAGCAAGTCTTCATCAAAGCTCATGCGGTTTTTTTTGACGCCTGTTTCGATGCTGACGGGCAATGACAAACCGGCCAAGCCTGCGTAGGGTGCCCACTCGGCGCCGTCGAAAGTGAGCGGCACGAGGCCGGGTCTTCTGGCCACCAAACGCAAACCAAATTGTTCTGCGATGCGGTACCCAAAGTCGGTGGCACCAATTTGCGGAATGGACAACCCCCCCGTGGCAATCACGACCGCACGGGCGTGAACCTCGCCCTGGTCTGTTTGCACTTGGTAGCCTGTGTCTGTGTGCGCAATGGCTTTCACGCCACACCCGTGCTTGCGCTGCACGCCGCCTTTGTCGCATTCTTTCAAAAGCATTTGAATCAGGTCGTCTGCTGACCGATCGCAAAACAATTGACCTTTGTGCTTTTCATGAAAGGGAATGTCATGGGACTGCATCAATGCAATGAAGTCTTGCGCGGTGTAGCGTGACAAAGCACTTCGACAAAAGTGCGGGTTCTCGCTTAAAAAATGTTTGTGCGGTGCGCTGGGGTCGATGAGCCGGTTGGTGAAGTTGCACCGGCCGCCCCCTGATATTCGAATCTTCTCGGCCACTTTGGGACTGTGGTCCACCAGCAAGACGGACAGGCCCAATTGCCCAGCCACGCCAGCACAAAAAAGACCGGCAGCTCCGGCACCCACGATCACCACATCACATGTTTGCATGCAGTGGGAGTGTAGGGGCAGTTTGTTGATTTTGATTCGTTTGGAAAATTTGAGCGCAGGCTTGCACCACATCACCCACCACCAAGATGCTGGGGCTTTTCAAGCCTGTCTCCTGCAAGGTCAAGGTGAGGTGGCCGAGGTCTGTGAGTGCTTGGCGTTGGTGCGGCAAGGACGCGTTCTCAATGATGGCCACCGGTGTGCTTGCGGGCAGCCCGGTCAGCAACGCCGCTTGAATGTGTTCGGCGCCACTGACGCCCATGTAAATCACCAGTGTGAGTTTGGCATCGCGTGCGGTGGCCGCCAGTTGGCGCCAGTCGGTGCCGTGGTCGCCGGGCTTTGCATGGCCTGTGACAAATACCACCCCATGGGCATGCTCTCGGTGTGTGAGCGGTGCGCCCAGGCTGGAGATGGCGGCAAGGCCGGAGGTGATGCCGTTGATGACCGTCACGACAATGCCAACTTGCCTGAGGTGCTCAACTTCTTCACCGCCGCGACCAAAAATAAAGGGGTCACCGCCTTTGAGTCGGACCACGGTTTCACCTTCGTGAACGGCATTGACCATGAGTTTTTCGATGAAGGCTTGCGGTGTGCTTTTGCAGCCACCGCGTTTGCCCACATAGACGATGCGCGCTTGGGGCGAGGCGTGCGTCAAGACGGCTTCGTTGACCAAATCGTCCACCAACAACACGGTGGCCGCTTGAATGGCTTTAACGGCTTTGAGTGTCAGCAACTCAGGGTCGCCAGGGCCAGCGCCAACCAAGGTGCAAGTGCCCATCGGGCGAAGCGAAGTGACGTGGGGCGAGGTGGTCATAGCGATTTCAAGGCTTGCAAGATGTGGTCCACTTGCAAACGAATGGGCGTGGGAACGGGCAGTTGTTGATTCAAGACCGCCTGAATGTAGTGTGCCGTGGCGGAAGCATCTGTGGTGGGTAAATCGGGGACAGACACCAGCGAGCCTGCTTGCGCCGTTTGAACAATTTGAGAGATTCCGCTGTTGAAGAATTCCATTTGCGGTGTTCGTCTTGGATCTGCCACGGGCTCACCTTCTGTGCCCCGCAGTAAAAACGCTGAAGCCTGAGTGAGCTTGAAGGTTTCTGCCATCGACACGGCGTACTCAGGATGTGTGTAGCTGGCGATGCGCAACGCAGGGCCAGCGCATGGGTTCATTAACTTGACCAAGCTGTGAGCGGGATTGCGCAAGCCGACCACACGGCGCACCTCCAAGAGGGTTTTCAAACCCTTGTGCAGTGTTTCAGTGCGCAGCAGTTGAAGGGCCTCGGTGTTGTTGCTGGGATCTGGGTTGGGCAAGTGTCCCAACGCTGCCAACACTTCAAAAGAGCTGACACGGCCTGACTCGGTCGGCGTGCCATGCAAACAAACGCGGACACCCGCTTGAACCAATAACAACGCAAGCAAGGGTGCCAGCGCCGGCAGCTTTCGCGCGCCGTTGTAACAGGGGATGACCACGGTGGCGGGTGCGTTCGCAGCTTGAGGCAATGCCAAGTGATGCAGTCGGCTGTGAACGGCATCCAAAAAACCAGCCATTTCGACAGGGGTTTCGCCTTTGATGCGCATGGCCAAACAAAACGCGCCGATTTCCAAATCAGTCACTTGTTGGTCCAGAATTTGACCCAGCAAATCTGCGGCTTGCTCACGCGTGAGTGCCCGCGCGCCATCTTTGCCGCGACCGATTTCTTTGATGTAGTGACCAATGCCCATGGCCTTATTGTCGCAAAGCTTAGATAACTTGGCGCTATATGGCCAATGAAGGCATCGCATAAACTCGGAGCCTATGCTTTTTCTCGGAATTGAGTCTTCTTGCGATGAAACCGGTGTGGCTTTGGTGGAGACACAAGCCGCCGGTGCGCCACGCCTGTTGTCGCATGCGCTGTTCAGTCAAATTGACATGCACCAAGCCTATGGTGGGGTGGTGCCTGAGTTGGCCAGCCGTGACCACATCAAGCGGGTGATTCCACTCACGCGCGAAGTTTTAAAGAAGGCCAACATTGACTTAGACCAAGTGGATGTGGTGGCTTACACGCGAGGCCCCGGCTTGGCGGGGGCCTTGTTGGTGGGGGCGGGTGTGGGCTGTGCCTTGGGTGCTGCGTTGAACAAACCCGTGTTGGGTGTGCACCATCTAGAAGGTCATCTGCTGTCGCCTTTTTTAAGTGACGATCCCCCTGAGTTTCCGTTTGTGGCTTTGTTGGTCTCGGGTGGTCACACGCAGCTGATGCGTGTTGAGTCTGTAGGCTCCTACGAAATTTTGGGCGAAACCGTGGACGATGCAGCCGGCGAGGCTTTCGACAAATCCGCCAAGCTGATGGGGCTGGGCTACCCGGGCGGACCGGCATTGTCCAAATGTGCTGAAGCTGGCAATCCACAGGCCTTCAAATTGCCAAGGCCTTTGCTGCACAGTGGCGATTTTGATTTTTCTTTTGCCGGTCTGAAAACTTCGGTTCTGACGCAGGCCAACAAATTGGGCGCCAGTTTGCACGATGCCAACACCACGCACAAAGCCGATTTGGCGGCTTCGACAGAAGCGGCCATTGTGGAAGTTTTGTTGAAGAAGTCGATGGCGGCGCTCAAGTCAACCGGCATGCGGCGTTTGGTGGTGGCAGGTGGCGTTGGCGCCAATCGTTCTTTGCGACTTCAGCTGAACCAAGCCTGCGACAAGGCTGGCGTGCGTGTGCATTACCCGGAGCTTCACTTGTGCACCGACAACGGTGCCATGATTGCCATGGCGGCCGCCATGCGCGTTCAGTCGGGGCAACAAGCCCCGCAATTTGATTACAGCTTTGATGTCAAACCGCGGTGGCCTTTGTCGCAGATTCTTGCCCCGCGCCTTTAATTTTTTCAAGGATTTTCTGGTGATTCATTTGCT
This sequence comes from uncultured Limnohabitans sp., assembly GCA_937928195.1. Taxonomy (GTDB): domain Bacteria; phylum Pseudomonadota; class Gammaproteobacteria; order Burkholderiales; family Burkholderiaceae_C; genus Limnohabitans_A. The sequence goes on from CALEYZ010000195.1 coordinate 9,305, forward strand.
TCCAACTTTGAAGCGCGGGCTTGCATGGTTTGCGCTGGGTGTTTGTTTGACGGCGCACGCGCAGAAACCGCCAATTCAATTGGCCATGATCGAGGGCATGAGTGGTTCTTTTGCCAACACTGGTGAAGCCGTGCTGCGCAACTTGGTGTGGGCCGTCGAGCGCGTCAATGCGCGCGGCGGTGTCTCGACAACCGAAGGCAAGCGTTTGTTGGTGCTGAATAAGTACGACAGCAAAGGCCAGAACGAAGAGGCATTGACTGCGTTGCGTGCGGCCATCGATGCGGGTGCGCAGTATGTGTTTCAAGGCAATTCGTCGGCCAATGCCGCCGTCTTGATTGACGCCATTCAAAAACACAATGAACGTGAATTGCAAAAGCGTGTGCTGTTTCTCAACTACTCGGCGGTGGATCCGGCACTCACGCAAGACAAATGCAATTTTTGGCACTTCCGATTTGATGCGCATGCCGACATGCGCATGACGGCCTTGATGCAGGTTCTGAAACAAGACGCCAAACTGAAGTCGGTTTACCTGATGGGCCAAGACTACAGCTTCGGTCAGGCCGTCTTGCGTGAAGCCAAGCAGCAGCTCACAAACTTGCGCCCTGACATTCAGGTGGTGGGTGAAGAGCTACATCCCATGGGACGTGTGAAAGACTTTTTGCCTTACGCGTCCAAAATCAAAGCGTCGGGCGCACAAGCCGTGATCACGGGCAACTGGGGCAATGATTTGACCCTGCTGGTGAAGGCGGCCAAGGACGTTGGATTCGAAGGCAAGTTTTACACTTTTTATGGCAATGCCTTGGGCGCACCCGCTGCCATGGGCGATGCAGGTGTTGGCAAGGTGTTGGCCGTGGCCGAATGGATGCCCAATGTGGCCGGTGCAGACAGTGTGAAGTTTTACCAAGCCTTCAAACAACGCTTTGACAAACCTTCCGAAGATTATGTGCACTTGCGCATGCAGTTGATGGTGGAAGCCTTGGTGCAGTCGATTGAAAAGGCGGACACCTCAGAGCCATTGGCTGTGGCCTTGCAACTTGAAAAAGCCGATGTCAGCATGGGCGGTCAGCGTGGCCAGATGCGCGCGCAAGACCATCAATTTCAACAACCCTTGGTGGTAGGGGTGATGGCCAAGCAGGGTGGACTCGACGTGCCTTTTGATGTTGAAGGTTCTGGCTATGGTTTTAAAACAGTGCGGCAATTCAAAGCGACTGAAGTGGCCTTGCCCAGCAGTTGCAAAATGAACCGTCCAGCGTCTTGATGCCAACAACTTGTGCATGAAAAAAGCCCAGTGAAGACTGGGCTTTTTTTGTTGCAACATCTGTTGTGCTTGCTCAGGCCTGCTTGGCCAGTCCGAGTTTTTCAATGATGACTTTTTCTTTTTGGTAGTTGTCACGCGCAAACTTGGTGTACTCCTCGGTGTTCATGTAAATCACCGATTGGTCAAACTTTTCAAAAGTGGCCAACACTTGTGGGTCTTCCAAAGTTTTCTTGAACGCATCTTGCAGCTTTCGTGTGATGGCTGGGTCCATGCCTTTAGGTCCGCCAATGCCAAAGGGTGAATCAGACACCGTGTCATACCCCAATTCATTGAGCGTGGGCACATTGGGCCACCGCTTGGTGCGTTTGCTGCCGTAAGTGGCAAGCAAACGGCAAGTGCCGGCATCGACGTGCGGCGCCCAGCCCGTTGCATCGCTGTGCGCCATGATGTGGCCGCCCAAAACGGAGGCCATGCCATCTGCGCTGCCCTTGAAAGGTACGTGTTGCAGTTGGATGCCTGCTTTCATTGCAAACTCTTCCACAGCCAAATGTGGTGTGGTGCCATTGCCAGTTGAGCCAAATGTGAATTTGCCGGGGTTGGCTTTGGCGTACTCCACCAAATCTTTGATGGACTTGATGGGGGAGTCTGAACGCACCACAATGCCAAAGGTGTAACCCGTGAGGCAGGCAATGTAGGTGAAATCTTGCATGGGGTTGAATTGCATTTTTTGCATGTGCGGCAAACGCAAAACACCAATGGTCAATTGCGACAGGGTGTAGCCGTCGGGTTTGGCATTGACCAATTCATTGGGGCCTAACATGCCGCTGGCGCCTGCTTTGTTTTCAATCACCACGGGGCTGCCCAAAATGCGTGTGGCACTTTCGGCCAAGGAACGCATCACGCCGTCGGTGGAGCCGCCCGCTGGCCATGGGCAAATCAGTTTGATGGGTTTGGATGGGAAGTTGCTTTGTGCCATGGCAGGCATGGCAATGCTGACAGCGCCTGCCAAGCCGGCTTGCAGGACGTCACGGCGATTCAATTCAAAGGTCATGTGAAATTCCAAAAAATACAGGAAATAAAAACGAGAGGTTCAATCAGTTCAAGTGTGTGCGTCAGATCATTCTGCTTTGGCGCCAGATTCTTTCACCACTTTGGTCCACTTGACGATTTCACTGGCTTGGTATTTGCCAAGTTCTTCAGCCGACGACAGCACAGGATCGAGCCCCAAAGTTTTCAAACGCTCGGCCACATCGGGCAGCTTGAAAATGCGCACCACTTCGGCATTGAGTTTGTCGATGATGGGTTTGGGGGTGTTGGCTGGCGCGAACATGGCAAACCAGGTGGTGGCTTCAAAACCAGGCAGAGACTCTGCAACTGTGGGCACATCGGGCGCAGCCGGTGAGCGCTTGGCTGTGGTTTGCGCCAGTGCGCGAATCTTGCCTTCTTTTGCCATGGGCAGGGCAGAGGGCATGTTGTCAAACACCAGTTGAATGCTGCCACCCAGTAAGTCCGGCAGGAAGAATTGACGTCCCTTGTAGGGTACGTGCGTCATGCTGGTGCCCGTCATGGATTTGAACAATTCACCCGACATATGAACTGAGGTGCCAATGCCTGGGGAGCCAAAGGACAACTTGTTGGGGTTGGCTTTCATGTAGGCAATCAACTCGTTGACGTTTTTGACGGGCAAGTCGTTGTTCACCACCAGCAAGTTGGGGGCGGAGGCGATGAGGGAAATGGGTGAAAAGTTCTTCACCATGTCATAGGGCATCTTCTCGTACAGTGAGCCGTTGATGGAGTGCGTGCCCACAGTGCCCATGACGATGGTGTAGCCGTCGTTGGGGGACTTGGCCACGATGTCACTGCCAATGTTGCCGCCTGCGCCAGGTTTGTTGTCGATCACCACGGGTTGGCCCAGCTGAGATTTTTCGCTGAACAGACGCGCTAGGATGTCGGGAGCGCCACCGGTAGGGAACGTTACCACCAAGCGGATGGGGCGGTTGGGATAGGCTTGGGCAGACGCGGAGGTGCTGCTCAACAGGCACAAGCCCAGGGGTGCCACCAAGCTCAAAGCGGACAAAATGCGCAGGCCGAGTCGGCGCGTGCTTGGCAAAGCGGTGCCAGAAAACATCATCGAGGGTCTCCTACAGGTTAGACAGTGACCCGACTGTAGGGTGGGAGGTTGCGGCTGGGGAAGGGTGAAAACCCCTGCAAGCCCTTCAAACTGGCACTTAGGCGTCACCGGTTGTCTGGGTCTCGCGGGCTTATTCAAAATCGACCGAGGCGCTCCAACGATCATTCCAGCCCACGCCTTTGGCTTTTTCCAGCTCACGTCGGTTGCGCTTGGTGGGTCGGCCCTGCTCAATGCTCAAGGCAGGCTCTCTGGCGAGACGCCTCTGGAGGCTGGTTTTTTCTCGCAAAGCGATGCTGTCTGGGGTCTCTTCATACAGCGCCTGCGCAACGGGGGCTGGGCCCCTTTGGTCGCTCAGGGCTAAAACCAGGAGGGTGCGGGTGATGTCGCCTTGGCGGGTGCTGACCGTGTCGCCGACTTTCACCTCACGCGAAGCTTTGGCCGTTTGACCGTTCACTTCGACCCGGCCCTTGCCAATTTCATCGGTGGCCAAAGACCGCGTCTTGTAAAAGCGCGCCGCCCAAAGCCATTTGTCGATTCTGATTTTGTCCATAAGTCGCCATTTTGGGCCGAAATTGCAGGCAACTGGCTGTTTTTATACCCAGTTGTGTCGAGGAAGGCTGGATTGGGCCGCTTGCCTATGGTTATAATCCCGAGGCTTTGCCAAGTTAAACCCCATCTGGGGAATGATCTGGCCAAGATCGCACGCAGCAGTTGATTCCAAACCGCTTGCGCAAGTTATAAAACC
>CALEYZ010000196.1 GCA_937928195.1 uncultured Limnohabitans sp.
TCATTTCCATCACGCCCATGCCGCTGCCATGCCAGTCCAGCATTTCGCTGGCGGCTTGAATTAAGACGGCATCGGGGATGGCGGCAGGGCCGGCAGAAAAGTTATAGGGCCTTGTCATTCAGCTGATCCGCTTTCGTCTGTGCCACTTGCAGCTTCGCCGCCTTCTCCGTCGGTGGCGCCATCGCCTGTTTCGTCTTGCATGTTGGCATCGTTTTCCACAATGCGCTGCAAGCCAGACAATTTGGCACCGTCGTCCAAACCGATCAAAGTCACGCCTTGTGTGGCGCGACCCAATTCGCGAATTTCGGAGACGCGTGTGCGAACCAAGACGCCAGTGTCAGTGATCAACATGATCTCATCCTCTGCGCGCACCAATGTGGCCGCCACAACCTTGCCATTGCGCTCAGATTGCTGGATGGCGATCATGCCCTTGGTGCCGCGACCATGGCGCGTGTATTCCACGATGGAGGTGCGTTTGCCATAACCATTTTCGGTGGCGGTCAAAACGCTTTGCTGTTCGTCCTCGGCCACCAACATGGCAATCACGCTTTGTGTTTCGTCGAGCATCATGCCGCGCACACCGCGTGCATTGCGGCCCATGGGGCGCACATCGTTTTCATCAAAACGAACGGCTTTGCCGCCGTCGCTGAACAACATCACGTCGTGCTTGCCGTCGGTGAGTGCGGCGCCAATCAAGAAGTCGCCTTCGTCCAAATCGACTGCAATGATGCCGGCCTTGCGAGGGTTGCTGAATTCATCCAAAGATGTTTTCTTCACAGTGCCCATGGACGTGCCCATGAACACGTAATGGTCGGCAGGGAAGCTGCGCATGTCACCAGTCAAAGGCAAGACCACATTGATCTTTTCGCCTTCTTGCAAGGGGAACATGTTGACGATGGGGCGACCGCGTGAGCCACGTGAACCTGCAGGTACTTCCCACACTTTGAGCCAGTACAAGCGGCCGCGGTTGGAGAAGCACAAGATGTAATCGTGCGTATTGGCGATGAAGAGTTGGTCAATCCAGTCGTCCTCTTTGGTGGCCGTGGCTTGTTTGCCGCGACCGCCACGTTTTTGCGCCCGGTATTCAGACAAAGGTTGGCTCTTGATGTAGCCGCTGTGTGACAAAGTCACCACCATGTCGGTGGGGGTGATCAGGTCTTCGGTGGCCAGATCTTGCGCGTTGTTTTCAATGTGGCTGCGACGTGCGCCGATTTTGGTTTGACCAAACTCTTGACGCAACTCGCCCAGCTCTTCGCCAATGATGGTGGACACACGTTCTGGCTTTGCCAAGATGTCGAGCAAGTCTTCAATTTCAGACATCACTTCTTTGTACTCAACCACAATCTTGTCTTGTTCCAGACCGGTCAAGCGTTGCAAACGCATTTGCAAAATTTCTTGGGCTTGCGTGTCGCTCAGGCGGTACAAGCCGTCGCCACCCATGCCAAATTCTTTTTCCAAACCATCGGGGCGGTAGTCGTCGGCATTCACGGCGCCACCATCGGCGCGGGTGCGTGTGAGCATCTCGCGCACCAACTTGCTGTCCCAGCGACGGGTCATCAATTCGGCTTTGGCCACAGGCGGTGTGGGTGCATTGCGAATGATCGCAATGAACTCGTCGATGTTGGCCAAGGCAACGGCCAAACCTTCGAGCACGTGACCGCGTTCGCGCGCCTTGCGCAATGTGAACACGGTGCGGCGTGTGACCACTTCGCGGCGGTGTTGCAAGAACACGCTGATCAGGTCTTTCAAGTTGCACAACTTGGGCTGGCCGTCAATCAGGGCCACCATGTTGATGCCGAAGGTGTCTTGCAATTGGGTCTGTTTGTACAGATTGTTCAATACCACTTCTGGCACTTCACCGCGCTTGAGCTCGATCACCAAGCGCATGCCTGACTTGTCAGACTCGTCTTGGATGTGGCTGATGCCTTCGATCTTTTTCTCGTGAACCAATTCGGCCATGCGTTCTTGCAAGGTCTTTTTGTTCACTTGGTAGGGCAGCTCGTCCACGATGATGGACTGGCGCTGGCCTTTGTCGATGTCTTCAAAGTGGCACTTGGCGCGCATCACCACACGGCCGCGACCTGTACGGTAGCCTTCTTTCACGCCGCTGATGCCGTAAATAATGCCGGCAGTCGGGAAGTCGGGTGCAGGAATGATTTCCATCAACTCGTCGATGGTGGCTTCGGGGTTGCGCAGCATGTGCAAGCAAGCGTCAACCACTTCGTTCAAATTGTGCGGTGGAATGTTGGTCGCCATACCGACCGCAATACCGCCAGAGCCGTTCACTAACAGGTTAGGTATGCGGCTGGGCAAGACCAAAGGTTCTTTTTCAGAGCCGTCGTAGTTGGGGCCAAAGTCGACGGTTTCTTTGTCGATGTCGGCCAACATTTCGTGCGCAATCTTGGCCAAACGAATTTCGGTGTATCGCATGGCGGCGGCGTTGTCGCCGTCCACAGAACCGAAGTTGCCTTGGCCATCCACCAGCATGTGGCGCATGGAGAAATCTTGCGCCATGCGCACGATGGTGTCATAGACAGATTGGTCGCCGTGCGGGTGGTATTTACCAATCACGTCACCCACAATACGGGCAGATTTTTTGTAGGCGCGATTCCAGTCGTTGTTCAGCTCGTGCATGGCAAACAACACGCGTCGGTGCACCGGTTTGAGGCCATCACGGGCATCGGGCAGGGCGCGTCCCACAATCACGCTCATGGCGTAGTCGAGGTAGCTGCGGCGCATTTCCTCTTCTAGACTGATGGGAAGGGTTTCTTTAGCAAACTGGGTCATGAGGGGTCAGGCGCACTGGGTGAAAGACTGCCATTTTAGGTCCAAAGAGTGTCGTTGATTTGCAACACATTGCTCAGATTGATAAGATCGCTTGCAAGGGCTTTTCCCCAAATTGGGGAATTGCCTCAGAGCTATGGCACAATCATTTCAACGTTTTGAGTGATGGTCATTCAAATCGTCTCTTTTCTCGCAGGATGTCTGCGGTATTAATCCCATGAGGAGAACCATGAAAAAATTCAACAAAGTGGCAATGGTGTTGGCTTCAGCTGCCTTGGCAAGCGTTGCAAGTGCACAATCCGTAGACAACTGGCGCAACGGCACAGGCGAATTCGCCTGGAAAAACGGCACAGCCGAATACTGCTGGCGCGATGCCAACTGGACACCTGCTACGGCTGTTGCCGGTTGCGACGGTGCCATTGCTGCTCCTAAAGCTGCACCAGCACCAGCACCCAAGGCTGCCCCAGCACCTGCTGCTAAGCCTGCCGCTCCTGCTCCCGCTCCAGCTGCCGCCACCAAAGTGACATACGCTGCTGACACTTTCTTTGACTTTGACAAATCAGTCTTGAAAGCTGAAGGCAAGGCCAAATTGGACGACTTGGCTGGCAAAGTCAAGGCCATCAACTTGGAAGTGATCATTGCTGTGGGTCACACTGACTCTGTGGGTACTGACGCTTACAACCAAAAGTTGTCTGTCAAGCGTGCTGATGCTGTTAAGGCTTACTTGGTGACCAAAGGCATCGAGAAAAACCGCGTTTACACAGAAGGCAAGGGCGAAAAGCAACCCGTTGCTGACAACAAAACAGCTGCTGGCCGTACTAAAAACCGCCGCGTGGAAATCGAAGTTGTGGGTACACGCCCCAACTGATCAGCCTTTGGCTTGATCCAAGAAAGCCTCCTTCGGGAGGCTTTTTTACTTTCGGAGACAATGCTGTCTATGAGCACACCCCATTCTTCAAAATTTTCTAGCGCCAATGTAGATCCTGCAGAGTTGGCCAAATTCTCAGAACTCGCCCATCGGTGGTGGGACACCGAAAGCGAATTTCGCCCGTTGCACCAAATCAACCCCTTGCGTTTGAATTGGATTCAAGGCTTGGCGCCACTGGCGGGCAAGAAGGTGGTGGACATTGGTTGCGGTGGCGGCATTTTGTCCGACGCCATGGCCAGGCAAGGTGCGCAAGTGTTGGGGGCAGATCTGGCGGTGAAGTCCTTGAAAGTTGCGCAGTTGCATGCCTTAGAGGCTGGCACACAAGGTGTGCAGTACAGAGAAATCAGCGCTGAAGATCTGGCGCTAGAGCAAGCCGGCCAATTTGATGTGGTCACTTGCATGGAAATGCTGGAACACGTGCCCGATCCGGCTTCGGTGGTTCAGGCCTGTGCCAAATTGGTCAAGCCAGGCGGTTGGGTCTTCTTTTCGACCCTGAACCGCAATCCAAAATCGTTCTTGTTTGCGGTCATCGGTGCCGAATATGTCTTGAACTTATTGCCCAAGGGCACGCACGAATATGCCCGGATGATCAAGCCCAGTGAATTGGCAGACTGGGCGCGCGCCTATGGTTTGGATGTTCTGCAAATGAAGGGCATGACTTACAACCCTTTCACACAAGTCTATGCATTGGGAAAAGACACCGATGTGAATTATTTGATGGCCACACAAAAGCCATTTGAAAATGCAGTGTGAGAAAAAAGCCAACATGAAGTTCGAAAATGTCCAAGCAGTGCTGTTTGATTTAGACGGCACCCTCATCGACAGTGCGCCGGACTTAGGCGCTGCTGTCGACAAAATGCGCATCGCACGTGGCTTGTCTTCCTTGCCTTTGTCTTATTACAGGCCCATGGCCGGCGCTGGTGCGCGTGGCATGATTGGCTTGGCGTTTGGCCATACGCCAGAGCATCCCGAATACGATGCGATGAAAGAAGAATTCTTTCAAAACTACGAGGCCTGCATGACAGAGCGAACCTTCGCTTTTGATGGCGTGGCTGCGTTGATTGAAACTTTGGTTGCACGACAATTGCCTTGGGGCGTTGTTACCAACAAGTCCAAACGATTCACAGAACCCCTCACGCAAGGCATGCCATTGTTTGCATCCGCATCTGTGGTTATCAGTGGTGATACCACGCCCCATGCCAAGCCGCACCCGGCGCCATTGCTAGAGGCCGCAAAGCGCTTGAACATTGATCCAGCGCGTTGTGTTTATGTAGGCGATGATGAGCGTGACATTGTAGCCGGACATGCTGCAGCCATGAAAACTGTGGCTGCAACCTATGGTTATTTAGGAAGTCAAACTGACGTCCAAAGCTGGCAAGCGCACGCGCAAATTGATGCGCCGCACAAACTGCTGAATTTCTTGTCTGACTGATGCGCCTCAAATTTTTTATTTTGCATGGCTGCACGCGTGCCTCTGCACTGACATGACGATTTCACAAATTCAATTCATTCGAGATCGCTTGCGTCGATTGGGTGCACGTCCTGCACATGAGCAGCGCATTTTGCGTTTGTGGGCGCAGGCCAAACCACAAAACAGCGGTCGACGGCCGTTAGAGAGTTTCATGCCGACCGCCTTGCGGGATGACTTGCCCTACTTGACGAATGAACTGAATGGCTTGCTGCGTTTGCAATCGGCACATCCCGCTGAAGACGGCTCGGTCAGGTGGCTTCTGGCCTTGCAAGATGGTCAAACAGTCGAAACCGTTGGCTTGCCGCGAGATGGTTTGTGCGTTTCATCTCAAGTGGGTTGTGCCGTGGGTTGTGTGTTTTGCATGACCGGGCGAGAGGGCTTGATCAGGCAAGTTGGCAGCGCCGAAATCGTGGCGCAAGTTGCCTTTGCACGGTTGCACCGACCTGTGAAGAAGGTGGTGTTCATGGGCATGGGTGAACCAGCGCACAACTTAGACAATGTGATGGAAGCCATTGACGTGCTAGGCACCGTTGGCAACATTGCTCACAAGTCTTTGGTGTTTTCAACTGTGGGTGATCCGCGGGTATTTGAGCGCTTGCCAACTGGTTTGGTCAAGCCTGCATTGGCAGTGTCTTTGCACACCACACGCGCTGATTTGCGTGCGCAGTTGCTCCCGCGCGCACCCAAAATGTCACCAGAAGAATTGGTGGAAGCCGCAGAAATATATGCGCGACAAACGGGCTATCCCATTCAATACCAATGGACCTTGTTAGAAGGTGTGAACGATTCAGAGGAGGAGTTGGAGGGCATTGTTCGTTTGCTCAAAGGCAAATATGCCTTGATGAACATGATTCCCTACAACGCCATTGATGACTTGCCTTTTAAGCGTCCTTCATGGGAGCGTGCGGCAGAAATTGCACGCAGTTTGCACCGGCGCGGTATTTTGACCAAGTTGAGAAATTCGGCAGGTCAGGATGTAGAAGGCGGTTGTGGTCAGTTACGTGCGCGTCACTTTTTAGGGAACAAACCGCTGGACATGGCTGTGCCTAAAATCACAACCGCACCCAAAATGACCATGCTCAAGGTGACGGTTTCACCCAAGAACAGCACGCCATAAACCAAAGCAAACACCGGAATTAAAAAGGTGACGGTGAGGGCTTTGGCTGGACCTGCGCGGTTCACTAAACGAAAGTACAAAATATAGGCTGTGCCTGTGCATGCAATACCCAGCATGCCCAAAGACAACCATGCTTTGAGGCTGGGCATGGCTTCAGGCGCGGTCCACACGGCAGGCAACGTGAGTGCCAAACTGGCACCTAATTGGCTGCCAGTGGCAGATACCAACGGTGGCAAATTGGGCATGTATTTTTTGGTGAAACTGCCTGAAATGGCGTAGCAAAGTGTGGCCAGTAAACAAGCAGCAATGGCCGCATATTGCCCCCAGGCGCTGCTGTCTGGATTGGCGGCGCTGTGGTGCTGCGTTTGATTGTTGGCCAGCAAGGAAACGCCCACAAAGCCAATGATCAAACCTAAGATGCGCCAACGGTTCAGTTTGTCGCCCAGCCAAAGCCATGCGACCACCGCTGCAAACAACGGGACCGCCGCATTCAAGATGGCTGACAAGCCCGTTGAAATGTGCATCACTGCAAAAGCATAGAGTGCAAAGGGCAATGCAGAATTAAAAACGCCAAAACCCAAAATAAGTCGCCATTTGGTTTTGAAGGTTGGCAGGTGTCCTTGCCAAAGCATCAATGGAAATAGCATCAGGGTGGCAATGCAAACCCGCATCCAAGCGGTAGGCAATGCACCGAACTCTGCAGCCCCCATTCGCATGAACAAAAACGAAGCGCCCCACAGCGCCCCCAATAGAACGTAATCGACGCGCCAGTCTGTGGCGCTGCTTTCTACTGCGATGTGACTCATGATGGATTCTTGGCTTCCAGTGCCAACAGTGCTTGTTTGCGCCACAAGCCGCCGGCATATCCGGTTAACTGGCCTTGGCCTCCCAACACACGGTGACAAGGTATCAAAATACTGATGGGGTTGTGCCCGATGGCCGTACCTACAGCACGAACGGCGCTGGGTTTACCAATGGCAGCTGCCACTTCACCATAGCTGCAAGTGGCGCCGTCTGGGATGCTCAGAAGAGCCTGCCATACGGCTTGTTGAAAATTTGTACCGCCATTCAGGTCGAGTTGCACGCCTTTGAGCCAAAGCCGCGCAGCTTGTTGGCGAGGCAACTGTTGATGCCAGTACTGCTTCAGCAGAGCTTCAGCTTTGGCCAGCGTGGTGTGGTTGGGTTCAGCCCGCCATTGGCGAATATCTGGGTGATATTTTTGGCCCTCAAACCACGCGCCATTAAGACCAACAGGGCTTGCAGACAGCGTCATTGAGCCCCAAGGGCTTGAGATCTGTTTGAAGCAAGTTTGTGGGTGAAATTGCATCTTTCGATCCTATCCGATTTCTGGCATGGCCACCTACAATGGGGGTCTGTTTGTTCTACCTTTGGGTTTGTACTTTATGCAAGTGACAGCATCGATTTTCAAGGCCTACGATATTCGTGGCACTTGTCCACGTACCTTGAATGAAGAATTGGCGGAAGGCTTGGGTCGCGCCTTTGGCACCCTGGCATTGAAAGAAGGACGTGACACAGTGGCAGTGGGCCGGGATGGCCGCTTGAGTGGCCCGGTGCTGGCCAGCGCGCTGATGCGAGGCTTGGTTTCTGTGGGTGTCCAAGTGCTTGATGTCGGCTTGACCACCACACCGCAGCTTTACTTTGCTGCGCACACAGTTTGCGACAGCGGCATTCAAGTGACGGGCAGTCACAACCCCAAAGACGACAATGGTTTCAAAATGGTGTTGGGTGGCCGGGCGATTTATGGCGATGAGATTCAAGCTTTGCGCCAAGTCATTCAAGACGAGTCGTGGGTATTGGCAGAAAAAGGCAGTGTGCGTACTTTGGACATCATGCCGGCTTACATCCAGAGAATTGTGAGCGGCATTCAGCTCAGTCGTCCCATGAAAATTGTGGTCGATTCTGGCAATGGCATTGCGGGTGCCAGTGCACCTGATATTTTTCGCGCCATTGGTTGCGAAGTGATCGAATTGTTCAGCGAAGTCGATGGCAATTTTCCCAATCACCATCCAGACCCCAGCAAGCCAGAGAATCTCCAAGACCTCATTGCGACTTTGAAAAGCAGTGGTGCCGAATTGGGTTTGGCTTTTGATGGCGATGGCGATCGATTGGGCATCGTTACGCAAGACGGTGAAACCATTTACCCCGATCGCCAGATGCAATTGTTCGCGACAGACGTACTCAATCGCGTGCCGCAAGGCACCATTTTGTTTGATGTCAAATGCTCTCAGCGCTTGGCGCCGGCTATTCGTGACGCAGGCGGTACGCCTTTGATGTACAAGACTGGGCACTCACTGATCAAAGCCAAGATGAAGGAAATTGAGGCCGCAGGTGGGCAAGCACCGTTGGGTGGAGAAATGAGTGGCCACATCTTTTTCAAAGAGCGCTGGTATGGTTTTGACGATGGTACCTACGCGGGTTGTCGTTTGTTGGAGATTGTCAGTCGCAGCCCAGATGCCAATGTGGTTCTCAAGGCCTTACCCACCAGTTTCAGTACGCCAGAGCTCAACGTGGCATGTCAGGAAGGCGAACCGCACCATCTTACGTCGCAGCTTCTGGCTGTGGCGTCACAATATTTCAGCGCACCTGCAGAGATTTCTGACATTGATGGCTTGCGAGTTGATTGGCCTGATGGTTTTGGCTTGATCCGTGCTTCTAACACGACGCCCGTGTTGGTACTGCGATTTGAGGGGCATACGCAAGCTGCCTTGGACCGCATTGAGCATGACATGCTGGCGTTACTGCGCACAGTAAAGCCAGAAGCTCAATTGAAAAGTGCAGCGCACTGAGCACGTGCTGAGGACGAGTTGAGCGCCAATGAAAATCTTGAAACGTCATTCGTGAAAACTGCATTGTCCCTTTGGTTTTACAGCACACTGATGCAGTGGGTAAAGCCTTTGTTGCGTCGAAAACTGCGCCGCAGAGCTAAAGCAGAACCTCTGTATGGTCAATTTGTGGCAGAGAGATTTGGCTTCTACACCAATGCCTCGCAAGCGAAGTGGGTGTGGGTGCACGCAGTGTCTTTGGGTGAAACACGAACTGCAGGCATTTTGTTGAAAGGCTTGCGCGAGAGTTTTCCTGGCATGAAATTGCTCTTAACCCATGGCACAGCAACGGGACGAGAAGAAGGGCTGAAGTTGCTTCAGCCCGGCGATGTCCAAGTTTGGCAGCCATGGGATTCACCTGATGTGGTGAATCGATTTCTCAATGCATTCAAACCGCATGTTGGCCTCATTTTGGAAACAGAAATTTGGCCTAATTGGGTACGCTGTGCCAAGCAATTCAATGTGCCTTTGGTGTTGGTGAATGCTCGCATGAGTGACAAGTCCATGCGCCAGGCTTTACGTTGGTCCTCTTTAATGCAACCTGCATACAAGGGCTTGAGTGCTGTGCTGGCGCAAACGAAAGACGATGCAGATCGCCTACAGACTTTGGGTGCGCACGTAAGCGCTGTCACGGGTAACTTGAAATTTGATGCAGCGCCTGATCTTGCGCAAATGACGTTGGGCAAGGCGTGGCGTGGTCGTTTGACAATGCCAGTGCTGATGTTGGCCAGTTCCCGTGAAGGCGAAGAACGATTGTGGCTGGAGTCTTGGCAAGACTTCAGACACGACCATCCGACGTTGCAGGCGCAATGGCTTGTGGTGCCTCGTCATCCGCAGAGGGTCGATGAGGTTGAGCAACTCTTTGTGCAACAAGGTTTCAAGGTAACAAGGCGTTCTTCTTGGGCAAGCGACCAAGGTTTGTTGACGCCAGTAGACACGGCAATGCCCACCATTTTCTTGGGCGACAGTTTAGGAGAGATGGCACTGTATTACAGCTTGGCCGATGTGGCGCTGCTGGGCGGAAGCTTTGAGCCCTTGGGGGGGCAAAATCTCATTGAGGCCGCGGCTTGCGCTTGCCCCATTGTGATGGGGCCTCACACCTTTAACTTTACCGATGCTTCTCAAGCGGCAGTACAAGCCGGTGCGGCATTCCGTGTGGCAACGATGCGAGAGGCGATCGAGCGGGCGCATTCCCTAGCGCAGAACACAGAGGCGCTGAAGGTGCAATCGGAAAAAGCCACCTGGTTTGCGAGCCAGCATGGCGGTGCAACTCAGCGCACAGCCTTGGCCGTACGTGAGTGGATCAATTAGGAATTGATCAAGGATTCAAGAGGGCGTTGATGGCCGCCAAGTCTGTTTCATTCAAGCTGCCCGCGGCTTGACGCAACTTGAGTTGACCCATCAGCACGTCGTATCGCGCTTTGGCCAAATCGCGTTTGGTTTGGAACAGTTGGCTTTGGCTGTTCAACACGTCGATGTTGATGCGAACACCCACTTGATAGCCCAGTTTGTTGGCATCCAAAGCACTTTGGCTTGAGGCCTCTGCAGCTTGCAGGGCGTTGACTTGTCCCAAGCCTGATTGCAAGCCAAAGAAGGCAGTGCGTGTGGCTTGTGCAACATTGCGTTCGGCCGCGTCCAAATCTGAGCGCGCTTTCTCTTCTAAGGCCACTGTTTCTTTGATGCGATTGTGAGTGGCAAAACCTGCGAACAAAGGCATGTTGAAAGCCAAAGTGACACTGTTGGTATTGGAGTCAATTTGCGAAGAGTTAATGCCTTTGCCATTTTTGTAACGGGTTGGCGTGTAGCCAGCGACCAAATCCAGTGTGGGCTTGTGACCTGCTTCCGCTTTGCTGGTTTCTAACTTTGCAATATCCAATGCGGCGCGGCTTTGAATGACATTGGGATTTAATTCAGAAGACTGTTGCACCCATTGTTCCAATGTTTGTGCTTCCGGGCCAGACAGTTTGGCTTTGTTTGAAAGTGACTTCGGCTCAATGTTGTTCAATCCAACCAGTTGGTTCAGTGCCAAGCGTTTGATGCGCAAGTCATTGTCAGCGGCAATTTCTTGTGCCAAGACCAGGTCATAACGCGCTTGTGCTTCCCTTGTGTCAGTGATGGTGGAGGTGCCCACTTCGAAGTTGCGTTTGGCTGCCGCCAATTGCTCCGCCACGGCGACTTTCTGTGCTTTGACAAAATCCAAACTTTCGCGTGACACCAGCACATCAAAGTAGGCTTGGCTAAGGCGAACCATCAAATCTTGTTCTGCTGCTTTCAGTTGAACACTGGCCAATTCCAACTGGCGCTGACCTTGTTGGTAACTTGCAAAATTGGCTGGGCGATACAAAGGCTGCGTCGCACTCACTGTGGCGGCCTTGCTTTGCGATGTGACTGTCTGGGCAGCCGCGATCAGCTCAACTTCTGTTTTGTTGACGTTGGCGGTCAAACCGATGGTGGGCAACAGCAAAGCCTTGGCTTGATCGCCTTTGGACAAGTTGGCGGTGTACTGTGATTGCGCTGCTTTGTAAGTGGCGTCATAGCTGCGCGCAGTTTCGTACAAAGACATCAAACTCTGAGCTTGTGCTGAACCAGCGAAAGCAGCAGAGATGGCCAACGTGATGGGGAGAAAGCGCAAATTCATGGAAATCTTTCGTGGCAACAGCCAAGGTTAGATGGAAATTGAAAATCAATAAACTGGAATGCTTGGGTCAACTTGGTTGGACCATGCATGAATGCCACCACTGATGTTGGTGATGTTGGTAAAGCCATGATGCTCCAAGAAAGCTGCAACCTGCATGCTCCTGCCGCCGTGATGGCACAAGCAAGCAATGGGTCGATTCTTATCTATTTCAAACAAACGTGCTGGCACAGTTTGCATGGGCATGATCATCACTTCACAGCCCTCTGGCGCAATGCTGGCCAATTGACATTCCCAAGTTTCGCGAACATCCAAAACCAAAGCCTGACCTTGGACTGAGGCTTGTTCAAGCCAGTCTTTGAATTGAGCGGGGCTGATTTGTTGCATGTTCAGAAAGAAAACCGGTTGTGCTCAGGGAAACCCTGCAAGCGAGGTGCTGTGGTGTCCCAAGGCTCTGAGGTTTGCCATTGCTGCTCACCCGTGCGTGTAATGACGGTGGCCCGCATGACGGGGTCTTCCCCCACCACGGCCAACAATCGCCCCCCTGTTTTTAACTGGTTCAGAAAGACTTGAGGCACCTCTGGCACAGAGCCACTTAAAAAGATGACGTCGAAAGGCCCGTCAGCGGCAGCGCCTTGGCTGCCATCGGCCGTGCGAACTTCTACGTTGTGGATCCCTGCAGTTTGCAGATTGGCGCGGGCTTGTTGGGCCAGGGCATTGTCAATTTCCAAACTTAGTACGGAAGCAGCCTGGTGCGCAGCCAATGCGGCCATGTAACCGGAGCCTGTACCAATCTCCAAAACTTTGTCGGTCGCTTGAATACCGGCATCTTGCAAGAAGCGTGCTTCAACACGTGGGGCTAACATCACTTGACCTTCTGTGCCCGTGGCTTGCAATGGGACCTCCATGTCGACAAAAGCCAAAGCTTTGTGCGCCAAGGGAACAAAGTTTTCACGTTTAACAACTGACAAGAGAGACAAGACTTGTCCGTCCAAAACTTCCCAAGGACGAATTTGTTGTTCGATCATGTTGAAGCGGGCGATATCATTGTTCATGGTTACTCCAGGGGGTATCTAATTCTAACTGGTTCCATTTTAGCTTCTGGCAGACACTAAGACGGGTCTTTTTGCTTGCCTGACCAAAGCCGTTTCAAATATTCACTGAAATCGTCCATGTAGCAATAAACCACTGGGACGACGACCAGGGTCAAAAGGGAGGAAGTGATGACCCCGCCAATGACGGCTTGTCCCATGGGGGAGCGTTGTTCGGAGCCTTCTGTGATGGCAAAGGCCAATGGAATCATGCCGAAGATCATGGCCAGCGTGGTCATCAAAATGGGGCGCAATCGAACCTTGGCGGCCATCAGCAGAGCCTCCGTTCGATTCAGTCCGGGGTGGGGCTCTCCTGTTTCAGAAACCCCTGCTTCACGGGCACGGATTGCAAAGTCGACCAGCAAAATGGCATTTTTAGTGACCAATCCCATCAACATGACGACACCAATGACCGAGAACATCGACAGGGCTGACCGGAAAGCCATGAGGGCTAAGACCACCCCAATCAGGGTGAGGGGCAAAGCGGTCATCAACGCCAAAGGCTGCAAGAAACTTTTGAATTGGCTGGCCAAAATCATGTAAATGAAAATCACAGCCATCAGGAGCGCGGTGGTGGCGTACTGGAACGACTCGTTCATGCTTTTGGTGGAACCACCAAATTGATAGCGGTAACCGGATGGCCAGGCCACTGAATCCAATATTTTCCGAATGTCTGTTGAAATTTCGCCAGCAGAGCGAAGCGATGCATTGGCATTGATAGAGACTTCGCGCATCAAATCTCGGCGATTGATTTGGTTTGAACCCGTGGTTTCTTGGACTTGCGCAATTTGTCCGAGTTTGACAATTCTCGACTGACCATCTGGCAAGGAAACGCTGAATGGCAGTCTCTCTAAGTCTTGTGGGCTGTTGCGGTAGTCTGGCGCCAAACGCACATTGACATCGTAGGTTTGATCATCAGGCGCGCGCCAGTTGCCCACAGTTTGACCGGCAATCAGAGTGCGCAAACCGCTCGAAAGGTTGGCCACCCCCCAGCCCAGATCGGATGCCGATTCACGCATTACTTGGATTGCAATCGAGGGCTTGTTGGGTTTCACACTGCTGTCTAAGTCAACAAGCCCGGGGATGGCGCGAAACTGATCCATCAGCTTGAGTGTGAGTCGTTCAAGTTCTCTTTGATCGGGACCTTGGAGTGAAAATTCAATTTGCTTGTTGCCGCCGACGCTGTCCAAGGTGCCCACATGTGTCACGGTGATGCCGGCTACTTTGGCCAGTCGCTCTCGCAACAAAATTGAAATGTCTTCCACGCTGCGAGTTCTTAATTTTCTGTCAATCAATCGAATGTAAATGCTGGCGTTGTTTTTGCCCTGTGCATTGGGCGTGTTCATGCCGGTGAGGGTGTACTGCACTTCAGGGAATTCACGCACAATGGCTTCCACTTGTTTGGCTTTGAGCGCGGTGCTTTCAAGCGAGGTGCCAACCGGTGTTTGGAAATTGAGGGTGGTTTCGGAGTAGTCGCCTTTGGGGACAAACTCTGTGCCAAGCAGCGGCACCATCAAGACGCTGGCAATGAAAATGCCGGCAGCCAATAACAAGGTGCTGCGTTTGTTGCGAAGAGCCCAAGACAGCATCCGCTGATATCGCGCAGCCATGCGCTCAGTTTGAATTTCAAACCAATGGGTGATGCGGCCGATGCTGCGGTCGTAAAAGCTCAAAGGGTCTTGCTTTTCGCCTGCCATCTGAATGCTGGGATCGTGCCACACACTGGAGAGCATGGGGTCGAGGGTGAAACTGACAAACATCGAGATGAGAACGGCCGCCACAATGGTGATGCCAAACTCATGGAAGAATTTTCCGATGATGCCTTCCATAAAGCCAATGGGAAGAAACACCGCCACGATTGAGAGCGTGGTGGCCAGCACCGCCAGTCCAATTTCTTGTGTGCCCATCATGGCTGCGTCATAAGCATTTTTACCCATTTGGACATGCCGCACGATGTTCTCTCGGACCACAATGGCATCATCAATGAGCAAGCCCACACACAAGGACAAAGCCATCAAAGTGATCATGTTGATGGTGAAGCCAAACATGCTCATGAACCAAAAAGTGCCTATGAGAGAGATGGGCAAGGTCAGGCCCGTGATGACCGTTGAGCGCCATGAATTCAAGAACAAAAATACGATGAGAATGGTGAGCAAGGCGCCTTCAATGAGGGTTCGGCGAACGTTGTCAACGGCCACACGAATTTGACGAGAGCCGTCCGAGACGGGTTCAAGTCGAATGTCGGCAGGCACTTGTTTGCGCAGTTCTTTGAGTGTGCTCATGAGGCCATCCACCACCTCGATGGTGTTGGCATCTTGTGATTTTTGAATGGTGAGCAACAAGGTCCGTTCGCCGTTGTACAGGGCCATGTTCTCGATTTCTTGAGCGCCGTCCTTAACCTGTGCCACTTGGGACAGGCGAACGGGGGTGTTGCCTTTTCGTGCCACGATGATGCTGCCAAAATCTTCAGGTCGTTTGACGCGCGATTGCACCTGGATGATGCGCTCTTGCGTGAAAGATCTGAGTGCCCCGACTGGCAAGTCCTGGTTTTCATTGCGAACCGCAGATGCAATTTGTTCTGCGCTGACACCCAGTGCCTCCATGGCATCGGGACGCAAGTAGATGTGGATTTCCCGTCGACTGCCACCGATGACGTTGACCGCGCCTACGCCGCGCACATTCTCCAGTCGTTTTTTCAGAATTTGTTCGGCGTAGTTGGTCAACGCCACCAAGCTGGTGGTGCTGGCACCCTGATGGACTTCTGGAATGACGGCCAACGACCAGATGGCTTTGCTGGTAGGGTCAAAGCGAATGATGCGAGGCTCTTTCACTTCATCTCGCAAAGTGGCGCGAATCCCAGCTACCTTTTCGCGGACATCGTCTGCCGCTTTGCGTCCATCGATGTTGAGTTGGAACTCAATCACCACCACCGATTGATTTTCGTAACTGCGCGAGGTGAGGGCATTGATGCCTGCAATGGTGTTAACGCTTTCTTCGATTTTTTTGGACACTTCGCTCTCAACAATTTCGGGCGAAGCACCGGGATACTCGGTCAGCACGACGACCACGGGAAAATCAATGTTGGGAAATTGATCAACCTTCAAACGCTGGAATGCAAACAAGCCCATCACCACAAAGGCGAGCATGACCATGGTTGCAAAAACCGGATTTTTGAGACTGACCCTGGTGAACCACATGTGAGGGAGCTTAGAAGAAGACGGACGTCAAGGCTTTGCCGTGACAGGGAGAGTGCCTGTCGATGTTGCCGCCAGTGTGATCTGGGTGCCATCGCGAACTGCACCGGCGCTCGGTGCCAAGACCAGTGTGCCTTCAGTCAGCTCACTCAAAGCCATCACGACTTTGCCATCGACCTCGCCCTTCATGCCCGCACGAACTTGGACATGGCGCACTTTGCCGTTCTGGATGGTTTGAACATACGCTTCTGTTTTGTCGGTGCGAACACTTTCCAGGGGAACGACCACTGCCTGAATTTTTTGAGTGCCTAAATTGCCTTGCACAAAACTGCCTTGTCGCAACAAGGGGTGAGCACCAAGACCGAGATAGACCAAGACACTTCGACTGCCCACTTGTGTACTGGGGTTGATGCGCATGACCCTGGCGGTGACCTGCTGCGTGGTGTTTTCAATGGCCAACTTGGCAGTCTGTCCTACTTTGACAGTCAATGCATCGGCAGGGCTGAGGGTGGCTTCCAATTCCATTTGGGACAAGTCGACGATTTCAACGATGCGCGCCTCGGGTGACACGCGTTCACCAGGCTGTGCCAAACGTTGACTGATCAAGCCACGGAGCGGCGCCTTGAGGGTGCAGTCCTCGACGGCTTTGCTGGCCACATCCAGTGCGGACAGCGCTGCTTGGTAAGTGGCTTTGGCGCCGTTCAAGTTGGCGATGGAGGTGTCCAAGGCTGTTTTGGAAATGAAGCCTTGATTGACCAATGCATTGTTGTTGTCATATTGCCGCTGCGCCACTTCGACTTGCGCGCGCGTGGCTTCTGCTTGTTGTTGTGCCTGTTTTTGGCGGGCCAGATATTCCGTGGCATCGACTCGGGCCAAAACCTGTCCAGCGACAACGGCATCGCCTTCTCGCACGTCGAGTATCTGTAACTCACCGGCCACTCTCGCTTTGACCATGGCACTTCGCGTGGCCTTCAGAGTGCCGGAGATGGGCAAACCCTGGGTCATGCTGATTTTTTGGGCTGTGACCACATCGGACGCTGCCAATTCCATGCTGATAGGTGCGCTTGTTTGACTTTTGTTGCCTTCTGCACGCTTTGCGCTCGTCGAGACTTTGATGCCAATCAAGGCAAAGCCAATTGCAATGAGGAGCAATGCTGCAATGAGTGTGCGTTTGGATGGCATGGTCATACGGGTGTTTCAACTGAGAGGCCGCGCACGATCAGGTCGGCGTGCTGTGCAATGTAATTCTCGGAAGGCACGTCGGGAGTACCTGCAAGGCACAGCGCATTGGCATGTTTTGACATGATGAAAAAAAGCATAGGTGCAATGATGACCATCACGGTGCTGTCGATGTCGAAGTTTTTAAATTCACCATTGGCGCGTCCGCGCTCAAGCACGTCCTTGAGCAAACGAACCGCTGGATTGATCACCTCTTCTTGGTAAAAAGCCGCCAGTTCTGGGAAATGATTGCCTTCGCTGATGATCAGTTTGGTAATGCCTGAGGCTTTGGTGGCGCCATACCTGCGCCACCATTCGCGCATCAAAAAGTGCAGCAGTTCTTTGCTGCTGCCTTTGAAGCTGGCCACTTCCAGCGCACCTTCAGTGACTGTTTTGACCACGTTCTCGCGCACCACCGCTTTGAACAGTTCTTCTTTGCTGGGGAAGTACAAAAACAGCGTGCCCTTGGACACACCCGCCTTGGCGGCCACTTCCTCTGAGCGCGTGGCAGCAAAGCCTTTTTCAACAAAAAGATCCAACGCCGCTTCCAGCAATTCGCCTGGGCGATGTTGTTTGCGGCGTTCGCGTTTGGGAGAGGAGACTGTTTCAGACACGTTTAATGACTCGTTGGTTAGTAATGTAATGTCTTCGTCCCAGAAGCGTCAAGACCTTCAGGTCCGTGCGATCGAAAAAAAAGACCGCCAAGGCGGTCTTTTTGTGACAGAACTTGAGCGATCTCAATAGAAAGCTTGAAGACCTGTTTGAGCGCGACCCAAAATGAGTGCGTGCACATCGTGTGTGCCTTCGTAGGTGTTGACGGTTTCCAAGTTGATCATGTGGCGAATGACATGGTATTCGTCATGAATGCCGTTGCCGCCGTGCATGTCGCGGGCCATGCGGGCCACGTCTAGCGCCTTGCCACAGCTGTTGCGTTTGATCAGGCTGATCATCTCGGGCACTGATTTGCCTTCGTCCATCAAACGGCCTACGCGCAAGCAGCCTTGCAGACCCAACGTAATTTCGGTTTGCATGTCGGCCAATTTCTTTTGGATCAGTTGGTTCTGTGCCAAGGGACGGCCAAACTGAACACGGTCGAGGGTGTATTGGCGAGCACGGTGCCAGCAATCTTCCGCGGCGCCCAGTGCACCCCAAGCAATGCCATAACGGGCTTTGTTCAAGCAGCCGAACGGGCCTTTCAAACCAGACACATTGGGCAACATGTTTTCTTCGGGCACAAACACATCGTCCATGACGATTTCGCCGGTGATGCTGGCGCGCAAGCTCATCTTGCCTTCAATCTTTGGCGCAGTGAGGCCCTTCATGCCTTTTTCCAAGATGAAGCCGCGAATGGCGGACTGGCCATCGCCTTCACCTTCCAATTTGGCCCACACCACAAACACATCCGCAATCGGTGCGTTGGTGATCCACATTTTGGCGCCTTTCATGATGAAGCCGCCATCGACAGGCTTGGCGCGTGTGATCATGCTGGCAGGGTCAGAGCCATGGTTGGGTTCAGTCAGGCCAAAGCAGCCCACCCATTCGCCAGTGGCCAATTTGGGCAAGTACTTTTGACGTTGTGCTTCAGAGCCGTATTCATGAATGGGGTGCATCACCAAAGAGCTTTGAACGCTCATGGCACTGCGGTAGCCGCTGTCCACGCGTTCCACTTCTCGCGCCACCAAACCATAACTGACGTAGTTCAGTCCAGCACAGCCATAGCCCTCAATGGTGGAGCCCAGGAAGCCCATGCTGCCAAATTCATTCATGATTTCGCGGTCGAACTTTTCATGCCGTGCGGCCATCAAAACGCGAGTTTGCAATTTCTCTTGGCAGAAGTCATTCGCAGCGTCAACGATGGCGCGTTCATCTTCGCTCAGTTGTTCGTTCAGCAAAAAGGCGTCGTCCCATTGAAAGCTAGGCTTCATGATGTAAATCCATCCAAGGTTAAAGATGTTCGCATTTTATCGTCATGCGAAATGTTCTATGGGCCTGTCCCATCCATCAGGCTGTCTAAAAAGTGACAAGTACCTGCTTGGCGCGGGTATTTTGTCCGTCAGCGAAGGATTCTGGGTCAGAATGCCAACATGCAAATTCCATCTCATGCGCAAACATTGGTACTCGGCGGCGGTTGCTTCTGGTGCACTGAAGCCGTTTTTGTCCAGGTCAAAGGGGTCTTGGATGTTGAGTCGGGCTATGCCAATGGGCAAGCCCTTCATCCCACGTATGAGCAAGTGTGCTCTGGCCTCACGGGTCACAACGAGGTGGTCAAGTTGGTGTACGACCCTCAAGTGATCAGCACACGCACCTTGCTTGAGATCTTTTTCGTGATTCATGACCCCACCACCTTGAACCGACAAGGCAATGACCGCGGCACGCAATACCGAAGTGGTATTTATTTCACAACGGACGCGCAAGCGCAGGCGGCCAAGGACATCGTCGCTGAAATCGATGCGGAGGGGGTTTTCGAAACCCCAGTGGTCACAGAAATAGTGCCTTTGGAAAACTACAGCGCCGCAGAAGACTATCACCAAGATTTCTTTGAGCGCAATCCAACGCAGGGCTATTGTTTGGCCGTGGCTGCACCCAAAGTTTGGAAGTTCAAGAAAACTTTTTCTGAGTGGACCAAGGCCTCGTGAAGACACAGTTCAAGTTGCAATGGGTATTGCGCGCACTGTTGATCTATGCTGGCTGCTTCCAAGCCCTGGCTTGGAGTCAAGCTGTTCAAGAAGTGCTGATCACTGGCAATCCGTTGTCCAAGACACAAGGCAGCAGTGCTGTTAGCAGTTTGTCTGGCCAAACTTTGCTTGAGCAGGGGCAGGGCAGCTTGGGTGAAACATTGAACCATTTGCCTGGCGTCAGCAGCACCTATTTTGGACCCAATGCCAGTCGCCCCATCATTCGAGGTTTTGATGGTGATCGCATTCGTGTATTGAACAACAGCGGTGGCAGCATGGATGTCTCCTCACTCAGTTATGACCATGCTGTTCCAATGGATGTGCTAACCACCGAGCGCATCGAAGTATTGCGCGGACCTGCCGCATTGCAATATGGTGGCAGTGCCTTGGGGGGCGTGGTCAATGTCATCGACAACCGAATTCCACGTCAGTCCATGCAAGGCTTGGTTGGCAAAGCGCAAACTCAATGGGCCTCAGGCAATGATGAGCGCTCACAAGGCGCCCTGCTTGAAGTGGGGCAAGGTGTTTGGGTTTTTCATGCAGATGCTTTTGACCGACGTACCCGTGATGTCAAAGTGCCTCATGAACTTCATTGCAGCAAGCCAGGCTCGCTTGAATTGGCTTCGCGTATTTGCAATTCAGCCAGCGATTCAACAGGCGGCGCCGTGGGCGCCAGTCTGTTTTTGGAACAGGGCTATCTGGGCATGTCATTCAACAATTACCAAAGTCACTATGGCACTGTGGCCGAAGACCAAGTGAGCATTGGCATGCGTTCAAATCATGCGGCGCTTGAAGGTGAGTGGCGACCTGATTCACGCCTATTTCAACAATTGAATTTTCAAGCAAGTCAAACCGATTACCTGCACACTGAATTTGATGCCGGCACACCGGGGACTGTGTTTACAAACAAGGGGCACGATGTGCGCATTCAACTTCGACACAAGCCCTGGCACACAGGCGCGGGCACGTGGGACGGTGTTTGGGGCTTGCAAGCGGAACACGCGCAATTTTCTGCGATGGGTGAGGAAGCCTTTGCGCCATTCAGTAACACGCGCACCAAGGCATTGTTTCTGTTCGAATCGTATTCAGTGGCTGAGCTGCAATTCAATGTGGGCGGTCGAAAAGAAGCGGTGACGGTTGAATCGCTGGGTAATCCAGATCCATCCGTTGATCGGTTTTTGTTGGGCATGCGACAGTTTTCGCCGCAAAGCATGGCGGCTTCTGCCTCTTGGCAGACCTTGCCGCAATGGCGCTTGAGTACCAGTTTGTCGCATGTTCAACGTGCACCCAAGGACTACGAATTATTTGCCAATGGCCCTCACGTTGCCACAGCGGCTTGGGAAAAAGGTGATGCAACTTTGGCTGTGGAAAAAGCCAACAGCATGGATGTCTCTGTCGATTGGAATCAAGGCCCGAATCAATTCAAGATGACGGCTTTTCAGAGTCAATTTTCCAACTTTGTTGGTTTGCTGGGAAGCATGGATGTAGAAGCCGGTTTGCCTGTTCAAAAGTACCAAGGCGTTCGCGCCAAATTCAATGGCATTGAAACATCTGCCCAATGGCGCTTGTTTCAGGCCGCCAGTCATTTGGACTTGGCTGTGAAGGCCGATTCAGTGCGAGCCCAAAACCTGAGTGTCAATGAGCCCTTGCCGCGAATTTCACCTCTTCGTTTGGGTGCCAGTTTGATTCATGCTTCGGGTCCCTGGAGTGCGCGTGTTGGATTTGATTGGTATGCCGCACAAGACCGGGTACCCGCGCGCAGCGTGGCCACAGATGCTTACACCCTGTGGCATGGCTTTGTGAATTACAAGCAGAAACTCGAGGGTCTCACTTTGAATTGGTTTGCCAAGCTCGACAACATCAGCAACCAATGGGCCTACAGTGCTACTTCTATATTGACCTCAACTGCACCTGGCAAGTCGCCATTGCCAGGTCGAAGTTTGAAATTGGGTGTGATGGCCACCTTTTAAGTGACCAACCCATTCATGATGCGCTGATAATCAGGGTCTCATGAATTTCGATCATCCTGTTTTATCTTCACTGCTGCCTGTCGTCTTATTGATTGTGATTGGCTTCATCGCCGGTCGCGCCAAATTGGTTCGGCAAGAAGCTGTGCGTGATTTGTCCAATTTGGTGTTTTTGGTCCTCACGCAGGCCTTGCTCTTCAGAACCATGAGTTCTGTGCATTTAGAAACATTGGACCTGCGGCCAGTTTTTCAATATTTTGGGGTGGCCGGTGGCTTGTTCTTCATCATGTTGATGGTGTACGGGCGTGATTCACGTGCCTCTGTTTTGGCCTTGGCCAGTATTTTTAGCAACACGCTCATGATTGGTGTGCCCCTCATTGGTTTGGCCTATGGCGAGCCAGGGCAAGTGCT
>CALEYZ010000197.1 GCA_937928195.1 uncultured Limnohabitans sp.
TCGCATGCCGGAATCAAAATCCGGTGCCTTAACCAACTTGGCGACTCCCCTACACGGGTTGCCAGCTTTGGAAACCAAAGCTAGCGACCGATCAATCGTCGCTGGAAGCCCAACCCTTGAGGGGGTGAACTTCCAAATTGCCACACATTCGGATTTTCCAATTTTGCCAAGTTGCTGGAACTTGAGGCATTTGACTTAAATCCGTGCCGCGTGGCACTTGCGCAAACACTGCACTCCCGGAGCCCGTCATTCTGCCTTTGACAACAGCGGGTGCAAGGCTGGCTGTTTCAAGCCATTCAATTGCTTCGCTGATTTGAGGGCAGAGGCGCTGGGCCACTGGTTGCAGTTCATTGTGGCCAAAGCCATATGGGTCTGCTGCAAAGACCGAAATTGTAGCAGGCTTTGTATCCCGCTTTAAAGCCTCTGACCCAAAAATTTTAGAAGTTTCTAGACCTTCAGGTGGCTTGACCACCACAAATTGGGCAGGTGGCAAGTTAATCGGCGTGATGATCTCGCCAATTCCCTCGACCCAGGCGTTGTGTCCGTGTACGAAAAAAGGCACATCGGCGCCCAATTGAAGGCCCAACTGGGCCAATTGCAAGGCCGAAAAATTCAGGTTCCACAGTTTGTTCAGGGCCAACAGGCAGGTGGCTGCATCGGAAGAGCCGCCCCCCATGCCAGCCTGGGCAGGGATGGATTTGTCGATGGCAATGTGGGCGCCCATTGGGGTGCCACTGGCTTTTTGCAACAAGCGTGCGGCACGGGTGATGAGGTCGTCAGCGGGCAGCGCGATGCTGAGGTCTTCTCGGCTGATCTGTCCGTTGGGTCGTACTTCAAAATGCAGCGTGTCGTACCAATCGATCAGCATGAACACCGATTGAAGCAGGTGATAACCATCTGGCCTGCGGCCTGTGATGTGCAGGAATAAATTGAGTTTGGCAGGTGCCAAGACGTTCTGCAGCGACTTCATGGTTCAAAGGCAATCCGAAGTACCGTGCGCGGTACAGGCTGAACACGTTCAAGTACCAATCGGCGCAAATGCCATTCGCTGACATCAACGTTCCAGCCTTCAGCGGGTGTGGGCTTGCCCCCCAGCCAATCGACCAAAGCAGCCGTGGGCAATGGGGTGCCAGTGAGTTTGTCAACCAAGCTCTCAAGGTTGGCGGCATAGCCTACTTGATTGCCTTGAATCAGGCGTGCACTTTGTGCAGTCCATTCAAGCCGCGCCATTTGCAGGCCCAGTGGGTTGTAAATATTCAAAGTGCCGTCTGGCCATCCGCCTGTCAAATCAAACGAGGAGATGAAGGACTGGGGTGGTTGTGTGTCGATTTGCAACGCAAACCGCCCCGCTTTGAAAGCCGGTACGGGTGTTTCTGCCTGCACGGCGACGACTTGGTTGTCGGCAGACGCACTGGGTGGTGGGGTGTAGGTTTGGGTGGCAGCGGGACCGGAAGCGCAGGCGGACAGCAAGCAGATGCTTGTCCAGCTGATGCAGCCTAAACGTTTGATGCGCACACCGATTTTCAGCACGATCAGGGTTTGAATTTGAATTGCTTGAGGGTTTCAAGCAAGGTTTCATTGTCGGCTTTGAGCATCAGGCCTTCACGCCAAATGGTGCCTGCTTTGTCTTGTTGACCCAAGCTCCAATGCACTTCACCTAAGTGCGCCGCAATTTCTGCATCAGGACGTGCTTTGAACGCGGCCTCCAAGATTCGAATGGCTTCTTGCGCGTTGCCTGCACGGTATTCCAACCAACCCAAGCTGTCTTGGATGAATGGGTCGCGTGGTGCCAATTGCACCGCCTTCAATATAAGTTCACGTGCTTCGTTCAGGCGCAGTTTGCGATCGGCCAAGGAGTAACCCAGTGCGTTGTAGGCATGAGGGTCGTTGGGTTTGGCCTTGATCAGGCCACGCAGAAGGCTTTCCATTTGGTCGAAGCGGCCTAGCTTTTCGCAGAGCATGGCCATTTCAGATTGCAGATCGGTGTCGGCTGGAAATTGTGCCAAAGCCTTTTCAAGGGTGGCAAAGGCCGCCGGAATTTGTTTGTCTTCACGCAACCACTGCGACAGGGCCAATGCTTTGAGTCGGGCTTCTTGGGGGCTGCTGACCTTGACTTGCTCGAGCACCTTCAGGCCATCTGCTTTGCGGCCTTGCTGTGCCAGCAAGGCTGCGCGGCGACTGGCCACTTTGAGGGGGTCGGCGTCGGGCGGGATTTGAGCCAGCCATTCGTCTGCTTGTGCAAAGCGACCTTGTTTTTGAGCCATTTGCGACAAGGCCAAATAGGCTTCCGACAACCCGCCAGAGCGGTCGGGGTCGTTGCTGTTGTTGGCCAGTTTCAAATATTGCTGTAGCGATTGCTCTGCTTGCAAGACTTGTGACAAATCACTTTGCAACAAACCTAAAAATAACCAACCAGGTGCAAACTCAGGGTGCTGCTTGCTCAACTGGTTGAGCTGCGCCAACGCCTGCTGCATTTGGTCCAAGTCAATCAGTGTGCGTGCATAACCCAAACGCAAATCGGGAATGGCATCGCCAGCCATGTACTGCGAAATCATGGGTTGCACTTCGTCGGGTACTTGATTGAGCAAACTCAAGGCCAACATGATGGGGCCAGGGGCTCTGCGGTTGGCGGCATGACCTGCACGTGCGGCTTCAGCCGATGCTTGAATGTCACCTGCGTCGCGTTTCATGCGACCGATGGTGGTCCAGGCTGTGCCAGCTGTTTCAGGGTTTTGAATGGCCGTTGAAAGGGCTTGCTCCACAATTTTGGCCGCAAAGGCTTTGTCTTGAACGCGGCTAAACACTCTTGGAATGGAGCCAATGGCCGCAGATTGTTCATTCAAAGGCAAGCCCGCAATGCTGGCCTTGAGCGCGCGGCCAGCTTCTTCGACGCGGTTGAGGGCCAGCAAAATTTGAAGAATGTAGCGGTTGGCTTCTTGCGATTCGGGTAGGCTGGACTTCCAGCTTTTTGCGGCCTGCAATGCAGCCTCGCCTGAGCGAGATTGCAGTGCCAATTCGGTGGCACGTTGGTAGAGTGCTTCGTCTTTGGTTTTGCGTGCTGCATCGAGCAAGATGGCAAATCCTGAGCCAGGTTCTCCAGCTTGAACGTTGAGCTCACCCAACAGCAGCTGGTAAAACAAAAC
Source organism: uncultured Limnohabitans sp. (assembly GCA_937928195.1). Taxonomy (GTDB): domain Bacteria; phylum Pseudomonadota; class Gammaproteobacteria; order Burkholderiales; family Burkholderiaceae_C; genus Limnohabitans_A. The sequence goes on from CALEYZ010000197.1 coordinate 3,144, forward strand.
AGCGTTCAGATTGGAGTTTTGCACAGGCGGTTCGGCACATACCCCTGAGGCGGCCCAGACCAATGCAACTGTGGAAAACCAATGCTTCATGAAGCCATCATAATCCACGAGCTGTTGCACCGCAGTATTGACCTCCTTATTTCACCCACTCTTTAAAGCCGATTCGATGCCAGAGTTGCCCGAAGTAGAAGTTACCCGGCTGAGTTTTGCCAGCCGGATTGCGGGTGCGCGCGTTTTGGCGCTGCACATGGGCAAGCCTTTGCGTTGGCCCTTGGGTGTGGCGCCCTCAGTATTGGTTGGACAAAGTGTTTTGCGCGTGCGCAGGCGCGGTAAGTATTTGCTGTTGGACATGGACCGTGGTGTCTTGATGCTGCATTTGGGTATGTCGGGCAGCCTCAACTTTGCACCCTCGCAAGCACCGGCAGGCAAACACGATCACATGGACTTGGTCACCAGCCTCGGGACATTGCGGTTGCACGATCCCAGACGATTTGGTGCAGCCGTGTGGTCCGTGTCTGAGCATCATGAACCTGCTTTGAAGTTGCTCAGCAAGCTGGGGATGGAGCCTCTCACGGATGGATTTGAGTTGCAGCTGTTTCAGCAAGGTTTGAAAAAACGCACCGCGCCTATCAAACAAGTCTTGTTGGCGGGTGATGTGGTGGTCGGGGTGGGTAACATTTACGCGTCTGAAGCGCTGTTCATGGCAGGCATCAAGCCCACCCTCAAAGCTGACAAGGTGAGCGCCCCGCGCGTGGCCAAATTGCATGCTGCCATTCGGCAGGTGTTGGCCCGTGCAGTTGAGCAAGGCGGTAGCAGCCTCAAGGATTTCGTCAATGCGCAAGGCAACACCGGCTATTTTCAATTAGAAGCTGCGGTGTACGGCCGCACCGGCTTGCCGTGCCGCACTTGCGCAACGCCTATCAAGCAAATGGTGCAAGGCCAACGCTCTACTTTTTATTGCCCTGTATGCCAAAAGCGCTGAAGTCTGTGACGCCATTTGCCGAAACCATGGTGGCTTGGCAGAAAGTGCATGGCCGCAACCACTTGCCTTGGCAAAACACGCGCGACCCCTATCGCGTGTGGCTGTCTGAAATCATGTTGCAACAAACGCAAGTCAGCACGGTGCTGGCGTACTACGCGAAGTTTTTGGAAAACTTTCCCACGGTGGCGGATTTGGCTGCTGCACCTCAAGACAAAGTGATGGGCTTGTGGAGTGGTTTGGGTTATTACAGCCGTGCCCGCAATTTACACCAATGCGCCAAAGATGTGGTGTCACGGTTTGGTGGTGAGTTTCCCGGCACCGCCGAAGAACTGATCACCCTGCCGGGCATCGGCAGATCAACCGCTGCCGCAATTGCTTCGTTTTGTTTTTCTCAAAGAGTGGCCATCATGGATGGCAACGTCAAGCGGGTTCTAACCAGGGTATGGGGCTATGCCGAAGATTTGTCGGTGGCCAAGAACGAAAAAGCTTTGTGGCAAATGGCAGAAGAGGCTTTGCCAACCCGCAATCTGAAAGAGGCGATGCCACGCTATTCGCAGGCCATCATGGACTTAGGTGCCACCTTGTGTTTGCCGCGCAAACCAAATTGCCCTGCTTGCCCAGTGCGCACAAATTGCAAAGCGCAAGCCATGGGAGAGCCTGAAAAATTCCCAGTCAAAACACGCAAGCTCAAGCGCAGCAGCGAGATTTTGTGGCTGTTGCTGGCGCAAAACGCCAAGGGCGATGTGTGGCTGGAAAAAAGACCCGCATCGGGCATTTGGGCCAGTCTGTACAGCTTGCCCGTATTGGGTTCAGAAGCGGCATTGCGCGAGGCACTCAGTCCAGCGCTGCGCAAGGCATTGGGTGCCAACACCATGCAGTGGGAGGTTTTGCCTGCCTTCAAGCATGTGCTGACCCACAAAGATCTGCACTGCCATGTCGTCAAGCTCAAGGTGCTCAAGGGCGCGCCCGTATTGGCTGAAGGTGCGTGGTGGTCAGACAGCGACTGGACCGATTTAGGTCTGCCGCAACCCGTGCGTCACTTGCTGTCGAGTTCTCGGTGACGCGTGAGGGTGAGCCATTGCGCACCAAAGCGTTGGCTCAGTTTTTCAACCAAGTAAACGGAGCGATGCTGACCACCCGTGCAGCCAATGGCCACAGTAATGTAGTTGCGGTGGTCTTTCTCAAGCGCTGGCAACCAATGGTCTAAGAAGTTTTCAATTTGACTTTGCATCAGATTGACCTCTTCATAGGTTTGCAAAAATTTTTGCACAGGCTCGTCTTTGCCTGACATGGGACGCAGGCCTGATTCATAGTGCGGGTTGGGCAGCATGCGCACATCAAACACGTAGTCCGCATCCAGCGGAATACCGCGCTTGAAGGCGAAGGATTCAAACACCAACGTGAGCTTGGCAGCCGGTGAGCTGACCAAAGATTTCACATAGCTTTGCAGCTGAGAAGCACGCAGCAAGCTGGTGTCAATGATGTGCGCGTTTTCTCGCAGGTTGGACAAGAGCTCGCGCTCGTATTCAATTGACTCCGTCAGTGCACGTTCACCTTCAGCCGCATTTCGGCCAGACAGCGGGTGACGACGGCGGGTTTCAGAATAGCGACGCAGCAGTGTGTCTGAAGCCGCATCTAAGTAGATCGACGTGACCTGGAAACCCAAATTGCGCAGGGCATCCAGTTGACCGGGCATCAGAGGCAAAGACGTGGCACTGCGCACATCGATGGCGATGGCGACACGCAGTTCTTTTTGGTCGCGTTCGAGCTCAGCAAACGGCACGAGCAGTTCGGGCGGCAGGTTGTCGACGCAATAAAAACCAGCGTCTTCAAGCGCGTGCAAGGCCACGGACTTGCCTGAGCCCGACATGCCAGTGATCAGAACGATTTCCATAATTCCCAGACTTCAGAAATTTATTTGGTGAGCATTTCGCGTGCATGCGCCAAGGTGGTTGCCGATAATTTTTCGCCGCCCAACATGCGTGCTATTTCAGTCACGCGTTGCTCGCCTGAAATAGGCGAGACGTTGCTGCTCACACCTTCTTTGCTGCTGGATTTGCTCACCAGCAAATGGTGGTCTGCGCATGAGGCTACTTGCGGCAAATGCGTCACGGCCAGAACTTGGCGGTGCACACCCAATTGCTTCATGAGTCGGCCGACCGTTTCGGCCACTGCGCCGCCCACGCCCGAATCGACTTCGTCAAAAATCAGAGTGCCAGCTTCGCCCAGCTCGCTGGTGGTCACGGCAATGGCCAGCGCAATGCGCGATAGCTCGCCACCCGATGCCACCTTGCCCACAGGGCGCGGTGTGCTGCCCGCATGGCCTGCCACCAAAAACTGAATGTCTTCCAGGCCGTGTTGTGCAGCATCTTCTAGTGCAAGCAAAGCCACTTCAAATCGGCCGCCTTGCATGCCAAGGTTTTGCATGGCTTGCGTGACAGCTTGAGACAACTTGGGCGCCGCCTTTTTGCGCTGTTGCGAGAGCTTTTTGGCTTCGGTTTGATAAGCCTGACCGGCTGCTTTGGCTTGTGCCTCAAGGCCCTCCAAGTCGCTGGCAGCCTCCAAGGCGTTGAGTTCTTGCTTCCATCCCGCCAGCAAACCAGCCAGTTCTTCGGGGGGACGTTTGTATCGGCGAGCCAGAGACATCCATTGCGACATGCGCTGATCAAGTTCGTTCAAACGATCGGGGTCAAGGTCTGTTTTGCGCAAATACGCTTGCAGCGAATGCACTGCATCTTCGGCTTGCGCCAAGCTGGATTGCAAGACATCGGCAATGCTTTGGAACTCGGGTTCTACATGCGCTTGGTCTTGCAAATTGCTGATGCCTTGGGACAACAAGGCCACTGCACCACTGAGACTGCCAATGCGCGCGGAATCATCGCCATCTAAGGCTGTCAAAGCAGATTGACCAGCGTCGATCAAAGCTTGGGCGTGTGACAGACGGGTGTGTTGCGTGTTGAGCTCGTCCCACTCGTCCATGGCAGGTGCCAGCTTATCGAGCTCGCCAATTTGCCAGGCCAATCGCTCTTGTTCACGCGTGAGCGAGTCTTGTGCGTTGCGCGCTTGTTGCACGGCCTGTTGTGCTTGACGCCAGGTGTGCCACGTGGCCTTGAGGGCATCGGTACTGACGCCGGCATACGCGTCTAGCAAACCACGCACGGCATCGGGCCGGGTGAGGCTTTGCCAAGCGTGTTGGCCATGAATGTCTAACAGCATTTCGCCCAAGGCACGCAGTTGTGTGGCGGTTGCTTGGCTGCCGTTGACCCATGCGCGGCTTTTGCCTTGAGGGTCAACGCTGCGTCTCAGCAGCAAAGTGTCTGTGACTTCAAAGCCGGCATCTTCCAAAACGGCGCGGGCTTGGGGCGGGCAATCAAACTCTGCCGACACTTCGCAGCGGGCCGCGCCTTCGCGCACCACGCTGGCATCGGCACGCTCACCCAGCGCCAGTTGCAGGGCATCAATGAGGATGGATTTGCCGGCGCCTGTCTCGCCCGTGAGCACGCTGAAACCTTGGGACAAATCGAGGTCGAGCTGGCGCACGATGACAAAGTCGCGCAGGCTGATGTGTCGCAACGCCATGGCTCAGGTGCCTCCTTCGTTCCAGTGCATTTTTTTGCGCAAAGTGTCAAAGTAGTTCCAACCTTGGGGATGCAAAAAGCGCACTTTGTGCGTGGACTGCTCAACGGTGATTTGGTCGCCCAGCATGAGTGTGGCCAGAGACTGCATGTCAAAGTTGGCGCTGGCATCTCGGCCCGATACAACCTCAATGCTGATGTGGGAAGTGTCTGGCAGCACGATGGGGCGGTTTGACAAAGTATGCGGTGCAATAGGGGCAATGACCCAGCCGCCCAAAGTGGGGTGCATGAGCGGGCCGCCGGCCGACAAAGAGTATGCCGTAGAGCCCGTGGGCGTGGCCACAATGAGGCCGTCAGCGCGTTGGGTGGCCACAAAACGGCCATCAACTTCAATGCGCAACTCCACCATGCCTGAAGTGGCGCCGCGGTTGACCACCACGTCGTTCATGGCAAAGGCGTCAAACACACAGTGCTTGTCGCGCCACACCTTGGCGTGCAGCATGCTGCGCTGTTCTTCTTCAAATTGGCCCATCAGCATGGGCTTGAGCGTTTGCTCAAAGTGTTCGATGGGAATGTCGGTGATGAAACCCAAGCGGCCTTGGTTGATGCCGATCAGCGGTAAACCATATTGCGCCACTTGCCGGCCAATGCCCAGCATGGTGCCGTCGCCGCCAATCACCACGCCCAGGTCGCATTGCTTGCCAATGTCGGCCATTTTGAGGGTGGGGTAGAGGCTCAAACCCAAATGTTCGGCGGTGTCTTGCTCCAGCACCACCTCGGCGCCAATGCGGCTGATGAATTGGGCAACGTCGTCCAGCACCCGGCGTGAGCTTTCCAAAGCGGCGCCAGAAACCGTGGTGTGGTACTTGCCAAATAAAGCGACGTGACGAAATTTCGATTTCATTCGCAAATTACATCATTAAAATGACCGAATGCTAGATGATCGTGCCAAGT
>CALEYZ010000198.1 GCA_937928195.1 uncultured Limnohabitans sp.
GCATGAAGCTTCACATCGTTCCAGCCAAACAAGGCTTGGCTTGGGTTCAACAAGGCATTCGCACCTTCTGGCGCCAACCCTTGGCCTTCACAGGCTTGTTCTTTTTGTTCATGGCGTGGGTGTCGGTGCTGTCCATGATTCCCATCATTGGTGCAGCAGTTGCTTTAGTCATTTTGCCTGCGGCCACCCTGGGCCTCATGGTGGCCACTGAGCAAGCTGCCTCAGGCAAATTCCCCATGCCCACGGTGCTCATGATCGCCTTTCGGGCAGGCCAGCAAAGGCTCAAAGCCATGCTCACGTTGGGACTCCTTTACGCTGGCAGCTTTTTGGCAGTGATGCTTATCTCTGCACTCGTCGACGGCGGTGGATTTGCCAAGGTGTATTTGGCCAATGCCCCCATCACCCCAGAAGTGGTGAGTGCCTCTGATTTTCAAGCGGCCATGTGGTTGGCCACCGTGCTCTACATCCCTTTGTCCATGATGTTTTGGCATGCGCCTGCGCTGGTGCATTGGCATGGCGTGCCCCCCGTTAAAAGCATGTTTTTCAGTGCTGTCGCTTGCTGGCGAAACTTGGGCGCATTTGCAGTTTACTTGTTGGCATGGATTGGCGTTTTTTTGGTGGGTGCCACGGTCATCCTCACTGTCAGCAGTGCGCTGGGTGGCAATGACCTCACAGGTGCTGTTTTGATGCCGGGTGCTTTGCTCATGGCCGCCATGTTTTTTACATCGGTGTATTTCAGCGTCAAAGACTGCTTTGACTTGCCCTCACCCGGTAGCGAAACACAAGCGTAAAAAAAGCCTGCATCTGCAGGCTTTTTTCATAGACGAGGCATGCTCAATGGTGATGACCATGCGCGCCATGCACATGGCGGTGCTCAATCTCTTCCTGAATGGCCGCACGCACATCGATCACATTCAATTGAAAACGCAAGGTCTGGCCAGCCCATGGGTGGTTGCCATCAAGCATGACGGTATCGCCCTTGATTTTGACCACATTGAAAATGGCTTCACGACCATCAGGGGTACGGCCACGCAATTGACCGCCCACTTTCACGCCAGGTGGAAAGTCTTTTTTGGGCATGGTTTGCACCAGGCTTTCATCACGCTCCCCAAACGAATCGGCCGCTGACAACACCAACGTGGTTTGGTAGCCCTTGGCTTGACCGTCCAAAGCTTCTTCAATTTTGGGCAAGGTGTTTTCGTAGCCGCCATGCAAATACGCCATGGGCTCTTCAGCGGCTTCTAGCAATTTGCCTTGCGCATCGGACACTTTGTATTTCAAGGTCACGACGGTGTCTTTTTCAATTTTCATGTTTCTGCTTCCTTCAACTTTCTTCAATTCTTTTCAAAATTCAATTCATTCCACGGGCGTCAGTTTGGCCACCGACAAGGCCAACCACTTGACCCCATGGCGCGGAAAATTCACTTGGGCTCGCGCATCTGCGCCAGCACCTTCCACGGCCAACACCTTGCCTTCCCCAAACTTGGTGTGGAACACTTTCATGTTGGCTTTGATGCCATGCGAAGGCTCCGATTTTTGCACAGGCACGGGCGGGCTTTTGTAAGTCTCCGCAGAACCCAAGCTGCTGTGGCCCCAAGCTGGCTTGGCCTGAAAAGCTTGGGCAGGTGAAGTCCAACCGCCGCCCAAACCTGTGGCAAAACCGGGGTTCTTTGGGGTGATCCACTTGAGACACTCTTCTGGCAACTCGTCCAAAAAGCGACTCTTGAGGTTGTAGCGCGTTTGGCCGTGCAGCATTCGCGTTTGCGAATGGCTGAGGTACAAACGCTTGCGTGCACGCGTAATGGCCACGTACATCAATCGGCGTTCTTCTTCCAAGCCATCGTAGTCGTTCATGGAATTTTCGTGCGGGAACAAACCCTCTTCCAAGCCGCTGATGAACACCGCATCAAACTCCAAACCTTTGCTGGCGTGCACCGTCATCAGTTGAATGGCATCCTCGCCCGCTTGCGCTTGGTTGTCACCCGCCTCCAATGCGGCGTGGGTTAAGAACGCCGCCAAAGGCGACATCACTTCGCCATCTTCGGCATTGGGTGCCATGTCTTGCGCGGTCGCTTCAGCATCTCGGCCGAAACCTTCTTGCGTCACAAAGCTCTCTGCCGCATTGACCAACTCTTCCAAGTTTTCAACGCGATCGGCGCCTTCCTTTTCGGTTTTGTAATGCTCGATCAAACCAGTTTTATCGAGCACCACTTCAATGATTTCACGCAAAGTGAGGCCCGGCGTTTGTTCACGCATCACATCGATCATGGCCACAAAGCCTGCCAACTTGGCACCAGCCTTACCCGCAGTGGTACTGACCGCGTCGTGCAGAGAGCAGCCCAATCCTTTGGCCGCATCTTGCAACTGCTCCACGCTGCGGGCACCAATGCCGCGCGGTGGAAAATTCACGATGCGCAAGAAACTGGTGTCGTCGTTGGGGTTCTCCAAAATGCGCAAGTAGGCCAAGGCATGTTTGATTTCGGCACGCTCAAAGAAGCGCAAGCCACCATAGACTTTGTAGGGCACGCCAGCATTGAACAAGGCCGTTTCCATCACGCGGCTTTGCGCATTGCTGCGGTACAAGACGGCCACTTCTTTGCGCGTGAAGCCATCGCCTTTGACCAGTTGGCGAATTTCGTCAACCAGCCATTGCGCTTCGGCAAAATCACTGGTGGACTCGTAAACACGCACGGGCTCGCCTGCGCCTTGGTCGGTGCGCAGGTTTTTGCCCAAGCGATTTTTATTGTTGCCAATGAGCGCATTGGCCGAGTCCAAAATGTTGCTGTAACTGCGGTAGTTTTGCTCCAATTTAATTTGGTGCTGCACACCAAACTCGCGCACAAAATCGGCCATGTTGCCCACACGCGCACCGCGGAAGGCGTAGATGCTCTGATCGTCATCCCCCACCGCCAACACGGCGCTGCCGTGCTCTGCAGGCAAGCCTGCGATCATCTTGATCCAGGCGTATTGCAGTTTGTTGGTGTCTTGAAACTCATCAATCAGCACATGCTTGAAGCGCGCGCGGTAATGCAGGCGAATGGCCTCGTTGTCGCGCAACAATTCGAAAGAGCGAAGCATCAACTCGCCAAAGTCCACCACGCCTTCGCGTTGACATTGGTCTTCGTAGAGTTGATACACCTCCACTTTGCGACGAGTTTCGTCGTCGCGCACATCCACATCCTTGGGCCGCAGGCCATCTTCTTTGCAACCCGCAATGAACCACTGCAGTTGCTTGGGCGGGAATCGTTCGTCGTCCACGCCGTGTTGTTTGCACAAACGCTTGATGGCCGACAACTGATCTTGGGTGTCCAGGATTTGGAAGGTTTGCGGCAGGTTGGCCATTTTGTAATGGGCCCGCAAAAACCGGTTGCACAATCCGTGAAAGGTGCCGATCCACATGCCGCGCACATTGACAGGCAGCATGGCCTGCAAGCGAAGCATCATCTCTTTGGCGGCCTTGTTGGTAAAGGTGACTGCCAAAATGCCGCCCGACCCCACTTGGGAGGTCTGCAATAACCAAGCAATTCGGGTGGTTAATACCCGGGTTTTGCCAGAACCTGCGCCCGCCAAAATCAAGGCGGACTCAGAGGGAAGCGTCACGGCCCGCAATTGCTCGGGGTTCAGGTTGTTCAACAGTGGCGTTTGGTCATGCATCCCCCAATTGTAGAAACTCCTGACGCCTTGTTGGCAAAATGCAAAACAAAACGAGTAGAATCAGACACCGGGCCCAAGATTCTTGCGCCCGGTTTTTTTTGTCCAAAAACCGGACAGACCAAACCGGCCAAGCCAAGCGCTCACTCGTTCTTTCAACGATCCTTTTGGAGCTTGGTTAAATGGAAATTTTTGATTACGACAATATCTTGTTGCTTCCCCGCAAATGCCGCGTGGAAAGCCGTTCAGAGTGCGACGCCGGCGTAGAGCTGGGTGGCCGCAAATTCCGTCTGCCGGTGGTGCCGGCCAACATGAAGACTGTGGTGAACGAAGAGATCTGTGCCTGGATGGCACAAAACGGTTACTTCTACGTCATGCACCGCTTTGACTTGGACAATGTCAAGTTTGTCCGCGACATGCATGCCAAAGGTCTTTACGCTTCCATCTCATTGGGCGTTAAAGCGCCTGACTACGACACCGTGAACCAACTGGTGGCCGAGGGCCTCACGCCCGAGTACATCACCATCGACATTGCACACGGCCATGCCGACAGCGTGCAAAAGATGATTCACACCCTGAAAGAAAAACTGCCCAAGGCTTTCATCATTGCCGGCAACGTGGGTACACCCGAAGCCATCATCGATTTGGAAAACTGGGGTGCCGATGCCACCAAAGTGGGCATTGGTCCTGGCAAAGTGTGCATCACCAAACTCAAAACCGGCTTTGGTACGGGCGGCTGGCAGTTGTCTGCCCTCAAATGGTGTGCCCGCGTGGCCACCAAGCCCATCATTGCCGACGGCGGCATCCGGGAGCACGGCGACATTGCCAAAAGCATTCGCTTCGGTGCCACCATGATCATGATTGGCTCGATGTTGGCAGGCCACGAAGAGTCGCCCGGCGCCACCGTTGAAGTCGACGGCAAGCTCTACAAAGAGTACTACGGCTCAGCCTCTGACTTCAACAAAGGCGAATACAAGCACGTCGAAGGCAAGCGCATTTTGGAGCCCATCAAAGGCAAGCTGGCCAACACCCTGATCGAGATGGAACAAGACACCCAAAGCTCCATCAGCTATTCAGGCGGCACCAAACTCATGGACATTCGCAAAGTGAATTACGTGATTTTGGGTGGTGACAACGCTGGCGAACATCTCCTGATGTAAGGCCTGCACTGGGTGCCCTGGGGCACGTCGCGATCAAGGGGCTTCGGCCCTTTTTTCATTGCGGACAACACCTACTTGAAACTGACGCCAAACAAGGCACAATTCAGTTTCTTATCTTCTTTACAACAATAGGAAAACTTCATGAAACGTCGTGAACTCCTGCAGGCAGCTGGCAGTGCAGCCCTCATTCCTGCTTTGGCTCAGGCCCAAGACAAGTACCCTAGCAAACCAATTACTTGGATTTGCCCTTACGCTGCGGGCGGCAATGCCGACTCTCGCTCACGCCAAGTGGCCAAAGCCATGAGCGTGATCTTGGGTCAGCCCATCATCATCGATAACAAAGCCGGTGCTGGCGGCAACATTGGCACTGAAGCCATTGCGCGCGGCAAACCCGACGGTTACACCATTGGCATGGGCAATTTCGCGCCTTTGGCTGTGAACCACGCGTTGTTCAAAAAACTCAACTTTGACCCTTTCAATGACATCTTGCCAATTGGTTTGATTGAAAAGGGTCCGCTGATTTTGATGGTCCGCAATGACTCACCCTACAAATCAGTCAAAGACATCGTGGCAGCAGCCAAAGCCAACCCAGGCAAGCTCAGCTACGCCTCGGGTGGCATTGGTGGCTCACACCACCTCAGCGGCGCTTTGCTTGAAAACGCCGCAGGTGTGGACATGATTCATGCCCCGTACAAGAGCGGCTCCGCTGGCGCCACCGACCTCATGGGCGGCCAAGTGCACATGATGTTTGAGCAAATGTACGCAGCCATGCCGTCCATCAAAGGTGGCCGTCTGCGTGCTTTGGCCATTACCAGCAAAACCCGCTCGCCTTTGTTGCCCGATCTGCCAACCATGGCCGAACAAGGCTACCCTGCAGTTGAAGTGCAAAACTGGCAAGGTTTGGTTGGCCCTAAGGGCATGCCTGCCGACCTGGTGAAGCAACTCAATGCCGCATTGAACAAAGCCCTGCAAGACCCCGAAGTGAAAGAGAAAATCTTGAGCCAGGGCAACGAAATGGGCGGCGGCACACCCGAGCAGTTTGCTGCTTTGATCAAAGCCGAAGCGCCACGCTGGGGCAAAGTGGTTCGCGACGCCAAAATCGAACCCGAATAAAGCCTGTTGGCTTCAGGCCAAAGGCTTTCTCAGAAAGCTCAGGCCTGAATCAACTGCTTCATCAAGGCACTCAGTCGAGTGCCTTTTTTTGTGAGTTCGGTCACGATGCTAAAGTGATTGAGGCCAGCCAAGTCTTCACAGACGGGCACTGTTTGAGGCCCCCACGTCTGGTGAATCAAACGGTTGTGGCGTAAAAACTCAGCGCTTTCAGCGCCACCTGCCACCGTGTACAGCACCCCCTTCTTGGGCCTTGGCCACAAGGCTGGACTGGCCATTCGCACTTGCTTGGGTGTGAGCTTCAGTGACACTTGCAGGAACGGTGTTTTGCGCATGGGCGTGAGATCGTACAAACCCGAGATGGACAGCGCCTTTTGCAGCCAATGTGCAGGCATGCTCCGATCGACACGTTTCCAATCGCATGCCAACAACATGGCGGCCAAATGGCCACCGGCAGAATGACCTGCCACCGTCACATTCTGCGGATTACCACCGTACTGCGCAATGTGTCGCCACGTCCAGGCCAAGGCTTTGACCATTTGCCGCGCAATGTCGGGAATGGTCACGGGTGCATCGGGCGTGCCTGGACACAGTGCATAGTTCACCACCACCACGCAAGCGCCCATCTCGTGCAACGCAGGCGCCACAAACGAGTGATCAGACTTGTCGAGGCTGCGCCAGTAGCCACCGTGAATGAAAACGACCACGGGCGCATTGGGTGAGCTGGCAGGAAAGATGTCCAAGGTTTCGTTAGGGCCATTGCCATACGCAATGTCCATCGTGCACTTCAGCGCAGTGCGCGCATCGGCCGAGGTCTTGGCCCACTGCGCAAAATGCGCAGCGTGCTCGGGCACCAAGGCACGGTTGTTGTACATGCTGTCGTACCATGCGCCATCTTTTGCAGTCATGAAAGGTGTTCCTTAAATTTTCATTTCCAAACGCACTTGCACATTCTGCCAATTGCGTGTGGTGGTGTTGGCGGTTTCTGCAAAGCCGTTGCCGATGTAAGTACTGCCGGTGAGGTAGTCCCGAGGTGTCAAGTTGCTGATAGTGACGCGCAGTGCAGTGGCAGGGTTGAATTTCCACAAACCATAAACGTCAACCACGCGTTTAGAGCCTTGGTAGACCCACTGCTCTTCCGTCCGGCGGGTGATGTAGTCGGGGTTAATGTTGACATTGCCACCCAAAGTGAGGGGGATGGATCGGATGCGATAGTCACCGCCCAAATTGGCGGTCATCTTAGGCTGCTGGTCCAAGCGGTTGTTGGGCCCTAAAACATCCAAGACGCGTGAATTGAAGAAACTCAAGTTGCTGCGAACATCAATGGCTGGCACTGTGGACCACACTTGGTCTAAACGAAACTTGGCTTCCAACTCCAGTCCTTGTGTGATGGCATCGCCCACATTTTGCGGGCTGGACACAAATCGTCTTTGGCCAGGCGCCCACACCGTGTCATAACGTTCGGCGGTGACATAGCGAATCAAGTCACTGATGTTGCGCCTGAAAATGTTGGCACTCAGCACGCCACCGTCTGACAGATAGCGCTCCACGGCCAAATCAATGCCCGTGGCCAATTCAGGCTTCAAGCCAGGATTGCCAATTCGATCGGGACGTGTCGGGCTGTTGGCCTCGCGGGACAAAGCTGTGCGTGCAACCAAATTAAACAAAGTCGGTGTTTTGTAACTTCGCGTGAGGCTCATCCGGACCTGATCACGGCTTTCAGGCACAGGCTTCCAGACCGCATGCAGCAAAGGCGTGAGGACGCCACTCTTGTTGCGTTTTTCGCCTTCGTCGTTAATGCCTTCTGTCAGGATGCTTTCATAGCGCAGGCCTGCATGGGCACTCCAATTGGGGTTGATAGACCACTCATCTTGGGAATAAATGGCCCAGCGCCTTGTACGCGCACGCATGTTGCCTGCATCGTCTGCCACTTCTGCAACCGCATCTTCCGTGCGACGCACGCCTTCCAATTCAAAGCCGCTGACCACTTGATGACCGTTTTGCAACACTTGCGTCAACTTACCGTTCCAAGACTGCGACAGATCTTTGAAACTTTGCGACTCTTCCATGGTGTTGAGCAAGCCAGACGTGCCCAGCTCAAACTGGTTGAATCTGGATTTGAAATGAGATTCGCCCAAACCAAATTTGAATTCAAAACGCGTGTCCGCCGAAAATCGTTGGCTCCATTGACCGTTCAAACGACTCATGACAAATCGGTTGTTCGTGGTGGTATTGGCACTGTCTGTAGCGATGGACTGCGCGACCCCACCCATGGACTTGTTTTCAGACAAATCAACGTGCCCAAGGCTGTTGAATTCTGAATAAACAATGAAAGGCATCAGGATCAGAGACTTGCCCTCTTCTCCGCGCCACAGCAAGCGGGCATTGGCATTCAAATTTTGGCGATGACCTAAGCTCACTGAGTTGCGCGCACGTTGTGAAGTCCATTCAGGCATTCGTCCCAACGCATCGACAGTGGTGTCGGTCAAAGTGGTATTGTCTTCAGGGCGCCATTGATTCAAGGCTGTGACGGTCAAAGTACCGTTCAGTGGCTCTGTAGTGATGTTGTGAACCCAGTTCAAGCCTTCGGAACGTTGTCCATGCTCCAATGTGCCGCCCACCTTCAAATCATCGGGGTTGGCCCTCTGGCCCTCGCGCAAAACAATGTTGATGGTGCCAGCGATGGCACGCGCACCCGTTTCGGCAGTTGGTGCACGCAAAATCTCAACCTTTTCCACCATCTCTGGTGTTAGCGAGTCAATCGAGAACCCGGGAGGAACTCTTTGGCCATCCATCAAAATCTGGGTATAGCCGCCGCCCAAACCACGCATTCGGATGGCACCGCCACGTCCTGGGGCACCCTGAATGGTGACGCCAGGCAAGCGCTTCAATACCTCACCCAGTGTGCCATCACCTTGTTTGTCGAGTTCTTCACGGCCGATGACAATTTTGGCAGCGGTTGACTGGCGCCGCTCCTCTGAGTCATTGTCGCGGTTGCTTTTAATTTCAACACGCCCCATGTCTTGCACAGGTGTATTGGGTGGGGGACTCAGTTGCGCCCAGCCCCATGTGGATGTAAATGACACAAGGGCCAGCGTGGCAGGTTTTTTGAAATTCATGCCCCGATTTTGACAGGGGAATGTAAAGGTTTTGTTTCGGGAAAACCTCACCCAACGGGAGTTGGGTGATTTAGATGCTTCGCGTGCTTATTCGGCAGACTTGAACAAAGCCGCCACTTTGCGTTTGGGCTTGATGTTGGCAGACAAACCAGGCCGTGCTGCTGACTTAGGGCTGGCTTCCCATGAAGCGGCACCGCCTTGGGCCAGTGCCGGGTCCTGCGCCTCATAAGGCTTCTCAAAGAAGGGGTCTCTGGAGACTTGTGCAGGTCTGAAGCTGCTGCGACGATCGCCGTCTTCTTCACGGCGGCGTTCAAAGCCACGTTCGGGACGGCGGTCATCGCGGCGTTCCTCACGGCGCTCAGGTCGGCGCTCGTCACGACGACCTTCGCTGAAGTTGCCGCGTGAGCGGTCATCCTCCAAGGGGAAGGTTTCCACTTCCAATTTGTTCTTGATCAGTTTTTCAATGTCTGCCACCAAGCGCATGTCGGACGGCGACACCAAGGTGACGGCCAAACCAGATGCACCAGCACGACCGGTGCGGCCAATGCGGTGAACATAGTCTTCTGCATTGAAAGGCACATCAAAGTTGAACACGGCAGGCACATCCTTGATGTCCAAACCACGCGCGGCCACATCGGTGCAGACCAGCAAATCGACTTCGCCTTTTTTGAAGGCTTCGAGGGCTTTCAAACGCTCGTCTTGTGACTTGTCGCCGTGCAATGCCGCGGTCTTCAAACCTTCACGCTCTAGCGAGCGTGCCAAGCGGCCGCAGCCCAATTTGCTGTTCACAAAAATGAAGGCTTGCTTGATGCCGCGCTGCTGCAACACGGCTTTGACCACACGGCGCTTGTCATCGTCTTGCGCCGCATAAAAGCGTTGCTCCACAGTCGATGCGGTTTCGTTGGGACGCGCCACTTCAATGGTGATGGGGTCTTGCAAATAGCTGCCCGCCAAGCGCTTGATTTCGGGCGAGAACGTGGCCGAGAACAAGAGCGTGGTGCGTTGCTTGGGCAAGAAGCTCAAGATGCGCTGCAAATCAGGCAAGAAGCCAATGTCGAGCATGCGGTCGGCTTCATCAAGCACGACATACTCCACTTGGTTGAGCACCGCATTTTTGGCTTCGATGTGATCAAGCAAGCGACCAGGTGTGGCCACCAAAATCTCAACGCCTTTTTTAAGCTCAAGGGTTTGGGGCTTCATGTCCATGCCGCCAAACACCACCGCGCTGCGCATCTGTGTGTACTTGGCGTACAGCTTGATTTGCTGGGCCACCTGATCGGCCAGTTCGCGAGTGGGCAAGAGCACCAAGGCTCGCACGGGGTGACGTGCTGGCGAGGTGGACGTGTTTTCGTGCTTGAGCAAACGTTGCAGCAGCGGCAGCGAAAAGGCAGCGGTTTTACCGGTACCTGTTTGCGCAGCGCCCATCACGTCTTTCCCCGTCAAAACCACAGGAATGGCCTGGGCTTGAATGGGGGTCATGGATTCGTAGCCCATTTCGGCTACGGCACGTGCCAGCGGTTCAGCCAGCGATAGATTTGAAAAAGAGGCGGTCATTAACCCGCTATTGTCGCACTTTAAGTCTTGGGCAAAGTAACGCCCACTTGACCTTGGTATTTTCCGCCCCGATCTTTGTAGCTGGTCTCGCAAACCTCGTCGCTTTCAAAGAACAAAACCTGGGCGCAGCCCTCGCCTGCGTAGATCTTGGCTGGCAGAGGGGTGGTGTTGCTGAATTCAAGGGTAACGTACCCCTCCCACTCAGGCTCGAAAGGGGTGACATTCACAATGATCCCGCATCGGGCGTAGGTGCTTTTGCCCAAACAGATGGTCAGCACGTTGCGAGGAATACGGAAGTACTCCATTGTGCGAGCCAAGGCAAAGCTGTTGGGCGGGATAACGCAGACATCGGATTGAATGTCGACAAAGCTCTTTTCGTCAAAATTCTTGGGGTCAACGACTGTGCTGTAGATGTTGGTGAACACCTTGAACTCTGGAGCGCAGCGAATGTCGTAGCCATAGCTGCTGGTGCCGTAGCTCACAATTTTCTCGCCCGCGGCGTTTTTGCGCACTTGGCCGGGCTCAAAGGGCTCGATCATGCCGTGCTCTTCGGCCATGCGGCGGATCCATTTGTCGCTTTTGATCGTCATCGCTCAGTCTTTCCAAGAGTCTTTGAATTCAGGCTCACATTGTAAAGTGCTCTGGCCCTGCAGCGTGCGCCTCTTGGATTGTGAGAGGAATTCAAGGGCGGTGTGCCCTGACTGAGCGCAAGGGTACAGCCGCTGGGCTAAACTTTCTCGCAGATTTCCCCGAAAAGAGACTCCCCATGAAAAGACGCACCCTCCTTCAAGCCAGTCCTTTTTTACTGGGATTGCCAGCGGCCAGCCAAGCCCAAACGGCCTACCCCAACAAACCCATTCGCTACATCGTGCCCGTAGCTGCCGGTGGCGGCTCCGACATGGTGGGCCGTGCATTGTGTGAGCGCTTGGCCAAGGTCTTGGCGCAACCGGTGGTGGTTGACAACGTGGGCGGCGGCGGCGGCGTGATTGCCTCCCAAAACACCGCGCGCGCAGCGGCAGATGGTTACACCCTGATGCAAGGGTATGTGGCCACACACGGCACTTCACCCGCCACACGCAAATTGCCCTATGACGCAGAAAAAGATTTCACACCCATCGGCATGATCGGCTCGACGCCCAACGTGCTATGCATCAACAACAGCTTGCCACCTCAAAACATCAAAGCCTTTTTGGAGTACGTGAAACAAAACCCAGGGCGACTGTCTTTTGGTTCTGCCGGTTCGGGCTCTTTGACCCACCTCACTGCAGAACTGTTCAAGCTGCAAACCAACAGCTTCATGGTTCACATTCCCTACCGCGGCATTGCACCGGCCATCACCGACCTGATTGGTGGCCAAACACAAATGATGTTCCCCGGCTTGGCGGCGGCCTTGCCTCACATTCGCAGCGGTCGCATTCGCGCCATTGCGGTGACAGGCAGCAAACGCCATCCCCAAGTGAAAGACATTCCGACCTTGGAAGAAGCGGGGCTCAAAGGTTTTGATGCCCAGCAGTGGTACGGCGTGGTGGGCCCAGCCAACATGCCTGCGCCCATCGTCAAGGTGTTGAACGATGCCATTTTGAATGTCTTGGCACAACCCGACTTCAAAGACAAACTGAGCTCAGAGGCCGTTGAACTGATGCCCATGAAACCCGCTGAGTTTGCGGCCTACATGAAAGCCGACTTGGCACGTTGGACCCTACTGGCCAAGGCGCGCAACATCCAGCTGGAAAGCTGATGCCACTTGGGTCAATCGCCAATTGAAAAAGCCTGCATCCGCAGGCTTTTTTTTGATATGGCACGTGGCTTATGGGGTGACTTTACCAACCACACCTGCGACCAAATAGTTCATGTTCAAAATTTGCGACACCGTCAATGCTTGGCCCACGGCCACCACCGGCTTGCCTTCGTTGTTCGAGATGGGGCCTTGGAAAATTTGACGCTTGCCTTGCACAATTTCTTTTTGAATGGTCTGAATTTCATTGCGCACTTGGCGGGTCATCTTGGGGCCAAAGTCGCCCACACGAATCATGCCTTCCTTCAAACCGCCACTGGTGCTGGCCGTGCGCCACTGTCCGTTTTGAACGTCCTGCACACGTTGCGTGTAGTAGGTGCCCCATTCATGCATCACCGCCATCAGTTGGGCATCGGGTGCAACTTTGCGCATGTCGGAGTGGTAGGCAATGGCCATCTTGCCGCGCTCTTGCGCGGCCACCATCACCGCATTGGTGGCCGTGTGGAACGTGATCACGTCGACCGATTGGTTGAACAGGGTCATGGCCGCATCGCGTTCTTTGGCAGGGTCAAACCATGCATTCAACCAAACGACTTTGACCTGCGCTTTGGGATTCACAGAGCGCATGCCCAAGGTAAAGGCGTTCAAACCTTGAAGCACTTCAGGAATTGGGAAACCTGCAACATAGCCCGCCACATTGGACTGGGTCATGCGCCCGGCAGCCACACCCGCCAAATAACGGCCTTCGTAGTAGCGCGCATTGGCCACTGACACATTGACATCGGTTTTGTAACCCGTGATGGATTCAAACTTCACATTGGGAAATTCTTTGGCCACCTTGAGCGTGGGCTCCATGTAACCAAAGCTGGTGGTGAAAATAATGTCATGGCCTTGTTGTGCCAAGTCACGCACCACGCGCTCTGAGTCTGCACCTTCGGCGACGTTTTCAACCACGGTGGTTTTAACCGCATGGCCCAACGACTTCTCAACAGCTTTGCGGCCTTCGTCGTGTTGATGGGTCCAACCCGCTTCAAACACAGGCGTCACGTAGACGAATGCGGCTTTGACGGGCTGCGTGCCTTTGGCATTGGATGGCTCTGCGGCAATGGATGAAACGGGGGATAAAAAGCAGGCGGCCGCGATCACGGCAGCGAGGTTTTTGTACATGGTAGTCCTCTACATGGCTTCGGTTGAACAACATCAATGGCCGCCGAAGCGCAGACATTGAAACATCAAAAACACTTGCAAACCCTTGCAAATGCAGGCCGTATTCTAATGCAGGTGTATAAAGTTCTTTTTGTGTTTGCAAAGTAAGAGACTCCCATGCATGTTCGCGTGATCACCCTCGCCCTCCTCTCAGCCAGCCTCCTGTCGCCTGGCGGCATCTTGGCCCAAACGGTTTCGAATCGCACAACAAAAGCGCCTGGCAACCAGTCCAGTCACGTGCCGGCCCAATTACCCACCGCAAGCGCCAAGGCGCTTCAAGCCGTGGCACAAGTGGAAGGCATTTCGGAATACCGTTTGCCCAATGGTTTGCGCGTGCTGTTGGCACCCGATGCATCCAAACCCACCACCACGGTCAACATCACTTACTTGGTGGGCAGCCGCCATGAAAATTATGGTGAAACCGGCATGGCGCACTTGCTCGAGCACATGGTGTTCAAAGGGACACCCAAGCGCGGCAATATCTTCCAAGAGTTGGGCAAACGCGGCATGGACTTCAATGGCACCACCTTTTACGACCGCACCAACTATTTTGAAACCTTTCCCGCCAACCCCGACAACCTAAAGTGGGCGCTCGAAATGGAAGCCGACCGCATGGTCAACAGCTTCATTGCGCGCAAAGATTTGGACACCGAATTTTCAGTGGTGCGCAATGAAATGGAGAGTGGCGAAAACAACCCTCACATGTCGCTGTGGCAGCGCATGGCCTCCACCGCCTTTGATTGGCACAACTACGGCAAAAGCACCATTGGTGCTCGCACCGACGTTGAAAACGTCAAGATCGAGAACTTGCAAAACTTTTACCGCAAGTACTACCAGCCCGACAATGCGGTGCTCTTGGTTGCAGGCAAGTTTGACGCATCAAACACATTGGAAAGCATTCGCCAAACTTTTGGTGCCATCCCCAAGCCATCTCGCACCTTAGAACCCACCTACACCCAAGATCCCGTGCAAGACGGCGAGCGTGAAGTCACCGTCAGGCGCACAGGCGACACGCAACTCTCTGCTGTGCTCTATCACACCGCTGCTGGCAGTCACAAAGATGCAGCGGCCATGGCGGCGCTCAGTGAAGTACTCTCAGGCACCCCCAACGGGCGTCTGCACAAAAACCTGGTCGAGAAAAAATTGGCCGTCAACGTCAGTCCTTGGAACTTTGACCTGGCAGAGCGCGGCTACGTTGTATTCATGGCCGAACTGAGCAAAACACAAAATTTGAGCGAAGCGCGCAAGGTCTTGCTCAGTGAACTTGAAGGCCTTGCCCAAAAGCCTGTCACAGAAGATGAATTGAAGCGCGCCAAAGCCAGTCTGCTGAGCGAAATCGACAAGACCATCAATGACCCACAAAAATTAGCGGTTCAACTGTCCGAATCCATTGCCAATGGCGATTGGCGCCTGTTCTTTCTGCAACGCGACCGCATTGAAAACCTGACAGTGGCTGATCTGCAAGCGGTCGGCTTGAATTACTTCAAAGCCAGCAACCGCACTTTGGGTCAATTCATTCCCACCGCCTCACCCGATCGCATCCAAATGCCAGCGGCTGTCGATGTGGCCAAACTCGTGGCCGATTACAAAGGCAAAGCCGCCACAAGCGAAGGCGAAGTGTTTGACATCTCTCCTGCCAATATCGAAAAACGGACTCAACGCTTGGCTTTGCAAAACGGCATGAAGCTTATCTTCACGCCCAAGAAAACACGCGGGGAAACAGTCAATGGCTATGTCACTCTGCGCTTTGGTGACGAAAAATCTTTGTTCAACCAAGCCACCACGTCCAGTCTTGCTGCTGGCTTGTTGATGCGCGGTGCTGGCACACTTCAGCGCTCAGAAATTTCTGCCAAATTGGACGAACTCAAAACACAAATTGAAGTCACGGGGGGCGGACAAACTGTCACCGTGAGGTTTGACACCTTGCGCAAAAACTTGCCAGAGGTTTTGAGCTTGGTGCGAGACATCCTTCGCAAGCCCACCTTCCCTCAAAAGGAATTTGATTTGCTGGTCGATGAAAGCACAGCCAGCTTGGAAAGCCAGCGCAGCGAACCCAATGCCATGGGCTCGCAAGCCATGGCGTTGGCGCTTGATGTTTACCCCAAAGGTGATGTGCGTGCTGCACGCAGTTTGGACGAGTCCATTGCGGCACTCAAGGCTACATCGCTTGAGCAAGTCAAGCAGTTTCACAGCCAGTACTACGGCGCCAGCAACAGCGAATTGGCCTTGGTGGGTGACTTCGACAGCGACGCCGTCAAAGCACAGTTGCAACAATACTTTGGTGATTGGCAAAGCCCTCAAGCCTATGCTCGCTTGAAGGCAGAACCCAAGTCACCCAAAGCCCAAGTGATTCAACTTGAAGCGCCCGACAAAGCCAACGCCTTTTTCTTGGCCGGCTTGCCCTTGGCCTTGCAAGACACACATCCAGAATTTGTACCCCTTCAATTGGCCAATCGCGTTTTGGGTGGTGGGGTCAAATCACGTTTATTAGACCGACTGCGTCAAAAAGATGGCCTGAGCTATGGCGCTGGCAGTCAACTCAGCGCCAGCGCGTTTGAGCCTTCGGGCATGTGGGTCTTGTACGCCATTTATGCACCCCAAAATTTAAGCAAATTGAAAGTGGGTGTTCAAGAGGAATTGGCCAAGTTTGTCAAAGAGGGCATCACCGCCGAAGAGTTGGCCGATGCCAAGAAGTCTTGGCAAGAAGAGCGAAAAATTGGTCGTGCACAAGACCGCGCCTTGGCTGCCAGCCATGTGGCGCAGACTGCCGCAAATCGCACCATGGCTTTTGTCGAGAAGATCGACGCATTGATTGAAGCCACGACATTAGAAGAAGTCAATGCTGCTATTCGGAAAACACTAGAACCCAGCAAGTTCTTAAATATTTACGCGGGTGATTTCGCCAAGCAAGGCGGCAAATAAGACAGTTTTGAAGCAATAAAACCGCTGCGCCGGCAGCGGTTTTGGCAATGCCTGGCTAAATTACAAAACCAAGTCTGTCAAACTGAGTTGAGTCACGCCGACCAACTCAATTTGAAATTCAGCAGCCGTGTCACGATCGTTGCTACCGTACAAAATGCCGTTCTCAAACCAGAGTGCGCCGTTTGCGTTAGCTGATGTTACGTTGGCCGCAGCGCCCACATAGGCAAACGCATCATTGCTCCAATTGCCAGAGCGTGCATCGATGCCCGACAAATCAAGTTTGTCGCCCACTGAAAAATCATGAACATGATCTCGAGTGGTACTGTTCAAACCCGATTCAAGGACATTGGCATACTTGAAGGTATCGTTGCCCGCACCACCTCTCAACTCATCGTTGTCCGAACCTGACGCTGAATGAGTGGACGAGTTGACTGTTGCTGCTGCAGTGCCGTAAGACTTGGTCATTTTGGCAAAGACACCATCACCATCGATGTCACTGTAAACCGTGGTTTCAACTCGGCCATGTTCTGTTTCAGTTTTAACGATGTTGTTGCCATCTACTGACCAGCTTTCATCGCGGTCCATTTTTTCAAATTTAGCGCGGCCGTTTTTAATTTCGTATACGGCTGTAACTGCGCCGTTGACAACTGTAAATTGATAACCCTTGTTTGCGTCGTTGCTCATGTTGTTCCCTTTGATTGCAATGAAATTGCTTTGCTGAGAACTGAAATTTAACGAGGCCAGATGAAGCCAAGCTTAAGAGACAACTTTGCGGTCATTGGGCCAAACCATGACCACTTGCAATCCGCCAAGATGGGGACTGGTTCCCAATTGAACTTTGACGCGGGTCAATTGTGCAATTTTGCGAACTATCGACCAACCTAGGCCACTGCCTGTGGCTTCGGTGCCAAGGACTCTGAAAAACCGATCACCCAAACGGACGCGATCAGACGCCGTCATGCCAGGGCCGCTATCTTCTACCGTCAGCATAGGTTCGGGGCCATCCTGCCAAGTGACTTGTAAGTGGGCACCTAGGGGGCTGTAACGACTTGCGTTGTCTATCAAGTTGCGAACCACAATCGTCAGCCATTCGGGGTTGACATACAGCCACAATTTTTCTGGCGCATCAAAGTCTAATGTTTGTTGCTTGGCAATCCAAGCGTGTCCAGACTCGGCCAGTTGTTGTCGGGTTAGAGCAATCACATCGACAGCCTGCTGGCTGAGCGTATCTTCATATCGCTCGGCAGCATCTAAGCGCGAAAGCTCTAACAGTTGTGAAATAAGTCGGGTCGCACGGTCACAGCCATCCATGAGAGCTTGCAATGCTTGCTTTTGCACGTCTGCCGCTGTGGCACCCATGGCCACTTGCGCTTGCATGCGAATTGCAGCCACAGGCGTTCTCAATTCGTGGGCTGCATCTGAGGTGAATTGACGTTCACTGGCCATTTGAACCTCAACCCGCTTGAACAATTGGTTCAAGGCTTGCACCAAGGGCTGAACCTCTTTGACTGCTTTTTCTTCTTCCAGCGCTTGCAAGGAGGACGCTTTGCGCAAGCCAATTTCTTGACCCAAATGCCGCAGGGGTCCGAGCGATACGCGAATAGACCACCATATGAACAAAGCCATCAGCGGAAAGACGAAGAGCAAAGGCACAATGGCACTTTCTAAGCCGGCATACAAAATATCTTGACGGTATTTGCCAAGCTCGGCAACATGGATCCACACGTCTTTTTCTTGCCCCTGCGTACTGAAAATTCGCCAGACTTGGCCGTCGACCTTGCGATCAATGAGTCCACTCTCGCCCGCTTGTCGAAAAGGTGCTGCGGGGGCTTTTTCCGAACGCGCCAAAAGCTGACCATCATGCCAAACTTGATAGGCCACACGCGGCTGGTATTTGTGCAAGGTGGGGCTGGTGGTGAAGTCACTGTCGTTTTCGTGGCCATCACCCGACTGAACGACAAGGAAAGATGCTGTTTGCGCCAAATGGGCATCGAGCAGTTCATTGAGCTCGTGATCGGTTTCATACCAGGTCAGGCCCAACACCAACAACCACGCAGCGGCCGTGACCAACAACAAAGTTGCAAGGAGGCGAGATTGAAGCGACGGACGCTTGTCAGTTGATTGCATGGTTTATTTTGGCATGACGTAACCGACGCCTCGAATGGTTTGAATGAGGTCATTGCCCAGCTTGCGCCGCAAATGATAAATGTGCACCTCAACCGTGTTGCTGCTAACTTCGGTACCCCAGCTGTAGAGGTGTTTTTCCAATTGCTCACGGGTTAACACATGACCAGCGTGCATCATGAAGGTGAACAACAGGTCAAATTCACGCGCAGACACATCAACTGGCTGGCCTTTTAGGCTGACCACCCGCGCTGTCGAATTGAGTTGAACATCCTTGACGCTGATGATGCTCTGAATTTCACCATGCGACCGCCTGACCAATGCACGCAATCTTGCAGCCAACTCCGACAAGTCGACAGGCTTGATTAAATAATCGTCAGCGCCAGCGTCTAGCGCTTCAATGCGATAAGACACCGCATCTTGCGCCGTCAAGATCAGGACGGGTATTTTGATTTTCTTTTGACGAACTATTTGGAGGCACATCAAGCCATCTTGACGCGGCAAACCCATGTCCAGAATAACCGCTTCGTGCACCTGCGTCATCATTTCTCGCTCGGCAGCCACACCATCTCGCACCCAGTCCACCTGAAAGCCGTGCTGCGCCAGACCTGCTTTGAGGCCTGAACCTAAAGTTTCATCGTCTTCTGCCAACAATACTCGCATGGTGCTTCAATGCCTCAGGTCAATTGAAAAAACAAGAACGACACCACGGCCATTCCAAGCAAGATGGCCACCCACACATGATTGCTTTGGGCCACATCTGGCCCGGCACCTTCTCGGCGGCCCGACCACATAGGGCGCAAACCTTGCGATTTTTTGATGAGTACCAAGTGCATGACCAAAGCGATGTGCACAAGTACAGCCGTTAATAAAAAATTGCCAAAAAACTCGTGGATTTCAGACATCCAATCGCCAGTGATTTCATTGTAAATCGCATAACCCGAAAGCGTGATGAAAATAGAAACCAGGAAGGTAGTGAAAGCGGTAAGCGTTATAACAAGCGAAGTCCACTTGCGAAAAGTTTGCGCGTTCCACTTCAACACGGCCTCTGGAAAATTCTGAAAGTCATTTTTGAGCTCTTTCAATGTTTCCAGCTTCCGCCAAGCAATGCTGAGCCTAGATTGACGGGGGCCGAACGTGCCCCACAGCAAGCGAAATACAACCAAGCCAAACAAGGTGTAGCCCAGGCTCACGTGCAGCAGCCTGAATCGCTCGCTTTCAGCCGTCATGTAAGCCCCTACAAAAGAGAACGCCATGAAGGTGTGAAACAAACGCATGGGCATTTCAACAATGCGCCTACTGGGTGTGCTGGTAGTGGCTGATGGCGCCAATGAATTCAAGGTGTGATGAGTCATGGTGATTACTTGTTCCGAGTACTTGGGAGGTCATTCAAAGCGGAATGCGAACACGATCGTCTTCAAAGTCGCCCGCGTCTGCGCCTTGGTGGCATGCTTGGCATTGCGCTTTGCCATTGATTGACTTGCGCGCCCAAACGGCTTTGTCGATCTTGCGATGTTTCTTTTCAAACCATGAGGTCGTGGTCAACCTGTCTCCAGGTGATGACACCTCAGCACGCTTGTAGGTGCCGCCCTGCGCTTGCAGCCAAGCGCCTATTTGACGTTCTGTTGCTGTGTCTAAAGAAGCATCGGTGCCGTAATGCTTGTCTAAACCACCCATGATGCGTTGCCACGCCGATTTAGACAGCATCGCTGGGGGATAGGCCATGTGACAAGACGCGCATTCAGCTTTGTAGGCTGGCAACATGGTGGTAGGCATGAGGGGTTTGTCGGCCATGGCCAGAGGCAAACCGCCAAAAGCCAAGCTTAGACTGAGGCACACTCGCTGGGTCCCATTGAGAAAATTCATTTCAAATCCTTTAGGTAAGCCACAACATCGGCCTTTTCCAAAGGTGTGCATTCTCGGTTCAGCACGTCTTTGCAGTTTCTGCGAAACCATTTTTCAACTTTGGCTGAATCAGAAAATCGATCGGCGTTGACCATGGGCGCCAAAGGTGAAATGGTTTTGCCCGTGCTGGCATGACGACCAGGTATCAAGGGTGACTCGCCATGGCAAGATGCACAGCTTAAATCGTTGACCGACTTGGCATTGAAAAAATGTTGCCCACGAAGGCGGTCGGCTTTTTGTCCAGCCACTTGCTGATACTGCGTTAAGAGCGCATCAGGGTTGGTATCGACTGCAAACGCCGAACCGATCCAAAACACAGCGCCTACAACAGCGCATAAGCTGCGACATAAATACAAGGTAGATGTTGAAGTCATGACGTGATGTTGAACACGTCATCTGAAGCAATTCTTAAGAGACACTCAGAATTCAAGTTGACAACAAAAAAGCCGTGCCTCTTGCGAAGCACGGCTTTTAAACCTGAATCAAGCTTGATCAGTTAGGCACTTTGCCTTCCACGCCTTTGACGTAGAACTTGATGCCACCCAAGAACTTGTCATCAGCGACAGCGTCTTTGGCCAACACTTCTTTGCCATCAGAGCCCATGATAGGACCCTTCCAGATCACGAAGCTGCCGTCTTTCAAACCAGCTTTCACTTCGTCTACTTTCTTCTTGACATCTTCAGGCACATCAGCGGCCACAGACACCATGTCAATGGCGCCTTCTTTCACACCCCACCAGCTTTGGCCAGTTGACCATTTGCCTTCAAGGGCTTCACCCACGGCCTTGATGTAGTAAGGACCCCAGTTGATGACAGCGGAACCCAAGTGAGCCTTAGGACCGTATGCGGTCATGTCAGAATCCCAACCGAAGGCGCGCTTGCCCAATTTTTCGGCAGTTTGCAACACGGCAGGTGAGTCAGTGTTTTGCATCAAAACGTCAGCGCCGCCATTGATCAAGGCAGTGGCTGCTTCTGTTTCTTTTGGTGGGTTGAACCAGTCGTTGACCCACACCACTTTGGTCTTCACTTTGGGATTGACCGACTGTGCACCCAATGTGAAGGAGTTGATGTTGCGGATCACTTCAGGAATTGGGATGGAAGCCACAACGCCCAAGGTGTTGGACTTGGTCATCTTGCCTGCAATCACGCCAGCCATGTAAGCACCTTCGTAGGTACGGCTGTCGTAGGTGCGCATGTTCTCGGCTGTTTTGTAACCGGTGGCATGTTCAAACTTGATGTCCTTGCTATCAGCAGCCACTTTCAACATGGGTTCCATGTAACCAAAGGTGGTACCAAAAATCAGCTTGTTGCCTTGGCCAGCCAAGTCACGGAAGACGCGCTCTGCGTCGGCACTTTCAGGCACTTTTTCTACAAAGCTGGTGACAATTTTGTCGCCAAATTGTTTTTCAACAGCCTTGCGAGCGTTGTCGTGTGCAAATGTCCAGCCACCATCGCCCACAGGGCCAACGTAGGCAAACGCTACTTTCAAAGGTTCAGCTTTGGCTGCAGGGGCTGCAGGGGCGGCTTCTTCCTTCTTACCGCAAGCTGCCAAAACGGCAGCAGCAGCCAAAGAAATCGCGGCGATTTTAAGAACCGATCGCTTGTTCAGAACTGTCATGAAATTTCCTTTATGGATGAACAGGGTTGCACGAAAAAAACATTATGAACCGGGATGGAAGGGTTTGCCTAGTGAAGCCGGCATGTTGATCCGAATCCAGGCTGGATTTCGCGAGATCAAAGCCAGCACCACGATGGTGGCCACATAAGGCAATGCCGTGAGCCACTGGCTGGGCACTTGAACACCCAAACCTTGCAAATGAAACTGAAGCATGGTGACCCCACCAAACAGATAGGCACCAAGCAAAATACGCGCCGGCCGCCACGTGGCAAACGTGGTCAACGCCAAAGCGATCCAACCTTTGCCAGCCACCATGCCCTCAACCCAGAGGGGCGTGTAGGCAATGGAGATGTAGGCGCCCGACAAGCCACACAGAGCGCCACCCGCAATGACCGCATAAAAACGAATGCGACGCACCGAATAGCCCAGTGCATGCGCCGATTCGGGGGATTCACCCACCGAACGGAGCACCAAACCTGTGCGAGTTTTGTAGAAGAACCACATCATGCCAAAGACCAAGGCGATGACGCCATACACCAAAGGATGCTGCTTAAAAAACGCCGAGCCCAGCAAAGGAATATCGGCCAAAAATGGAATTTCAAAGCTGGGGCGCTGAGGCAGCTTTTCTTGCACATAGCCAATGCCCACAAAGGCTGAGAAACCCACACCAAACAAACTGAGCGCCAGGCCCGTGGCGTATTGGTTGGTGCTGAGGTAAATGACCAAGGCCCCAAAAATAGCTGCCAGCAAAGCGCCAGCGCCCATGCCCGCCAAGAAACCCAAGACGTCGCTGCCGGTATGCACCACCGTGGCAAAGCCAGCAATGGCTGCACAGAGCATGAGGCCTTCGGCCCCCAAATTCACCACACCCGCTTTTTCATTGATCAGCAAGCCCAATGCGGCAATGGCCAGCACCGTACCTGCATTCAGAGTGGCCGCAACCAGCAGTGCGTACGATTCCATCAAACTCTCCTGCTCTGCCAACGCAGGCGATATGCCACCAAGGTGTCGCAAGCCAATAAGCTGAAAAGCAGCAAGCCTTGGAACACACCCGTGATGGATTTGGGCAAGCCCATGCGCGACTGCGCCAGCTCACCACCAATGTAGAACATGCTCATGAGCACTGCTGAGAAAACCATGCCCACCGGATGCAAGCGCCCCACGTAGGCGACGATGATGGCGGCAAATCCATAGCCCGCTGGCACATAGGGCGTTAATTGACCTAAAGGGCCCGCCACTTCCAGTGCACCAGCCAAACCAGCCGCACCACCCGACACCAGCAATGCGGTCCACAAAGCTTTGCGCGAAGAGAACCCCGCATATCGCGCGGCCGCAGGTGCCAAGCCACCCACTTGCTGCGCAAAGCCTGCGCGTGTTCTGAACAAAAAGATCCACACGCCCGCCACGCCTACCAAGGCCAAGATCAGGCCGACACTGACACGAGAACCCGCCATGAGCCTTGGGATTTGGGTCACAGCCTCAAATGTTTTGGTTTGTGGAAAGTTATACCCCGCTGGGTCTTTCCAAGGGCCGTAGACCAAATAGCCCAGCACCATGTCGGCCACATAGACCAGCATCAGGCTGACCAAAATTTCGTTCGCATGAAATTTGTCTTTGAGCCAAGCGGTGATGGATGCCCAAAACATGCCACCTGCCACGCCCGCCAACAGCACTGCCGCCACAATCCAGCGCCCTGTGTCTTTGTCGGCCAGCATGGCCACGCCGCCAGCGGCCACTGCGCCAATGACAAATTGCCCCTCTGCGCCAATGTTCCAAACATTAGAGCGGTAGCAAACCGCCAGCCCCAAGGCAATGACCAGCAAGGGGGTGGCTTTGACCATCAACTCGCCCAAGGCGTAGGCGGACTTGAGAGGCTCCCAGAAGAACATTTGCAAACCCCGCACGGGGTCTTTGCCCAGCAACACGAACAAGCCAATGCCCAACATCACGGTGATGGCCAAAGCCAAAACAGGCGATGCAAAACGCCATACCTTGGACTCTTGTGGTCGCAATTCAAGCTTGAGCATGGTCCTCCCACAGGCCACTCATCCACTCACCAATTTGAGCCACCGTGGCCGCTTTGCGATCGATGGAAGGCGACAACTTGCCATTGGCCATGACGTAGAGTCGGTCGCAGATTTCAAACAACTCGTCCAACTCTTCGCTGACCACCAGCACAGCACATCCGGCATCGCGCAAGGCCAATAGCGCACCGCGAATTTGCGCCGCAGCCCCAACGTCCACCCCCCACGTGGGCTGCGACACCAAGAGCACCTTGGGCTTGGCATCGATTTCTCGGCCGACGATGAATTTTTGCAAATTGCCACCCGACAAAGACTGTGCAGAAGCCTGGGTGCCGTTGGCTTTGACTTTGAATTGGTCGATGATTTTTTGAGCTTGTGCTTGCAGCACTGGGGTGTGAATCCAGCCACTTTGAGAAATGGCTTCACCGCGCGTGAGCAACATGTTTTGCGCCAGGCTGAGGGAAGGGACCGCGCCGCGACCGAGGCGTTCTTCGGGCACAAAATGCAGTCCCGCATCACGCCTTTCAGCGGGACCCGACTGCCCTACGGCCACGCCCTCCAGTTCAATCGACGGCGCATGCGCGCGCATGTCTTCGCCCGACAAGGCATACAACAATTCCCTTTGGCCATTGCCAGAAACGCCCGCGATGCCCACCACCTCGCCCGCGCGAACTTGCAAGTTCACTTGAGACAAGTCCACGCCAAACTGGTCTTCCTTGGGCAAGGACAGGTTTTTCACTTCAAACAAGACGGCACCCGGAAGGCGATCTTGGTAAGTCAAAGCCGGCGGCTCTGCACCAATCATCAAGCGACTGAGCGATGCATTGGATTCTTGACGAGGATCACAAACACCCGTCACTTCGCCCGCACGCAGGACTGTACATGCGGTGCACAGCTCGCGGATTTCATGCAATTTGTGACTGATGTAGAGCAAGCTACAACCTTGACTGACCAGCTTTTTGAGCACCACAAAAAGCTTGTCAACAGCTTGAGGCGTGAGCACCGAGGTAGGCTCGTCCAAAATCAACAGCTTAGGCTCCGTGAGCAAGGCGCGAATGATTTCCACCCGCTGCATTTCACCCACACTCAAAGTGTGAACGGGACGTGAGGGGTCAATGTCCAGGCCATATTCGGCCGCCTTCAAGCTGATGCGTTCGCTGACCTCAGCAAGCTGCAGCGACTTGTCCAAACCCAGCCAAACATTTTCGGCCACGCTGAGGGTGTCAAACAAACTGAAGTGTTGGAACACCATGCTGATGCCCAAGGCTCTGGCCTGCTGGGGGTTGCGAATGTGGACGGGCTGGCCGTTGTGTTGAATCTCCCCCTCATCTGGCTTCACTGAGCCATAGATGATTTTCATGAGGGTTGATTTGCCAGCGCCGTTTTCACCTAAAACAGCATGCGCTTCGCCCGGCTTGACTGACAGGGACACCGAGCGATTGGCCACCACACCGGGGTATCGCTTGGTTATGTTTGAAAGTGACAGTCGCGCTGGCTCAGGGGAATGCATGGAATTCTCAAAGTTCGACAAATTCTATCGAGCTTTAAGACCCCTAGCCTCCCAAGGAACGTGAATCTTTTTAAATCCCCGCCAGGGACTGCAGACCTGTGGGATCGAGCAGATTCAAAACCCGACCACCGCCACTGATGAGCTTGCGGTCCCGCAAGTGTTTCAGCACCCTAGAAAAGGTTTCAGGTGCAATGCCCAACTGCGCCGCAATCAGGCGTTTGCGATCTTTCAGAATGACCGCCATGCTGCCCTGCGAATCAGCGGGTTCGGCATGGCGAAGCAACCATTCGGCAAATCGGGCATCGGCGTCTTTGGCCAATCGACTCACAGCCACTTCGATTTGCTGCCTTTGGGCTTTGGCCAAATCAAGCATGAGGGTGTGCACGGGTTCTGGCAAGTTCTTCAGATGATTTCTAAACTGACCTAAAGGCATGGCTTGGATGGTGACCGCACTTTCGGCCAAGGCATCGACAGCATGTGCCAGCCCCAACATGGCCGCGGCCGCTTCTAACCAAAAAGGCCCTTCGACCACACCCAGCTGGTGCACCATGACACCGTTTTCGATCACACCAAATGCCACACGCCCACTCAGCAAGTGCAATGCCTTGGCCGCGACCTGGCCACGGCGCAGCAACACTGTACCTGCAGGGACGTCTTCTGCGGGGGTCGGAATGCTTGTGAGAACTCGATTCAACATGGGGCCGAATTTGCCAGAGGCTTGGCCAGCCCGCGTTGACGCAAATCAATAGTTGGTCACAACACCAAAATGGCTCGAAAGTCGTTGACATTGGTGTGGGTGGGGCCGGAGAACACCAAATCGTTCAATGCTTGGAAATAGCCATAAGCATCGTTGTCTCTGAGATGCGCCTCCAAATCGACGCCAGATTGCTGTCCCCGAAGCAAGGTATCGGGTGTCACCATGGCCCCCGCATTGTCTTCAACACCATCAATGCCATCGGTGTCGGCCGCCAAGGCCCACACACCCGGCTGCCCTTGCAGTCCCATGGCCAAGCCCATGCAGAATTCACCTGCCCGACCGCCACGGCCTTCGCGCTGCTTGCCACCTGTTTTGTTGGAGTGGCTGCGGACTGTGACCGTGGTTTCACCACCGCTCAAAATGACACAAGGTTTGACAAAAGGGCTTTTGCCATGCGCGCTGGCACGCGCCAAGGCGGCATGAACTTTGCCCACCTCGCGTGATTCACCTTCGATTTCATCGCTCAGGACATAAGCGCGCAAGCCCTTGGATTCGGCCAAGGCAGCGGCGGCCATGAGGGATTGATGAGGCGTGGCAATCAGATGCACCGAGGAATTTGCAAAGACGGCATCACCGGGTTTCGGTGACTCCCAAACGGCACTTTCCAAGGCCAGTTTCACCTCACTGGAGATCTCGATGCTGTAGCGCTGCAGGATGTGCAGGGCTTCTTGGCATGTGGTGGCATCGGGCACAGTGGGTCCACTGGCAATGACGGAAGGATCGTCCCCCGGCACATCGCTGATGGCCAATGTGACCACTTTGGCCGGAGCGCACGCAGCAGCCAGCCGCCCACCTTTGATGCGTGACAAGTGCTTGCGCACACAATTCATTTCGCCAATGTTGGCACCACTCTTCAAGAGCGCTTGGTTAATGGCCTGCATTTCGGACAAGTTCAAACCGACTGCAGGCAAAGTGAGCAGCGCAGAGCCACCGCCAGAGATCAAACACAAGACCAGATCGTCTTTGGTTAAACCCTGTGTGAGTGCCAAAATTTCTTCGGCCGCAGCCAGACCTGCAGCATCGGGTACTGGGTGGGATGCTTCGATGACTTTCAATCGGGGAACAAGTCCTTGCGGCCGCTCGGGGGTGTGGCCATAGCGTGTCACCACCATGCCCGACAAAGGCGCGTCTTGTGGCCACAGTGCTTCGACCGCGTGGGCCATGGCACCTGCTGCTTTACCCGCCCCCAGAACCACCGTCCGACCCTTGGGCACTTTGGGTAAAAACCCAGGGGTATTTTTCAAAGGCAGGGCACGCGTGACAGCCGCATCGAACAACTGACGCAAGAATGTCCGCGGACTGGCAGAGATGTCTGGGTGCAATGAATAAGAGGCGCTCATCTTGGGGAGTGTAGTGTCTGGCTGGAATCCAATCAATTTCTTCGTGCAAAATCATTGCCATGACCACCTTGCTCATTCACAACGCCCACACCATCGCCACGCTCAACGACGCAGGCGAGGAGCTTCGCAACGCTTCTATTTTTGTCAGAGACAACCGCATCGAGGCCATTGGCAAGGCCGACAGCCTGCCTCAAACGGCGGATCAGGTGATCAACGCCGAGCACCATGTGGTCATTCCGGGCATGGTCAATACGCACCATCACATGTGCCAGAGTTTGACGCGCGCCATCCCTGCCGTTCAAAACGCCGAGTTGTTCAGTTGGCTCACGGGCTTGTACCCCATTTGGGCGGGTCTGCAGCCCGACATGATTTACGCCAGCACGCAAACCGCCATGGCCGAATTGCTGTTGTCGGGTTGCACCACCAGCAGCGACCATTTGTACATTTACCCCAACGGCGTCAAGCTGGACGATTGCATCGCCGCTGCGCAAGAGATTGGCATGCGCTTTGTGGCGACACGCGGCAGCATGAGTGTGGGTCAGTCCAAAGGCGGCCTGCCGCCCGACCGCGTGGTGGAACAAGAAGACGCTATCTTGAAAGACACGCAGCGCCTGATTGAAACCTACCACGACGCCTCGCATGGCGCCATGACGCAAGTGGCCGTTGCGCCTTGCTCACCTTTCAGTGTCAGCCAAGACTTGATGCGTTTGTCAGCAGAAATGGCACGTCACTATGGTGTTCGCTTGCACACCCACTTGGCAGAGAACGACCACGACATCGCCTACAGTTTGGAAAAATTCAATCGCACGCCCACCCAATATGCCGAAGATCTGGGCTGGTTGGGCGACGACGTTTGGCACGCCCACTGCGTCAAGCTGGACGACGAAGGCATTTCACTTTTTGCCGCCACGCGCACAGGCATTGCCCATTGCCCTTGCAGCAACATGCGCTTGGCCAGTGGCATTGCGCCCATTCGCAAAATGATCGAAGCGGGCGTGCCGGTTGGTTTGGGCGTGGATGGCAGCGCCAGCAACGACGCCGCACACATGGTGAACGAAGCGCGTCAAGCCATGTTGTTGGCCCGCTTGCGCAAATCGCTTGAAGCCCCGCATGTGAATGCCGATGGCAAAACAGTTTTCGGCTGCGACACGGCACCGATGGAAATGACCGCACGCGATGCTTTGCGTTTGGCCACAAGGGGCGGTGCCGAAGTTTTGGGACGCAAAGACATTGGCCAATTGAGTGTGGGTTACTGCGCCGACACGGCCTTGTTTGACTTACGCAGCCTGAGCTTTGCGGGGGGGGCTGTGCACGATGCGATTGGCAGTTTGATGTTGTGTGCCAGTGCACCGGCTGCTTACACCGTGGTCAATGGCCGTGTGGTGGTCCGCGAAGGTCAGCTCACGCGCGTCGACTTGGGCAACGTGATTGAACGACACAACAAATTTGCTGTACAGCTGGCAGCTGGGCATTGAGCCGCAACAAGCCAACAGCAGACAGCTCAGTAGCACCTCAGTCTAATTTGGCACCTGCCAAATACCAAGATGCGACCACCTCCCGCTCTTCAGGTGTGATGGCCGTGGCATTGTTCATGGGCATCTGCTTGGTCACGCTCACCTGCTGGTAAACATTTTGGGCGTTTAACTGAATGCCAGCGACAGAATCAAGGCGCACATTTTTCATTTGCACTTGCTCGCCATGACACATCAGGCAACGCTGCTCAATGATCGCTTTGACTTGTGCAAAAGCCACAGGCTTGGCTTGCACGCCAGTCGAATTGGCATTTCCAGATGTGGCTCCCCAGGGCGCCATGGCCAAAATCACCGCCAAAATCAGGGCCACACCCACTGCAGCAAAGGGCCAAGGATTTTTGGCTCGCCCCAAATGGAAACCATGGCGTTGCACAAAGAACTGACGAATCAAAGCGCCCGCAAACATCAACACAAACAAAATGAGCCAGCGCTGAGGGTGCGTGTACAAGAAGCTGTAGTGATTGCTCAACATGGCAAAAATAACTGGCAGCGTGAAATAGGTGTTGTGCACACTGCGTTGCTTGCCGCGTTTGCCGTGAATGGCCAAAGCCATGGCATCGTACTTCTCACCCGAGGTCATGGCAGCCACCACTTTGCGTTGGCCTGGAATGATCCAGACAAACACGTTGGCACTCATGGCGGTGGCAATCATGGCCCCAACCAACAGAAAGGCTGCTCTGCCAGCAAACAATTGGCAGGCCAGCCAAGCGGCAAAGGCCACGACACACAGCATCAGGCCCGCAACAATCAACTCACCATTCTTTTTAAAACCGAACAAGCGGCAAACGGTGTCGTACACAAACCAAAACGCCACCAAGAAACCCAGCGCAGCCGAAATGGCCATAGCGGGTGACCAGTCCATCAAGGATTTGTCGATCAGGTACGTGCTGGCATTCCACAAATACAAAACAGTGAAAAGCGCAAAGCCTGTGAGCCACGACGAATAACTCTCCCAAAAGAACCAATGCAATTTGGTGTGAATCTTTTTGGGCGCCACCATGTACTTCTGGGGGTTGTAAAAACCACCACCGTGCACCGCCCACATGGCGCCGTCCACACCTTTCTCAAGCAAGTCAGGCGAGTTGGGTTTGAGCAAATTGTTGTCTAAAAAGACAAAGTAAAACGATGAGCCAATCCATGCGATCACGGTGATCACATGGACCCAACGCAACAGCAGATTAAGCCAATCCAGTAAATAGGCGTCCATGGTCAATTTCCAAATTGTTTACCGAAGTGTATACAATTTTTCACGATTGCAAAAGCTGCGCAGCCACTGCGACAGCAATCACTTCAGGTTCTTTGCCCGTGATACCCGCAACCCCGATGGGGCAAGTGACCTGGCGACACTCAGCTTCCGAGAAGCCTCGTTCTGCCAAGCGACGTTTGAAAGTTGCCCATTTGGTGGCACTGCCAATGAGACCAATGAAGGCCAAATCCTTTTGCTGGCGTTGCCGCAACAGACAGGCGGCCACCACATCCAAGTCTTCCGCATGGCTGAAACTCATGATCAATACCCGGCTGTGAGGCGACAAATCAGGCACTGCGGCTTGGACAGGGTTGGAATGCTCGCACACGACCTGGGCGGGCACATTGCTGGGGAAAATTTCATCACGGCTGTCAATCCAGCGCACATGAAAGGGCAACGGGGCCAACACTTGCACCAAAGCTTTGCCCACATGACCGCCGCCAAACAAGGCCACGGGTTGAAAGCGTTGTGCAGCCTGATTCTGCATGAGCGCCTGCAAACGCGGGGCATCTTGGTGTGTGACCCACTCAAATTTCAGCACCAAAGCGCCGCCACAACACTGTCCCAAACTGGGACCCAAAGCAAAACGTTTCTCGGCAGGCATGCGGAGCTGCCCGTTGGCAGATTGCAAGCTGCGACGGGCCTCTGCAATGGCTTCAAACTCCAAATGTCCGCCCCCAATGGTGCCCAAGAAATCGTCTGCAAACACGGCCATGAACGTGCCTGCACCACGCGGCACAGAGCCTTGCGCTTGCAAGACTGTGATCCAGATGGCGGGGGCTTGCGCCAATTTTTCAAGCAGGGTGGGAATCCAATGCACAGGGCGTGACTTTCAATCAGGGACTATTCAAACCACACTGTACAGTGACAGAATGGGCTCTAGAGGTCTAGGAGACAAATTTCAAATGACATTTCTTGACACAGCAAATACTTCTCGGACTCGGCTGGGTCTCAGCCTTGCCTGCGTGGCCCTGTGGATGGCAGGTTGCAGCACACCACCACCACCGACGCCAACGCCCCAACCGGCGCCTGTGGTGGTCAAGCCGATAGAACCTGCAAAACCTTCATTGCCCACTTCCAATGCACGCGATGCGCATGAGTACCGCGTTGATGCCGCCAAACACCTCTACAAGCTCAACGGTTCGCGCATCTTCAAAGGTCGCATGCCACCCATGCTGTATGCCGTGGGCGTCTTAGATGTCGAAGTCGACAAACAAGGTCAAGTGACACGCACCTATTGGGTCCGAGCCCCAGGCCATGCCCCCGAAGTCATGAAAGAAATTGAAAAAACAGTGCGCCAAGCCGCGCCCTACCCTGTCCCTGCGCACATGAACAAGGTGGTGTATTCAGACGTCTGGCTATGGCACAAGAGTGGCCGGTTTCAGCTTGACACGCTCACCGAGGGTCAAGACTGAAACTTGTCAAACTGCCGCTTTGGCCTTCTCGCAGCTCATCAAAATCTTCTCTGGCGTGGCCGGTGCGCTCATGTGAACCACGGTTTTGTGATCCGCACTGGCACTGACCGCATCACGCAGCGCAAAGAAGGTGGACAAAGCCAGCATGAAGGGTGGCTCACCAACGGCTTTAGAATTGAAAGGCGTGGGCTTGACATTGCTACCGTCAAACAGGGTGACTTTGAAGTGCTCAGGTACATCACCGGCCACTGGAATTTTGTAAGTGCTGGGACCATGCGTGAGGAACTTGCCCTTTTTGTCCCAGATGCACTCTTCCATGGTAAGCCAGCCCATGCCTTGAACATAGGCCCCTTCAATCTGACCTTTGTCGATAGCGGGGTTGATGCTCTTGCCTGCGTCATGAACAATGTCCACAGCCTTCAGCCACCATTCGCCAGTGCGTGTGTCGATTTCCACTTCACTGACGGATGCACCGTAGCAGTAGTAATAGAACGCATGGCCCGTGAGGGTGGCAAAGTCGTATTTAATTTCGGGCGTCATGTAAAAGCCTGTCACTGACAAGCCCACACGGTCTAGCCAAGCTTGCTTGGCCACGGCCGTCCAGTCAACCGATTTACCGCCACCATGCGCCTTGTTGTTGGCAAAGCTCACGTCTGTTTCTTTGCAACCCAGCATGTTGGCCGCCACAGGCGCCAAACGCGCGCGCATTTGGGCAGTGGCATTCATGATGGCCGCGCCGTTGATGTCGGCACCACTTGAAGCAGAGGTAGCAGAAGCGTTAGGCACTTTCTGAGTGTCGGTACCCGTCACACGAACGTACTGAATGTCAATGCCCAAACCATCGGCGCAAACCTGTGCCATTTTGGTGTTCAAGCCTTGACCCATTTCGGTGCCGCCATGGTTGACGCTGACCGAGCCATCCATGTAGATGTTGAGCAAAGCACCGCCTTGGTTCAGCATGGTGGCGGTGAAGCTGATACCAAATTTCAAAGGCACCAGGGCCAAACCACGCTTGCGTCGTTTGTTGACTTTGTTGAACGCATTGACGCTGTCGCGGCGTTCACGGTATTTGGCTTCAGACGCCACTTGGTCGATGACCTTGTCACCCACCCAGTCGGCAATGGTTTGACCATATTGCGTGACCATGGTGGCAGGATTGCCAGAGATGGCGGGGTCTTTGTAGATGTTGAGCAGGCGCACATCCAAAGGATCTTTGCCAATGTCGTTGGCGATTTGCTCAATGACCGTCTCAATGCCAAACATGCCTTGAGGTCCACCAAAACCGCGGTAAGCCGTGGCACTTTGCGTGTTGGTTTTGCAGCGATGGCTGACCAACTTCAACGCAGGGATGTGATAGCTGTTGTCGATGTGCAAACACGCACGATCATTCACAGGGCCTGAATAGTCAGTGCTGTAACCACAACGTGACATGAGGGTGATGTCGGCACCCAAAATGCGACCTTCATCGTCATAACCCACTTCGTAATCAATGCGGAAATCGTGGCGCTTACCTGTGATCATCATGTCGTCGTCGCGGTTCACACGCAACTTGACAGGGCGCTGCAATTTGAATGCGGCCAAAGCAGCGCTCTGACTGAAGATGCTGGCATTGCCTTCTTTGCCACCAAAGCCCCCTCCCATGCGTCGGCAAATCACTTCCACATCGTTGGTGCTCAAGTTCAATGCGGCTGCGGCTTCACGTTGGTTGCCGTCAGGGTGCTGCGTTGATGAATACAAGGTGAGCTGGCCATCTTCACGCGGCACGGCGTACGTGATTTGGCCTTCCATGTAGAACTGTTCTTGCTGACCCGTATCGGTACTGCCCTTCACTTTGCGGGGCGCTTTGGCAATGGCTTCGGCGGCGTTGCCACGCGTGATGCCTTTGGGCGGCATGATGAAACTCTGCGCTGCCATGGCTTCTTCAATGGTGAGAATGGGCTTGAGCTCTTTCACCAGCACCTTGGCTTTTTGTGCGGCTTCACGGGCATAAAGCATCTCGCGCGCCACCACCACAGCCACCACTTGGCCAACGAACTCCACTTTGCCAACAGCCAAGAAGGGATCGTCGTGAACGATGGGGCCGCAATTGTTTTCGCCAGGAATGTCTTTGGCCGTGTAAACAGCCACCACACCATGCTCTTTGAGAATGGCTTCGCGGTCAATACCGTCGCCGATCAACTCGCCATGCGCCACGGGTGACAAGATGAGGGCAGCGTACAAAGTGCCTGCCAATTCGGGCATGTCATCGGTGAACGTGGCCGTGCCGGTCACATGCAGATGAGCCGACTCATGGACGACATCGGTGCCTTGTTGCAAACCAGACGCAGGCAATAAATTGTGCAAGGAAATGGGCGCGTTCATTTAAGCCACCTCTGTCGTTTGTTGTTCAATGAAATCGATCACCAAATTGCGTGCCACCAATGAGCGGTAGGCCCATGTGGCGCGCAAACCATCCCGCGCCACAAAGCTGGCGGCAATGGCCGCATCCAAATCGGCTTCTTTGACGTCGCCCGGCGCTTTGCCTTCCAACACCGCTTCCAATTGAGGGGCGCGGCAAGGCGACGGTGCCAAACCGTTGTAAGCCAGTTTCACATTGCTCAACTTGCCAGCCTTCAAGGTGTAGGTGATGGCTGCACATGTGGCAGAAATATCTTGTTCAAAACGCTTGCTGACTTTGTGGGCGCGGAACACTTGACCGGCTTGCGGCTTGGGCAAAACAACGGCTTCAATGAACTCACCTGCTTGCAGCACGGTTTGTTTTTGACCTGTGTAGAACTGGTCCAAAGACACAGATCGCGTTTTGTCACCACAGCGCAAAGTCAGGGTGGTGCCCAAGGCCATCAGGCAAGGCATGGAATCGCCAATGGGGGAGCCATTGGCAATGTTGCCAGCCAAAGTGGCGGTAGATCGGATTGGGGGGGAACCAAAACGGCGAATCACCTCGGCAAAGTCGGGATAAGCTTTGGCCACCAACGCTTCCACTTCAGTGAGTGACACCACGGCACCGATGTGCCAAGCCTGAGGAGTGTCTTTGACTTGTTTGAGTTCGGCCACGTTGCCCAAATACACAATGTGATCAGGTCGTGAGAATTGTTTGTTCACTTGCAAGCCCACCTCAGTGCTGCCGGCCAGCAAAGTAGAGGTGGGGTGCTTGACCAAATAGTCGGCCACTTCGGCAATGGTGGCTGGCGAGACAAATTCATTGCCTTTGCGGGTGCGCACCACAGGCTGCACAATGATGTCACCCTCTAAGCTGAGGGTCGGCGTTGAAGCACGTTGAATTTCTTTCAGCAAAGGCACGTCGGCAGCATCGTCCAATTTGAGAGCTGCCTTGTTGCCACAAGCTTTTGACGCAGCATCCAAAATAGGCGCGTAGCCCGTGCAGCGGCACAGATTGCCACTAAGGGCATCGCTGACTTCTTGACGCTGAGGGGCCGGATTGACCTGCACCAAATTGACCAAGCTCATCACGATGCCTGGGGTGCAGAAACCGCACTGCGAGCCGTGGCAATCCACCATGGCTTGTTGTACGGGATGCAAACTGCCATCGGCTTTTTTCAAACTCTCGACAGTTTTGACGGACTTGCCGTCCAAGGTGGGCAGGAGTTGAATGCAGCTGTTAACCGGCACGTAATCAACCCCGTTGCCGGAGGCATTCAAAGAGCCAACCATGACGACGCAAGCACCGCAGTCACCCTCCGCACACCCCTCCTTGGTGCCTGTGCGATGCAATTGCTCGCGCAGGTAATCTAAAACAGTGGTGGTGCGGCGCTCGCCCTGGGCTTCGACGATGTTGCCGTCAAGCACAAAACGCACAGTGTTGGTCACTTGGCTCATGATGGGAGTAGTTGGGGTTAGTTCAAAGCAAAGGTCGATTTTATTGATTTCGCCTGCTTCACGGGCGCCATTGACCAGAAATAATTGCGATTTAAGAGCCGCGGTAGGTCGAGTAACTCCAGGGGCTCACCAAAAGAGGGACATGGTAGTGCTCGGACACGTTGGCCACCCCAAAATCAAGCGAGACCTGATTCAAGAACGAGGGCTCAGGCAGTTGAACGCCCCGGGCCTTGAAATAGCCCGCGACATCAAACACCAAGCGGTAAGTGCCTTTTTGCAAACTGGCGTTGTCGTACAGCGGCCCATCTGGGTTGCGACCATCGGCATTCAGCTGAAAGCTCTTGACCAAGGTGGCAAATTGGCCTTCGGTGGTGTACAGGCTAACCTGCATGCCAGCTGCGGGGCAGCCGTGCATGGTGTCCAAAACGTGTGTGCTCAAACCCATGATGTGTCTTTC
>CALEYZ010000199.1 GCA_937928195.1 uncultured Limnohabitans sp.
GCTGTTTTTGAAAGCGCAAGTTTTTCAGCAGCAACTGGCGAACGCGAAGCACACGCCATGTTGCGACGCCACTTTGCAGACTATGAGGCTGCGACGGTTCAAATGGCGGCTTTGTCGGAAGCTTTGTACGGCGCGATGTACAAAGCTGTCCACAAGCCGGGAGCGTCGACATGACCGACACCCGGACCGTCATCTCTCTCAAGCCCTTGGAACTGCCTCTGAGCGGTCGCCGACTGATTGAAGCCAGTGCTGGCACGGGCAAAACATGGACGCTGACCGCGCTTTACTTGCGCCTGGTGCTGGGCCATGGGCGAGGCCCTGACGGCCAACCCGGGCCAGGCTTGCTGCCGCCTCAAATTTTGGTGATGACCTTCACCGAGGCCGCCACCGCCGAGTTGCGCGAGCGCATTCGTCACCGACTGGCGCAGGCTGCCGATTTTTTTGCCGAACGCTTGCGACCGGAGGACTTGGCGGCCAACGACAGCATCTTGCCTGAATTGCGAGGCAGCTTCGAGGCGACAGCCTGGCCGGCGTGCAGCCTGCAACTGTCCTTGGCGGCCCAGTGGATGGACGATGCCGCCATCTTCACCTTGCATGGCTGGAGTCACCGCATGCTGCGTGAGCATGCGTTTGACAGCCAAAGTCTGTTTGAGCAAACCCGCGTGGAAGACAAGGAAAGCCTGTTGCGCCAAGCCGTGCAAGATTACTGGCGAACCTGGCTCTATCCCTTACCGGCCGACCAACTTCAGGCATTGAGCAGCCAGACTGGCCAAACACCCGATGGCTTGCTGAAGGCGTTGAGGACTGGCTTGAAGGCCCTGGAGCGTAGCCCGGAGGTCAGCACGGAAGAAGCCTCTGAGGGGATCGCAGACATTTTCCAAGGGTGGCAAGACTGGTCTGTGCGATCGGAACACTTGCTGGCGCAAATACGCGCGGGGTGGTCTGAGGAGGTGGTGGCGGCGATTCTCGAGGCCAAAGCTGCCAACTTACTGAGCAACACTCGGATCGATTATTTGAAGAATTGGCTCAGCGAGGTCAGCCTTTGGGCCCAGGGCTCAGCCGAAAAAGTGCGCGAGGAAACGCTCAATCGGTTCAGGCAATCCCACTTGCAAAAGCTGGGCTGGCAAGCCGCTTCAGCGTGGCCGGTATTGTCCATATTGGATGAATGGGCTGAACATTCGGAGCTGCAACCCGATGTGGCCTCGTCCTTTCTCGCACACGCCTTGCATTGGGTGCACCAAGCCTTTGTGCAAGCCAAGCAGCAGCGTGCCCAGTTTGATTTTCACGACCTGCTCGAGCGTCTCTACCGCGCCGTTCAAAGCGACGATGGCCGCATGGCGCACGCCATCCGCACCCAGTACCCGGTCGCGATGGTCGATGAATTTCAAGATACCAATGGTTCGCAAAATAAGATATTGGAATTGATGACTTCCTATTGGGGTCCCGAAGCAAACCTATTCGTGGTGGGCGATGATGATCAATCGATCTATGGCTGGCGCGGCGCAACGCTGGACAACTTGAAACGCTTGCCGCAAGATTTTCCGCAGTTGAAGGTGGTCAAGTTAGAGCAAAACTACCGCTCGACCAGCGACATTTTGCGTGCCGCCAACAACGTGATCGAACCCAACCCCAAGCTCTATCCCAAGACACTGTTTTCTGAGCTGGGTGAAGGCGAACCGGTGCGCGTCATGGACGCCGACAATGAGGAACACGAGGCCGATCGTGTGGTGGCCCGCATTCAATCATTGCGCGCAGGCACGGCCACCACAGCAGGCGGTGTGCAGTACCGTGATTACCGCGAGTTTGCCATTTTGTACCGCGCCAATCACATGGCCAAGCCCTTTGAAAAAGCTTTGCGCCGCGCGCAAATTCCTTACAAAGTATCGGGCGGTCAAAGTTTTTTCGACCGCGCAGAAATCAAAGACTTGTGCGCATGGTTTCGCTTGTGGGTTAACAACGATGACGACCCGGCGTTCTTGCGCGCTGTCACCAGCCCCAAACGTGGCATTGGTCATCAAACTTTGGCCAGCCTTGGCACCTTGGCGAGTCAATACAAATTGAGTTTGTTTGAGGCCTTGTTTTCCAACAGCCTCAGCAGCCGGCTCTCTGCGCGCGCCGTGGGCAGCCTGCATGAGTTTGGACGCTTCATGAACGATTTGGAATACCGCGCTAAACGAACCCATGGCGCCGAAGAAGCCAAAGCCTTCTTGCTGCAATGGCTCAAAGACATTGGCTACGAAAAGCATTTGTACGATGGCGAAGACAACGAGAAAGTAGCCGCAGC
Organism: uncultured Limnohabitans sp.; assembly: GCA_937928195.1. GTDB lineage: Bacteria > Pseudomonadota > Gammaproteobacteria > Burkholderiales > Burkholderiaceae_C > Limnohabitans_A. The sequence goes on from CALEYZ010000199.1 coordinate 2,285, forward strand.
ACGCTGGACCAATGTGCTGGAGTTTTGCGATTGGATGGCTGGTCGATGTGGCGGCACGATCGATGACGCGGCAGGCGTCAATGTGGCAAGCGAGACCAAATCTTTGCTGGAAGTGGCGCAAACCATTTCTTTGCTGTCGACCTTGAACGAACGCGAGGAAGATCCCAATGTGGTCACCCTTTCAACACTGCATGCTGCCAAAGGTTTGGAGTGGCCTCACGTGATGTTGGTGGGCGTGAACGAAGGCTTGCTGCCCTTCAAGATGGACGAGGACAACAAAGAGTCAATTGATGCGACAGTTCATGCTGAGGGGCAACTGACGCGTTTGCAAGAAGAACGGCGTTTGATGTACGTGGGCATCACGCGTGCACAGCGCTCATTGGCGGTGAGCTGGACCAAGCGCCGCAAAAAAGGGCGCGAGACCATTGCGGCACTGCCCAGTCGTTTCATTGCTGAGATGGCTTTAGACAAAACCACTATCAAAGAAGACCCACGCGAAAAACTTCGCGCTTTGCGGGCTGAGTTTGCGATGAAAGCTGCTGCCGCCTCAGGCAACCCAACTTAATGCGTCAATTGTTGGTTTGCCAAAGTTTCCACATTTGAGCCAGCTCAACGGCAGTCGCATCCCCCTGGACACTGTTCCACATTTTGATCGCTTCTGCCTTTTGGCCCAACTTGTAAAAGGCGATCCCTGCGTGAAGTCGTGTCTCAGCTTCGCGGCGCAAGCCGCCCATGGCCAGCGCTTTGCCGTAGTTGGCTTGGGCCAGATCCCATTTTTGTTTGGCGCCATGCACATCGGCCAAACT
>CALEYZ010000200.1 GCA_937928195.1 uncultured Limnohabitans sp.
TGAACATCAAGCGTTTGATGGACATTGGTTGCTACCGTGGTTTCCGCCACCGTCGTGGCTTGCCTATGCGTGGTCAGCGCACTCGCACCAATGCACGTACCCGCAAAGGTCCGCGCAAAGGCGCTGCAGGCTTGAAGAAATAACAGGGATTGAGAGACCACTATGGCAAAAGCCCCATCCAATAGCGCCGCACAACGCGTGCGCAAAAAAGTTCGCAAGAACGTTGCCGACGGCATCGCACACGTGCACGCCTCGTTCAACAACACCATCATCACGATCACTGATCGCCAAGGCAATGCGTTGTCATGGGCTTCTTCAGGTGGTCAGGGTTTCAAGGGTTCACGTAAATCCACACCGTTTGCAGCGCAGGTTGCTTCCGAAGTGGCCGGTCGTGCCGCCATTGAACAAGGCATCAAGAACCTGGACGTCGAGATCAAAGGCCCAGGCCCAGGTCGTGAGTCTTCAGTTCGTGCATTGGGCGCCTTGGGCATCCGCATCACTTCGATTGCAGACGTTACGCCAATGCCCCACAACGGCTGCCGCCCTCAAAAGCGTCGTCGTATCTAATTTACAAAGCCCACCGCCATTGCCGTGTTGGCAATGGCTCCCGCATGTCTCATGCGGTAGTTGACAGAAAAGGAAGATCAAGTGGCACGTTACCTCGGCCCTAAGGCCAAACTCTCACGCCGTGAAGGCACCGACCTGTTCTTGAAGAGCGCACGCCGCTCTATTGCGGACAAGTCTAAATTTGACACCAAGCCCGGCCAACACGGTCGCACTTCAGGTCAGCGTACATCAGACTACGGTCTGCAATTGCGTGAAAAACAAAAAGTGAAGCGCATGTACGGCGTGCTGGAAAAGCAATTCCGTCGTTACTTCACAGAAGCTGACCGTCGTAAAGGCAACACAGGTTCTAACCTGTTGAGCTTGCTCGAGTCACGCTTGGACAACGTTGTTTACCGCATGGGCTTTGGCTCTACACGCGCTGAATCACGTCAATTGGTTTCTCACAAAGCTGTGACCGTGAACGGTCAGCCAGTGAACATTCCTTCATACCTCGTCAAAGCTGGCGACGTCGTGGCTGTTCGTGAAAAGTCTAAGAAACAAACACGTGTTTTGGAAGCTTTGCAATTGGCTCAACAAGTTGGCATGCCAGCTTGGGTTGAAGTCAACATCGAAAAAGTTGAAGGCGTCTTCAAGAAGGCTCCTGACCGTGATGAATTTGCGTCTGACATCAACGAATCATTGATCGTTGAATTGTATTCACGTTAATCTCATCTTGTTTCAATCGTTCCCTTACCGCGTTGCATCGCGGTTTGGGTGCTTCATCAGCCTTACCGGTGTAACGTACCGGGGGTATTGAGAGGAAGTCTGAATGCAAACCAATCTGTTGAAACCCAAAGCCATCCAAGTCGAACAACTCGGCCCCAACCGCGCCAAGGTTACCTTGGAGCCTTTCGAGCGTGGCTATGGTCACACGTTGGGCAATGCGCTGCGTCGCGTTTTGTTGTCTTCCATGGTGGGTTACTCCGCTACAGAAGTCACCATCGCCGGTGTTGTTCACGAATACTCATCCATTGATGGCGTGCAAGAAGATGTTGTCAACATTTTGCTGAACCTCAAAGGCGTGGTTTTCAAACTGCACAATCGCGATGAAGTGACATTGAGCCTGCGCAAAGACGGCGAAGGTCCTGTCACTGCGGCTGATATTCAAACACCGCACGATGTCGAAATCATCAACCCTGAACACGTCATTGCCAACCTGTCACAAGGCGGCAAACTCGACATGCAAATCAAGGTTGAAAAAGGTCGTGGCTATGTGCCCGGTTCAATGCGCCGTTTTGCCGATGAGCCTACAAAATCTGTGGGTCGTATCGTTCTCGACGCTTCTTTCTCACCTGTGAAGCGCGTCAGCTACACCGTTGAAAGCGCACGGGTTGAACAGCGTACCGACCTCGACAAGTTGGTCATCGAGATGGAAACCAATGGTGCCATCAGCGCTGAAGACGCAGTTCGCTCATCTGCCAAGATTTTGGTTGAGCAATTGGCTGTGTTTGCACAGCTCGAAGGCAGCGAATTGTCTGCATTCGACGCACCCGCACAACGCGGTGGCGCCAGCAGCTTTGACCCTATTCTGTTGCGCCCAGTGGACGAGCTCGAACTCACCGTTCGTTCTGCCAACTGCCTCAAAGCAGAAAACATTTACTACATCGGCGACCTGATTCAGCGCACCGAGAACGAATTGCTCAAGACCCCTAACCTGGGTCGCAAGTCACTCAACGAGATCAAAGAAGTTTTGGCCTCACGCGGTTTGACATTGGGCATGAAGCTCGAAAGCTGGCCACCAGCCGGTTTGGAAAAGCGTTAAGAAGTTTCCGCTAAAATAGCGGACTTCTCCAAAGTCCCACCTTCTAAGTTCCCGGGGTGGGCAGTGCACGGGCAGTACCTGATACGGCTGCTTGATTAATAAAGAAAGGATTAGCACCATGCGTCACGGACACGGATTACGTAAACTCAATCGCACAAGCTCACACCGCTTGGCAATGTTGCAAAACATGATGAACTCCATCATTGAGCACGAAGTGATCAAAACAACAGTGCCTAAGGCCAAAGAACTGCGCCGCGTGATCGAGCCTATGATCACTTTGGCCAAAGTTGACACAGTGGCCAACCGCCGCTTGGCTTTCAACCGTTTGCGTGACCGCGACAGCGTCACCAAATTGTTCACAGACCTCGGTCCTCGCTTCAATGCGCGCCCAGGTGGTTACACACGCATCCTGAAAATGGGTTACCGCGTGGGTGACAATGCGCCGATGGCTTTGGTCGAGTTGGTTGATCGTCCCGATGTGGCCGAGCAAGCACCTGCTGCTTAATCGCGCAAATATTTGGCTTTAATTTTAAAACCTTATTATTAAAGCTGAATAACAAGGTATACTCTCGTTTTTACCGCGGGGTGGAGCAGTCTGGTAGCTCGTTGGGCTCATAACCCAAAGGTCGTTGGTTCAAATCCGGCCCCCGCAACCAAATTAAGCAGCAAATTCATTTGCCTGCTGATTGAAAAAATGCTCACCTCGGTGGGCATTTTTTTTGGTGAATCGTCTTTGGTGATCACGCCTTGGGTTGTGGCGTTCTCGCGTGGGATGGTTTCCCATCAGCTGCGGTCTTGCAAGACGTTAGCTTGAGCTCACCATTTCGGCCAGCTGTTCCAAAGCCAATGCCGTTGTGGCGGCTCTTACCGACTGTCGATCGCCTGTAAATACTTTGCGTACGCTGATGCATTGCGCTGGATTTTTTTGCGCCCAGGCCAACCAAACTGTGCCTACAGGTTTTTCCTCGCTGCCGCCGCTAGGGCCCGCAATTCCTGTCACGGCCACGCTGAAGTCGGCTTTGGAATGGTGCAAAGCGCCCAGCGCCATGGCCTTTGCAACCTCTTCACTGACCGCACCGTGCCGAGATATCAGAGCAGCAGGAACGCCCAGCATGTCAGTTTTGGCTTCATTGGAATAAGTCACGAAGCCGCGTTCAAACCAAGCACTTGACCCAGGCAGATCGGTGCAACTTGCAGCGATCAGACCACCGGTGCAACTTTCAGCGGTGGCCATCATCGCATGTTTGCTCAGCAACGCCTCTGACAAAACGGCGCAATGATGTTGAATGGAATTTGTCACCATGCGCGCCACAATGCAAAGCAAATGAGGGTGCAAAAAGCAGCCACAAAGTCATCCAACAGAATGCCAAACGCACCGCGCCAACCAAAGCCTTTGAACAGGCGATCAGCCCAAGCAACGGGACCGGGTTTGGCCGCATCAAAATACCTGAACAGCGCGAATGCACAGAGTTGTGTCAGAAATGAACTGGGCGCTAACAACCAAAGAATGAGCCAAAAGGCAACCACTTCATCCCAGACAATGGCGCCCGGATCGGCGATGTTCATGTTCTCTGCCGTCACTTTGCATGCCCACCAACCCATCACACTAGACAACACAATGAGCCAGCCTAACTCGGTTTGTGTGAGGTGCTCGTGAAAAGCCCACCAACTGGCCCAGGCCCACAAGGTACCCACCGTGCCGGGCGCTTTAGGAGAAAGTCCGGAACCAAAACCCAGTGCAATCCAATGCGCAGGGTGTTTTGACATGAAGCCAGGTGTGGGTCTCATGGCGTTTTAAAGTGGTCAAAGGAAGCAAAGGTGTTGGGCAAGACTTGGCCGTCTGCACTTTGCAACACCAGTGCAGAAGATGCCGTGATGCTGCCGATGCGTGTGACGGTTGTCTGGCTTGCCAAACTGGCCGCTGCCACGGCATCTCGTTGATGAGATGCAGCCGTAAAGACCAGCTCGTAGTCATCACCGCCCGACAAAGTCAGTGCCAACTGACTGGCGAAGGCAAGCTTTGTAAAGGACTGAGGTGGAGATGTGCATGCCAAGGTGCTGGCCACTTGCTGCGTTTCTATGAGGGCGCCCACACCACTGGCTTTCAAAATGTGACCCAAATCACCCAGCAGGCCATCACTGATGTCAGCGGCGGCATGCGCAATGCCGCGCAAAGCAAGCCCCAACGCAACACGGGGTGTGGGTTGTTCCATGCGCAGGCGCGCACTGGCAAACACGTCGGACGGCACTTGCACAGACCCGCGAAAAACTTCCAGCGCCAAACGTGCATCACCTAAATTGCCGCTGACATAAATGTCATCACCAACCTGAGCACCACTTCGAAGCAGTGCTTGCGCTGTTGGTACTTCGCCCAGTACCGTGATGCAAATGTTCAACGGCCCTCGCGTGGTGTCGCCCCCTATCAAATCAATGTCGTGTGCATCGGCCAATGCCCAAAGGCCTTGTGAAAACTCTGACAACCATGATGGGTCGACCTGAGGCAAAGACAGGGCCAGCATGAAGGCCTTGGGCTTGGCACCACAGGCGGCCAAGTCGCTCAAATTCACGGCCAAGGCTTTGTGGCCCAAAAGTCGGGGGTGGACCGTGGGCAAGAAGTGGCGGCCTTCCACCAGCATATCGCTGGAGATGGCCAATTGCTGGCCAGGCGGCACAGCCAACAATGCGCAATCGTCACCAACCCCCAGCGTGGCATGTCGCGCTGGTCGCTTGAAGAAGGTTTCAATCAGATCAAACTCACCCATGGACCCAAGCATAACCTCACATGCCAGGTTCGGCATCCGTACTGCTGCAACAATTTGAGGTCCGCAAAATGAGACAATTCGGGCATGACCACCTACCGCATCGCCCCCTCACTTTTGTCTGCCGATTTTGCCCGTTTGGGTGAAGAAGTGCGCAATGTCATTGCCGCTGGCGCAGACTGGATTCACTACGACGTGATGGACAACCATTACGTGCCCAATCTCACGTTTGGCCCCATGATTTGCCAAGCCCTCAAGCCACATGCCAAAACGGCCGATGGCAAAGATGTGCCCATCGATGTGCACCTGATGGTGCAGCCCGTGGACGCCTTGGCTGCCGCATTTGCCGATGCCGGTGCCGACCTGATCAGTTTTCACCCCGATGCTTCTACACACGTGCACCGCAGTGTGCAAGCCATCAAGTCCAAGGGCTGCAAAGCGGGTGTGGTGTTCAACCCCGCCGAGTCTTTGGATGTGTTGGAGTGGGTCATTGATGACATCGACCTCATTCTGATCATGTCGGTCAACCCGGGCTTTGGTGGCCAAAGCTTCATTGACAGCGCACTTCGCAAAATTGAGCAAGCACGCAAGTGGATTGACAAGTCGGGCAAAGACATTCGCCTCGAAGTCGACGGCGGCGTCAAAGTGGACAACATTCGCCGCGTGGCTGACGCCGGCGCTGACACCTTTGTGGCGGGCAGCGCCATTTTTGGCAAACCTGATTACGCCGCGGTCATTCAAGCCATGCGCAAGGAATTGAGCGGTGGCTAATCTACTCGGGGTGCAGGTTTCGGCCTGCATGATTGACTTAGACGGCACCTTGGTTGACACGATGGGCGACTTTGACGCCGTTGTCACCTTGATGTTGAAAGACCTGGGCTTGCCCGTCATGGGCCGTGAACCACTTGAAGGCATGGTTGGCAAAGGCTCTGAGCACTTAATTCATTGTGTTCTCACCCGACAGTTGACCTTGGTGGCCCAGCAGCCTGTTCAACCTACGCAAGCACAGCTGGCACACGCATGGCAGCGCTACCAAGGCCATTACAGTCGTGTGAATGGTCAAGCCAGTGCGGTGTATCCGGGCGTGATGGAGGGCTTGCAGGGTTTGGCCGCCATGGGGTTGCCCATGGCATGCCTCACCAACAAGCCGCGCGATTTGGCGCAAACGCTGTTGGCCCAAAAAGGCCTGGACCATTTTTTCAAGCTGGTTTTTGGCGGTGATTCATTCGAGCGCAAGAAACCAGACCCATTGCCTTTGCTCAAAACTTGCGAGGCTCTGGGCTTTGCACCTCACCAAGTATTGATGGTGGGCGATTCCAGCAACGACGCGCAAGCGGCACACGCAGCAGGCAGCAAGGTGGCCTTGTTGACCTATGGCTACAACCATGGCCAGCCTGTTCGTGAGGTTCCCGCACACGCACATTTGGACTCTTTGGTTGAGATTCTGCTTTGAGAGGACCTCAGAGCTTTGTTACACTAAGACCCACATGATCACAATTCATTCATTCTTCGCAGCAGCACTGCCGGCCGTTGGTGGCCGGGGAGCCTGGTCTTGGCGTCAGCCAGCTTAAATTTGCCTAGAACCGGCAGCCCGCTGGCTGCCACCCAAGTGCTCAAGCTTTTTCGCTTGAACAAATGAATGAACCGGTTGGCCCCCATTTGATTGACGCAGACATTGCGCACCTCGGCCCAACCATCCTGAACGGAGCCTCCGATCGTGATCACAGAACTTGAATTCAAAAGCCTGACGCAACAGGGCTTTAACCGCATTCCACTCATGCTGGAAGCGTTTGCCGATTTAGAAACGCCACTGTCTCTGTACCTCAAACTGGCCCATGCCAAAGAGGGCGGCAAGTACAGCTTTTTGCTGGAGTCGGTCGTAGGTGGCGAGCGCTTTGGCCGTTACAGCTTCATCGGTTTGCCTGCCAAAACTTTGTTGCGAGCCAGTGGCTTTGGCGTCGATGCCAAAACCGAAGTGGTCACCGATGGTGTGGTGGTGGAAACGGCTGCTGGCAACCCCCTCGATTTCATCGAGCAATATCAAAAGCGTTTCAAAGTGGCACTGCGTCCTGGGCTGCCACGGTTTTGCGGCGGCCTGGCAGGTTACTTCGGTTATGACGCTGTTCGCTACATCGAGAAAAAACTCGAGAAGTCTTGCCCGCCCGATACCCTGGGCACGCCCGACATCTTGCTGCTTCAGTGCGAAGAGTTGGCCGTCATCGACAACTTGTCTGGCAAACTTTATTTGATTGTGTATGCCGACCCCGGTGTGCCCGAGGCGTATGCCAAAGCCAAGAAACGTTTGCGTGAACTCAAAGATTTGCTCAAGTACTCGGTCAGTGCACCCGTGGTGAACGCCACGCAAACACATCCTGCAGAGCGTGATTTCAAAAAAGAAGATTATTTGAAGGCTGTGCTGGAGGCCAAAGAACTCATTGCGGCGGGCGACTTCATGCAGGTTCAAGTGGGCCAGCGAATCAAGAAGCGTTACACAGAAAGCCCCTTGTCTTTGTACCGCGCGCTCAGGTCCTTGAATCCCAGCCCGTACATGTACTTCTACAACTTTGGCGACTTCCATGTGGTGGGTGCCAGTCCCGAGATTTTGGTGCGACAAGAGCAAACCGAAGAGGGTGTCAAAGTGACGATTCGTCCGCTGGCTGGCACGCGACCCCGCGGCGCCACACCCGAAAAAGACAAAGCGGCTGAACTGGAATTGATCAACGATCCCAAAGAGCGCGCAGAGCATGTCATGCTGATTGACTTGGCGCGCAATGACATTGGCCGCATTGCCAAAATTGGCTCAGTCAAAGTGACCGAAGCCTTTGTGGTGGAGCGATACAGCCACGTGATGCACATTGTGAGCAACGTAGAAGGCATCTTGAACGATGGCATGACCAACATGGATGTGCTCAAAGCCACTTTCCCTGCTGGCACGCTCACGGGCGCACCCAAGGTCCACGCCATGGAACTGATTGATCGACTCGAGCCCACCAAGCGCGGTCTGTATGGCGGTGCATGTGGTTACCTCAGCTATGCCGGTGACATGGATGTGGCCATTGCCATTCGTACCGCGGTCATCAAAGACCAAACTTTGTATGTGCAAGCAGCAGCAGGTGTGGTGGCCGATTCAGTGCCCGAGCTGGAATGGAAAGAAACGGAACACAAGGCCCGTGCCTTGTTGCGCGCCAGTGAGTTGGTGGAAGAAGGTTTGGAGTAATCAACATGGCAAAAATTAAATTGTTGATGGTCGACAACTACGACTCTTTCACATTCAACATTGTTCAGTACTTTGGTGAGCTGGGTGCGGAGGTTGAAGTGTTTCGCAATGACGAAATCACGCTGGAAGGCATTGCCGCCAAAGCGCCCGATCGTTTGGTGATTTCACCAGGCCCCTGTTCCCCTGCAGAGGCGGGCATTTCGGTGGCGGCCATTCAGCACTTCGCTGGCAAGCTACCTGTCTTGGGTGTGTGCTTGGGTCATCAAAGCATTGGCGCAGCGTTTGGTGGAAAAATTGTGCGCGCACAAGAACTGATGCATGGCAAAACAAGTGTCATTCAAACCAAGCAAACAGGCGTGTTCAAAAATTTGCCTGAAAAATTCACCGTCAATCGTTATCACTCATTGGCCATTGAGCGTGCCACATGCCCCGCAGATTTGGAAATTACCGCTTGGACCGAAGACGGTGAGATCATGGGTGTGCGCCACAAGCATTTGAATGTGGAGGGTGTGCAGTTCCATCCCGAATCGATCCTGACGGAGCACGGTCACGCCATGTTGAAAAATTTCTTGGAGGCTTCCTGACATGAATGCATCAGCTTCTTTGCCGCGTGTTGATTTGCGCAGCGACACAGTCACACGACCCACACCCGGCATGCGTGAAGCCATGGCACAAGCCTTGGTGGGCGATGACGTGTTTGGCGATGACCCCAGTGTGAATGAACTGCAAACCAAAATAGCCAAGCTACTGGGTTTTGAAGCAGCCTTGTTCATGCCAACTGGCACGCAAAGTAACTTGTGCGGCGTGCTGTCGCATTGCCAGCGCGGTGATGAATACATCGTGGGCCAAATGGCGCATTGCTATCGCTGGGAGGGGGGCGGTGCCGCGGTGTTTGGCAGTGTCCAGCCCCAGCCGCTTTTGCAACAGGCCGATGGCAGCTTGGCCTTGGCCGACATTGACGCTGCCATCAAACCCGACGACCCGCACTTTGCGCGAACCAAGTTGTTGGCTTTGGAAAACACATGGGGTGGCAAGGTTTTGCCCCAAGCTTATTTGAATGAGTTCAGTGCGTTTGCATTGCAAAAGGGTTTGTCTCGTCACTTGGATGGCGCGCGCCTGTTCAATGCGGCGGTGGCGCAGGCCAAGGCCTTGGGCACATCGCCTTACGACGAAGCCAAGCGCATTGCTCAATGTTTTGACAGTGTCTCGGTTTGCTTTAGCAAAGGTTTGGGTGCGCCCATGGGCTCTGCGCTGTGCGGTTCTCAAGACTTCATCGCCAAAGCGCATCGTCTGCGCAAAATGGCCGGCGGCGGCTTGCGTCAAGCCGGCTTCATGGCCGCAGCAGCGTCCTATGCCTTGGACCATCATGTCACGCGTTTGGCCGAAGACCATCAGTTGATGCAACACTTGGCGCAAGGCCTCAGTGGCATCGATGGTTTGCAAGTCGAAGCGCCTCAAACGAATATTTTGTTTGTTGATTTGGTAGGCGATGCCAAAGCCAAAGGTGCTGCGCTGCAAACGCATTTGAAGCAGGCGGGCATTGACATGACCGGTCTGTACCGCTTGCGTTTTGTCACTCATTTGGATGTTGACCGCGCAGGCGTCGATCGCACCATTGCGGCAGTGCGCCAATTTTTCAACGCGTAAGCATCACAAGCACTGCTAATTTTTATGAACTCAAACCCAGAGAGCGCCATGCCCATCACGCCCCACGAAGCACTGCAAAGAACCATTGAACACCGTGAAATTTTTCACGACGAAATGCTCAAGATCATGCGCATGATCATGAATGGTGAACTCTCACCTGTCATGACGGCCGCCTTGATCACCGGCTTGCGTGTGAAAAAAGAAACCATTGGTGAGATCACGGCAGCTGCGCAAGTGATGCGCGAGTTCTCCACCAAAGTCGTGATTCCCGACACGCGCCACTTGGTGGACATTGTGGGCACGGGCGGTGACGGTTCACACACGTTCAACATCTCCACATGTTCCATGTTTGTGGCTGCAGCCGCGGGTGCTAAAACGGCCAAACACGGCGGTCGCAGTGTCAGCAGCAAATCTGGCAGCGCTGATGTGCTCGAAAGTTTGGGTGCCAACATCAATTTGTCACCTGAAAAAATTGCGCAGTGTGTGCAAGAGGTGGGCATTGGTTTCATGTTCGCGCCCAACCATCACCCTGCTATGAAAAATGTGGCGCCGGTTCGCAAAGAGTTGGGCGTGAGAACCATTTTCAACATCTTGGGCCCACTCACCAACCCCGCTGGCGCGCCCAATATTTTGATGGGTGTGTTCCATCCCGATTTGGTGGGTATTCAAATTCGCGCCTTGCAGCGACTCGGCGCAGAACATGCCTTGGTGGTTTATGGCCGCGATGGCATGGACGAGGTGAGCTTGGGCGCCGCCACGCTGGTGGGTGAACTCAAAGACGGTCATATCAAGGAATATGAAATTCATCCCGAAGACTTTGGCATGGCCATGGTGAGCAATCGCGCTTTGCGTGTTGACACACCTGAAGCGTCGCAAGCGGTACTGCGTGCGGTGTTGAACAACGAGCCCGGTGCTGCGCGTGACATTGTGATTTTGAATGCAGGTGCAGCGCTGTATGCCGCCAACGTGACCGGCAGCATCAAAGACGGTATCTTGCTGGCGCGTCAGGCCATTGAGTCGGGTGCTGCCAAAAACAAGCTAGAACAGTTTGTGGCCTTTACACAAAAAGCGGGAGCAGCAGCATGAGCGACATTCTGAAAAAAATTGTGGCGGTGAAGCACGAAGAGATTGCACTGTCTCTTCGCAAAAAACCTTTGGCCACTGTTCGCGCTGATGCTGAAAGCCGCGTGCTCACACGCGATTTTGTGGGCGCCATCCGCCACAAGATTGACAACGGCCAGGCCGCTGTCATTGCTGAAATTAAAAAAGCCAGCCCCTCCAAGGGCGTGCTGCGCGAGGACTTTATGCCTGCCGACATTGCGCAAAGTTATGCGGAGCATGGTGCGGCATGCTTGTCGGTTCTCACCGATGCACAATTTTTTCAAGGCAGTTCAGATTACTTAAAGCAAGCGCGGGCCAGTTGCGATTTGCCAGTGCTGCGCAAAGACTTCATGGTTGATCCGTACCAAGTGTATGAAGCGCGTGTCATGGGTGCCGATTGCATCTTGCTCATCGCCGCATGTTTGGACGACGCGCAGATGAAAGACATGGAGGCCGTAGCGCGCAGCTTGGACATGGCGGTGTTGGTTGAGGTGCACGACGCAGATGAGCTGACGCGCGCACTCAAATTGAAAACCCCATTGGTCGGCATCAACAACCGCAATTTGCGAACCTTCGATGTGTCCTTGGACACCACCTTGGGCATGATGAAGGATGTGCCTGCCGATCGCATCCTGGTGACAGAGAGTGGCATCTTGTCGAGTGCCGATGTGCAAAAAATGCGTGAAGCCCATGTACATGCCTTCTTGGTCGGCGAGGCCTTCATGCGCGCTGCCGATCCTGGAAAGGCATTGGCTGACTTGTTCCAGTGATGTTTGCAGACAATCGTTTGCGTTTGGAAGATTGGCCGCCGAGTCTGGAGAGCCTCTCGCCAGAATGGGCGCGCCTGCTCACTGAGTACTGGCGCGGCCATGTCGGTCAGACTTTGTCGGCCAAGTTGCGTTCTGCTTTGTCGGCTGGTCAATTGATCTATCCGCGCTCGCCTTACAAGGCCATGGAACTGACGCCCTTTACCCAAGTGCGCGTGGTGATCTTGGGCCAAGATCCGTACCATGGCCCGGGTCAGGCCGAGGGCTTGGCCTTTTCCGTGGGTGAGGGACAAAAAATCCCGCCCAGTTTGCGCAATATTTTCAAAGAAGTTCAGCGGGATGTTGGCGCTGTTGCGCCTCTGGGCGCGAATGCTGGCAGCCTGGTGCGTTGGGCGGAGCAGGGGGTCTTGTTGTTGAACACGGCGCTGACGGTGGAAGATGCGCAGCCAGCCAGTCATAGCAAATGGGGTTGGGAAGTACTAACTGACACGTTGATAGAAGCCTTGGCTTCAGATGTGCAGCCGCGTGCTTTTTTGTTGTGGGGTGGTCATGCGCAAGGCAAGGCAGAGCGCATTGAGCGGGCTTCGGTGGCGCAGCAACACTTGGTCTTGAAGGCCAACCATCCATCGCCCTTGTCGGCCCTGCGGCCGCCGATGCCCTTCATGGGGTGCGGCCATTTTGGTCAAGTAAACCAATGGTTGGTGGCGCAAAATAAAAAACCAATTGTTTGGTAATTTACTTTGCAATGCTTGCTGAGGCTTAAAAAATAGTGGCATAATCCCAGATTCGCTGAGGAGGGGTGCCCGAGTGGCTAAAGGGGGCAGACTGTAAATCTGTTGGCTTACGCCTACACTGGTTCGAATCCAGTCCCCTCCACCAGCGAAAACCAACAAGTAGAAGTGCCGGTAGGCCTGCAACTGTGACGATCTTTTCTGATCTGATGCGGGAGTAGTTCAATGGTAGAACCCTAGCCTTCCAAGCTAATGACGCGGGTTCGATTCCCGTCTCCCGCTCCACCTGTGGTTTTCAATGGATTGATTGGCAATCAATGATTTGCCCTTGTGGCTCAGTGGTAGAGCACTCCCTTGGTAAGGGAGAGGTCGCGGGTCC
>CALEYZ010000201.1 GCA_937928195.1 uncultured Limnohabitans sp.
GATCGTCTTCAATGGCCATGCGAATGCGGCCCATGTGCACATCAATCGAACGGTCGAAAGCTTCGAGCTCTCGGCCTCTCACTGCCTCCATGATTTGATCGCGCGTGAGCACGCGCCCTGCGCGCTCGGCCATGGCCACCAGCAAATCAAATTGGTACGAGGTGAGGTCGCACAATTGGCCTTTGACACTGACGGTGCGTGCATCACGGTCAATTTCCAAACTGCCAAACTGCATGCGTGTGTGGCCACTTGCCCCCACATCGGTTTGACGGCGCAAGATGGCGCGAATGCGCGCCAACAATTCACGCGGCTCAAAGGGTTTAGGCAAATAATCATCCGCGCCCAACTCGAGACCAATGATGCGGTCCATGGGATCGCCTTTGGCCGTCAACATCAACACCGGTGTTTGCGCCTGACCGCCATTCAGGTTGCGAATTTTTTGACACACTTGCAAGCCATCCATGTCAGGCAACATCAAGTCCAAAATGACCAGGTCGGGAGAGGTGTGTTGGACGGCGCTCAAACCCTGCATGCCATCGGCCGCATGCGCGAAACCAAAGCCAGACTGCCGCAGGTAGTCTCCCACCATCTTGGCCAGGCGTTCGTCGTCTTCAATCATCAAAATTTGTGGCGTCATACTTTCAACACAGGTTGCTCACACCGCGATGATGCACCGACAGCGGCCTGAATGCGTCGGCTTGGCTTGAAGGGCTCGTAAAGTTAGGTAAATCAATCCTGGGTCGGCGGCTGGTAGTGCCACGCCAAGCCCACCAACACCAGCACCGGCAAACCCAACCATGCAGTGGCCGTGAAAAAGTCGGCATAGCCATGGGCATTCACATAATCACCCGAAAAGCCTGCAATGAATTTGGGCAAGAGCAACATCATGGAGCTGAGCAAGGCGTATTGCGTGGCCGAATACTGCACATTGGTCAGCGAGGACAAATAGGCAATGAAGGCCGCCGACGCAATGCCACTGGCCAGATTGTCTGCGGACACCACCGCAATCAAAGCGTTCACATCATGGCCATGCGCACTGAGCCAAGCAAACAACAAATTGCTCAAAGCACTGAGCACAGCGCCCAGCATCAAGATGCGCATGACGCCCCAACGCAGCGCCATCACGCCGCCAATGAAGGCGCCCAACAAGGTCATGAGCACGCCATAGACTTTGGTCACGGTGGCCACTTCGGCCTTGGTGTACCCCATGTCCACATAGAAAGGATTGGCCATGATGCCCATCACCACATCGCTGATGCGATAGACCGCAATCAAGCTCAAGATCAAGACGGCTTGCCATTTGTAGCGTTTGAGGAAATCGGCAAAGGGTGCCACCAACGCACCCTGCAGCCACTCTTTTAAATTCCTTGCCGGCGGCAACTCTGCAGGCACAGGTTCTTTGGACAACAACACCGTGATGCATCCAACCAACATGCTGGCCGCCATGACCAAGTACGCAGCTTGCCACGCGGCATGGACATACCCCGCGGCGTTCTCACCTTGCACCCAAGCCGCCACCCACAGCACACCGGCACCGGCCCAAATCATGGCCAAGCGATAGCCCGTTTGATAACTGGCGGCCAACGCCGCTTGCTGCGTGGGCTCGGCTGACTCAATGCGAAATGCATCCAATGCAATGTCTTGTGTGGCCGAACCCACGGCCACCAATAAAGCACACCAGACCACGGGGCCCAGAGTTTGGGACGGATCGCTGATGGCCATGCCAACCAAACCCAACATCACCATGCTCTGCGCCAACAACAACCAGCTGCGGCGGCGGCCCAATTGGTGCGTGAAAAAGGGAATGGGCAAGCGATCAACCAAGGGCGCCCAAACCCACTTGAAGCCATACGCCAAACCCACCCAGCTCAGGTAGCCAATGGTGCTGCGATCAATGCCGGCCTCGCGCAATCTGAAACTCAAAGTGCCCAACACCAAAAGCAAAGGCAAGCCCGCGGCAAAACCGAGCAGCAGCATGCGCAAGCTGGCAGGCTGCAAGTAGACGCGCCAAGAGTCAAGCCAAGAGAAAGCAGCAGGAGAGGTGTTTTCAGTCATGCCCTCATTATCCAAGTCTGAGAACGGATTTCTACACCGGCTTGCCTTGAAATCTCTGCTTGCGGCACTATGATTGAAAAATGTGCTGGCGTTGTTTTTCAAATTCAAACCCGTCTCAACCTGATGCGCCTTTGGAGGCCCTGCCGGGGGCTTCATCACGCCGAGTTTTTTTAAACCGCTGGGGCGCAGGCCTTGGCCTGGCCGCTTTGGTTCAATCGGCGGCACATGCGCAAGTCGACGTGGGCCAAGCTTCCAGCATGCGCAAACTGGTGCCGGCTGAATCTTTGGAGCAATCGGCCAGACAGCAATACCGCCAAACCTTGGGCGAGGCCAGCAGCAAAGGCGCGTTGGCGCCCGATGACTATCCGCAGCTCAAACGCTTGCGCGCCATTGCCAATCGACTCATCCCGTTCACCGCGCAATGGAACCCCGATGCGCGCAAATGGAAATGGGAAGTTAATTTGATTGGCAGCAAACAACTCAATGCCTGGTGCATGCCCGGCGGCAAGATCGCGTTTTACACAGGTATTCTGGACCAGTTGCAATTGACCGACGACGAAGTGGCCATGATCATGGGCCACGAAATGGCACACGCCTTGCGCGAACATGCGCGCGAGCGTTTGGCCAAATCCAAGGCCACCAGCATGGGCTTGTCAGTGGCCTCGCAATTGCTGGGCTTAGGCCAGTTGGGCGATGTGGCGGCCAACGTCGGCACACAATTGCTCACCCTCAAGTACAGCCGCGACGATGAAACCGAAGCCGACTTGGTGGGCTTGGAAATTGCCGCACGCGGCGGCTTCAAGCCCGAAGCGAGCGTGCAACTTTGGAAAAAAATGCTGAGCGCCACAGGGGGTGGCAAAGGTCAACCGGGCTTCTTGTCAACGCACCCCAGTGGCAACAACCGAATTCAAGAACTCGAAGCCAATTTGCCCAAAGTGGCGCACCTGTATGAGCAGGCGCGTCAGGTCCCACCAACGTAAGGGTTGCTGCGGCGCTCGCGACCAAACGTGCTCTCTGGGCCATGGCCCGGAATGAACACCGTGTCGTCCCCCATGGGCCACAGACGCTGCGTGATGCTGGCGATCAAGGTGTCGTGATCGCCCTGCGGAAAATCAGTGCGGCCAATGCTGCCCGCGAACAACACATCACCGACAAATGCGCGCTTGATTTCGGGTGAATAGAACACCACATGGCCTGGCGTATGGCCTGGGCAGTGGCGCACGTTCAAGGTGTGCGCGCCCAACTCAACTGTGTCGCCATCTTGCAGCCAACGTGTGGGTGTGAACACTTCAGCTTCTGGAAATTGAAACATGCGCCCTTGGTCTGACAAACGGTCAATCCAAAACTGATCGCCAGGGTGGGGCCCCACGATGGGCAAATTCAAATTGCGCGCCAGCACCGCCGTGCCACCCGCATGGTCAATGTGCGCATGCGTCAGCCAAATTTGCTCAAGCTTGAGTTGGTGCTTGGCCACTTCGGCCAAGATCAAATCCAAGTCGCCACCAGGATCGATGACCGCCGCTTGACGCGTTTGATCGTCCCAAATCAAAGAGCAGTTTTGTTGAAAGGGGGTGACAGGAATGGTTTGGTACTGAAGCATGGTGCGGTTTCAAGGTGTTGCGCTTGCAAGGCAATGTAACAAAGTTTGCCTGAGAAACACGTATTGTGAAGCCATGTCCATTGAACACCCCATCACCGCACCGCTGTTTCGCACCGAAGTGACCCAAGCCCAACAAGCCTCTTGGCTGGGCAGTGTCCACTTGGCCCACAACCCCCGTTTTACGGTGGTGGCCAGCTTGGCATTGCTGTTGGCAGGCGCGTTGCTGGCCTTTGGGGCTTGGGGCAAATTGGCGCGCAAGGTGCGCGTGCCGGGCATCCTCATGCCGCAAATGGGCACGGTGGAACTGAGTGCCGTCATGCCAGGCGTACTGTTTGAGCAGCGCATCCAAGAAGGCGAGCATGTACAACAAGGTCAAGTTCTGTTCGTGGTCAACACCGACAAAACCACCGCCGAAGGTAGCACCGCCGCCCTTCTGGCTTCTCATTTGGCACAAAGGCGCAGCACCCTTTTGTCAGAACGGGCTTCACGCGTGGCACAGCAGCATCAACGCCAAACGCAGCTGAGCGAGCGCATCCTGTCTTTGTCTCTAGAAACTGCGCAAGCCACGCAAGAGCAGGCTTTGGCCAAACGAAGAGTTGAGTTGGCTCACAAAACGTGGCGCAGATTTGAGCAAATGACGCACGAAGGTTTTGTCTCTGACGTTCAAGCCCAAAACAAACAAGAAGAACTCATCGACCTGCAATCACGTTTAGAAAGCACCCAGCGAAACGGTATTGCATTGGCGCGTGAACGCGATGCAGCGCAAGCCGATTTGCTCAACCTCCAAAAACAATTGGCCATTGATTTGCTACAGATCGACCGCAACTTGGCAAGCCTCGATCAAGAAATCACTGAAAACCAATCGCGCAAAAGTCTCAGCGTGTTGGCCCCACAAGCAGGGCAAGTCAGCACCTTGCATCTTGGCTTGGGCGCTATGGTCCAAGCCGGTCAAACCATCGCCAGCTTTGTGCCGCATACCGCACTGCTAGCGCAAGGCGAAAGCACAGAGCCTCCGCTGATCGCTGCATTGTTTGCGCCTACACGCACCGCCGGCTTTGTCCAACCAGGCCAAGAAGTTTGGTTGCGACTTGCCGCTTATCCGTATCAAAAATTTGGGCTGGCCAAAGGCCATGTTGTCAAAGTCAGCGGCACGCCCATTGCCCCACAAGACTTGCCGCATGGCCAAGGCACGGCGTTGCTGGCGTCCGCCCAAAGCAACGAGCCTCTCTACAGAATCCAAGTGGCATTGGCGTCACAGTCTGTCGTGGCATTTGGCAAGCCACACCCGCTGCGCCCCGGCATGACCCTGGAGGCCGACGTCATTCACGATGTGCGCGGCATCTGGGAATGGGTGTTCGAGCCACTGTTGGCCATTCACGCACGTCAGCAAACATCATGAACCTCATTCAGAAAATCAGAGCTTCGCATCTCAATCGGCATGGTTTTATTGATGTCTTGGTGGGTGTGGTTGCATTTCAACTCATCTACATCACCTTGCTTTTGAAGTTGAGCAATTCAGACATCGAGACATCGGGCATCAATCCTCCATCTATCAGCTTCATTCTTTTTACAGGGCTGGTCATTGCGCCATTTTTTGAAAATTTATTGCTGATAGGCATCGCCGCTGTTCATGAAAAGTTACTCCACCGAACTGGTTTGTTTATCGTGGCGCCTTTTTTATTGACTTCAATTCACTTCATCAACTGGAAACACATGCATTACCCCGTTTTGTTTCGTGTGTTGTCTTTGTTTTTTTTCTTCTATGTATTTCTAAAGCAATACGACTTGCACAAGCTGGAATTGGGCAAGTTCAAAGCCCTGCTGCTGTCCAGCGTCATTCACTTTGCGGTCAATGCCAGCGGCATGCTGACTCTTTATTTTCTCGAACCCGATATCGACGCTGAAACGATTTTTTCAGCACAACAAGGAGAGTGAAATGAGAAGTTTGAACATTGAAGAATTAGGCGAAGTTCAAGGAGGCAGTGTGGCCCTGAAGTGGGCTTACAAAGTTGGAGAGTTTTTGTCCAATGCGTATTCGGCTTACGAAGCAGCCTCCAAGATTGAGTTTGACCCTTCAAGTTACGGCTCAGTAGACGCAGGTGGCTACAACCCCATGGGCGACTACACCAGCGGCATTTGCGCCAGATAACAAAACCAAACAGTGCCTGCGTATTGTTCATGCGCAGGCACCTGCTTGTGCACATTTAAAACGAGACTCACCTTGAACCCCGTCCTGCAACTCCAAACTTCTGAGTGTGGCTTGGCGTGTTTGTGCATGGTCGCCAATGCACACGGCCAGCATTGGCGGCTACTGGATTTGCGGCACAAGTTTCCACAAACACTCAAGGGCGCCAACCTCAAACAGCTCATCGATCAAAGCTTGGCATTGGGCTTCAACGCCAGGCCCGTGCGTTTAGAGCTGAATGAATTGCAACAGCTGACCACCCCGTGCATCTTGCACTGGGACTTGAACCATTTCGTGGTGTTGCAAAAAATCAATGGCCGTCAAGTAACCATCCTTGACCCTGCACTGGGCGTCCGAGACATGGCGCTTGCCGAAGTCTCCCAGCATTTCACAGGCGTTGCACTTGAGTTAACGCCTCAGGCGCAATTCAAAACCCAGTCCACACCCCCATCGTTTCCGTTGTCGCAGCTGACGGGCAACATCCGCGGTTTGGGCAAATCAGCTCTGCAAATACTGGCATTGGCATTTGTACTGGAGCTGTTTGCCATCTTCATGCCCCTGTTCAACCAAGCTGTGGTTGACGATGTACTGACCTCTGGCGATCATGAACTGCTGTCTGTCTTGGTCCTTGGATTCGGGCTCATCCTGGTCATCCAAGCGGCACTCTCTTTTGCCCGCAGTTGGTGGGTCATGGTGCTCAGTCAAACCGTGTCCATTCAATGGCTCAGCAATGTGTTTTCGCATTTGGTGAAGCTGCCAGCCGATTGGTTTTTGCAGCGCCATTTGGGCGATATTTCTTCGCGCTTTGGCGCAGTGCATGACATCCAAAAAACCTTGACACAAACCACCCTCGAGTCCTTGCTGGATGGCTTCATGGCCATCGCCGCATTGAGCATGATGTTTGTTTACTCACCCACCCTCACATGGGTGGTGCTGGCGGCCTCATTGCTGTATGCAATGGTTCGATGGATCAGTTACGCCCCTCTCCGTCATGCGGCGTCCGAACGCTTGGTCTTGGCAGGTCAAGAGCAAAGCCACTTCATTGAAACACTTCGCACCATGACACCGCTCAAATTGTTTGCACGTGAAAACGAACGCCAATCGCGTTGGCAAAGTCTCATGGTGGAAGTCATGAACCGCGACTTTCAAACAGCCAAGCTCAACATGGGCTTCAACGTCGCGCGCTCGCTTATTTTTGGTTTGGAAAATTTGGGTGTGTTTTGGCTAGGCGCCAAAATCATTCTGGCGTCGCAAGCCAATGAGCACGGCAACACCGTTTTCACGGTGGGCATGTTGCTGGCATTCATCAGCTACAAAATGCAATTCACAGGCAGGGTCAGCGCGCTCATCAACCAAGGCATCGAACTCAAAATGCTCCATCTGCATCGCGACAGATTGGCCGACATTGTGCTAACGCCGCCTGAACAAGACACACCGCAAGGCAACATGCCGGCCAACGACTTGGCGCATCTGCCCGCCAGCCTTGAACTTCGCAATGTGTCTTTTCGCTACGGCGATTCAGACCCTTGGCTTCTGCAAAACCTCAACCTGTGCATCCAAGCGGGCGAGCATGTGGCCATCACAGGCGCCAGCGGTTGCGGTAAAACCACCTTGCTCAAAATCTTGTTGGGCCTGGTGGCGCCCACGCAGGGCACGGTGTTGTACGGCGGTGTGCCCGTCATTCAGTTGGGCATGTCCAACGTGCGTCGCAAAATTGGTGTGGTGATGCAAGAAGATGCGCTGCTGACCGGCAGCATTGCCGACAACATCGCTTTCTTTGACTTGACTCCCAATCAGCAAAGGATTGAGGCATGCGCGAAGTTGGCAGAAATTCACCACGACATTGCCCGCATGCCCATGGCTTATCACAGCCTGGTGGGAGAGCTAGGCGCTGGACTCAGCGGCGGTCAAAAGCAACGTCTCTTACTGGCACGCGCACTCTATGCCCAACCTGCTGTGTTGGCTTTGGACGAAGCCACCAGTCACCTGGACATTCAAAACGAACAGGCGGTGTCTCAAACCTTGTCGCAATTGAACCTCACGCGAATTGTCATTGCCCATCGCCCCGAAACCATTGCCCGCGCAGACCGACAAATCAACTTCAGCGAGTTTGCGGCATAAGGGCGTAAGATCTGCCAAACCAGTCACATCCCGTGTCTGCTCGATCGTCTATGTGACACACACCTCTGCCTTGCCCGTATTTGATGCGGGCGCACTGGACACGCTGCCGTCCGACAGCCCACCCGGCTATCTCACCAAGCAAGAGTCCATCGCCATTCAAGGCGTGCCCAATCTGCTCATTCGCTCTTTGCTGGACAAACAACAGTTTTATGACCCGGAAGATGCGGCTTTGGCCCTTGGCATTTCTTCGGCGTTCTGGTCGCTGTTTGGCTTGCTCTGGCCCTCTGGCTCACGGCTGGCCGAGCGCCTGGCCCAACGTCCGGTCAATGCAGATGAACGCATTTTGGAGTTGGGCTGTGGCTTGGCGCTGTCCAGTCTGGTGGGCCATCGCCGAGGCGCCAACATCACCGCATCAGATTGCCACCCCCTGGCCGGCGAGTTCCTCCGAGAAAATTTGCGCCTGAACAACTTGAGCCCCATGGACTATCGTCATGGCCACTGGGGAACTCACGCGGCTCAACAACAAGACCGCGACGTTAACAGCACGTTTGACTTGATCATTGGCAGCGACATCCTTTATGAGCGTGATGAGCAAGGCGACTTGGCGCATTACATCGACGAGCACATGGAAGACCACGCCGAGGTTTGGGTGGTCGACCCCAACCGAGGCAACCGCGCACACTTTCACCGCAACATGGCGGCACTGGGCTTCACGCTCAGCGAAGAAGCGATCGACATCTGTGCCACGAACAACGCGGCCGCTTACAAAGGCCGAATGCTCACCTACTCGCGCGATTGAACACCGAACTTAAAGCGACCAGTTGTAATCGATGGTGAGGGGCGCGTGATCGCTGAAGCGCGTGTCTTTGTAGATCTCTGCTTTGGTTGCACCCGCTGCCACGCCGGCTGTGGCCAAGTGATAGTCCAAGCGCCAGCCCACATTCTTGGCATACGCTTGCCCGCGATTGCTCCACCAGGTGTAACACTCATCCGTGGTGTCTGGGTGCAAGCGACGGTACACATCCA
Organism: uncultured Limnohabitans sp.; assembly: GCA_937928195.1. Taxonomy (GTDB): domain Bacteria; phylum Pseudomonadota; class Gammaproteobacteria; order Burkholderiales; family Burkholderiaceae_C; genus Limnohabitans_A. The sequence goes on from CALEYZ010000201.1 coordinate 8,988, forward strand.
CCAGTGGGCCCTCCGTGGTCATGTGTGTCATCCACGCCCGCTCTTCTGGCAAAAAGCCGCTGTTCTTGAGATTGCCTTTCCAGTTTTTCAAATCGGCTTGCTGATGTGCGATGTTCACATCGCTGCACACGATGAATTCGCGCGCAGCGCCCAAGGCCTTCAGGTGCGGCCCCATAAAATCCAAGAATCGAAACTTGGCCTCTTGCCGCTCAGGGCCCGATGAACCACTCGGAAAATAGACGCTGATGATGGACAACTTGCGCTGGGGGGTGTCAAAGCGCAGCTCCACATAGCGACCTTCGGCATCAAATTCCTCACAGCCCATACCCACCACCACCTCGCTGGGCTCCTGCTTGCTGTACACCGCCACACCTGAGTAGCCCTTCTTCTGGGCAAAGTGAAAATGCCCCTTGAGACCCGCCAAGGTCTCAAATTTGCCAGCCACATCGGGCGCCTGTGCTTTAACCTCTTGCACGCAAATACAATCGGGATTGTTTTGAGCAATCCAAGCCTCCACCCCTTTGGTGGCCGCAGAACGGATGCCGTTCAAGTTCAAGCTGGTTAATTTAAACAAGGATTTCCCCATGGTGACTGGACACACACCCCAAACCGACACAGCGGCCTTGGCGCAAGAATTTGTTCAATTTTCCGTCGATTCGGGCGTGCTCAAGTTTGGTGAATTCAAAACCAAAGCAGGCCGCATGAGCCCGTATTTCTTCAATGCAGGCTTGTTTGACGATGGCGCCAAACTTGGAAAACTGGCCCAATTCTATGCAAAAGCATTGATCGCCAGTGGCATTGAATTTGACATGATTTTTGGCCCCGCCTACAAAGGCATTCCTTTGGGTGCCGCCGTGTCCATTGAATTGGCACGCTTGGGCAAAACTGTGCCCTTTGCCTACAACCGCAAAGAAGCCAAAGACCACGGCGAAGGCGGCACCTTGGTCGGTGCTCCTCTTAAAGGCCGCGTGTTGATTGTGGACGATGTCATGAGCGCAGGCACGGCCGCGCGCGAATCGATTGAGCTGATCAAAAAAGCCGGTGCCACAGCGCATGCCATCGCGATTGCTTTGGACCGCCAAGAAATGGCCACCGAAGTTCAAGCCGATGGTTCGGTCAAAGACGTGCCGCACAGTGCCGTGCAATATGTGCGCAACACATTGGGCATGAGCGTCTGCTGCATTGCACAGCTGTCTGACTTGCTCGCTTATTTGTCCACGCAAAGTGGCAACGAGATGGGCCAGCACCTGTCCAAGGTGCAAGCCTATCGCGATCGTTACGGGGTTTGAGGGCTCCAATGTGAAGCGTAAACTTTACATTTACGCTTCACGTTTGAAGCGTAAAGGCCTAAGATACGCTTCATGTACCTATGGCAATCTTCCAAATGGCCTCATTTCAAGGTCGACCTGGCAGCACTGCAACCCGCATTAGCCGCCACACGCTTTTCTCAGGGAAGGGCCATGGGACTTGCAACGCACTTGCAACTACCAGACTTCGTTGAACTGCAACTCAAAGGCTGGTCCGACGAGGCTTTGGCCACTGCTCAAATTGAGGGCGAAATTCTGCAACTCAATTCGGTCAGAGCTTCTGCTGCACGCCGCCTGGGTTTGTCCGATGACAAAAAAAACAAACGCGACGCGCGCGCAGAGGCCACACTTAATCTTCTTCAGGGTGCATTGGAAAACAGTGGCCAAGTGTTGAGTCATCAAACACTATTGAGCTGGCAAGCGGCATTGTTTCCAACAGGGCGCAGTGGCACACAAAAAATTCGCACAGGCGCTTACCGCACACATATCGAGCCCATGCAAATCGTCACGCCACGAATGGGCAAGCCGGACCTCGTTCACTATCAAGCGCCACCCTCTGTTGAAGTTCCGCGCCAGATGGACGCTTTCATCGAATGGTTTAACAGCAGCCTGCGTCAACAAGATGGTTTGGTTCGTGCAGCCATTGCGCACTTGTGGTTTGAAACCATCCATCCTTTTGAAGATGGTAACGGCCGAATTGGTCGCGCCTTGGTGGAGATGGCGTTGGCGCAAGACTTGAAAACAGCGCAAAGACTGTGGAGCCTGTCGCAACAAATCTGGCAGCAGCGCAGCGAGTACTACGATCATCTGCAAGCAGCGACCAGTAGCGCCAACATGGACGTGACGCCTTGGGTTCAGTGGTTTGTGACTTGCATTCACCAAGCGGCAGACAGCAGCTGGGAACAAATGCATTCAGCCATGCGCAAGACTCGCTTTTGGGCCGATCTGCGGATGCACCATCTAACGCTCACACCGTCGCAAGTCAAAGCCATCAACAAACTCTACGATGCAGGGCCTGAAGGATTCAGCGGCGGAATGAGCACTGAGAAATATGTGAACTTGTGTGGCGTGTCACGCGCCACCGCCTACCGTGAACTGTCGTCGCTGTGCGAAGCGGGTCTGCTGGCGCAAACAGGCACCGGGCGAGGTACCCGATACCAGTTGCTTCGATCAGAAAACTCTGCGTCAGGCTTGTAGTTTCTTTAGCAGAAGCTCGTTCACTTGCGCCGGGTTGGCCTTGCCTTTGCTGGCTTTCATGATGGGCCCCACCAAGCCATTCAAGGCTTTGCTGTTGCCCGCTCTGAACTCTTCGACATTCTTCGGATTGGCGGCCAGCACTTCGTCAATGATGGCTTCCAAGGCGCCTGTGTCGTTCATCTGCTTCAGGCCTTTGGCCTCGATGATGGCGTCCACTTGGCCGCCTTCGGTCCACAGCGCATCAAACACTTGCTTGGCTGCGCTGTTGCTGATGGTGCTGTCGGCAATGCGGCCAATCATGGCGGCCAGTTGCGCAGCACTGACAGGCGCTTGCTCAATGCCCACTTCGCTGGCGTTCAATCGACGTGACACCTCACCCATCACCCAGTTGCTGACCAACTTGGCCTGGCCACAGGCCTTAGCAGCAGCTTCAAAGTAAGCCGCCATGGCCTTGCTTTGCGTGAGGGTGGTGGCGTCGTATTCAGGCAGACCGTAGTCGGCCACAAAACGCGCCGCCATGACGCGGGGCAATTCGGTCATCTCAGATTGCACGCGGGCAACCCAATCGCGACCAATCACCAGTGGTGGCAAATCGGGATCGGGGAAGTAACGGTAATCGGCCGCATCTTCCTTGGTGCGCATGGCACGGGTTTCGCCAGTGTCCGGGTCAAACAACACGGTGGCCTGTTGAATCTCGAGGCCATCTTCAATTTGCTCAATTTGCCAGCGCACTTCAAAATCAATGGCCTGTTGCATGAACTTGAAGCTGTTCAAGTTTTTAATTTCGCGGCGTGTGCCCAAAGGGGCACCGGGCTTGCGCACCGACACGTTGGCGTCGCAGCGGAAACTGCCCTCTTGCATGTTGCCATCGCAAATGCCAATCCAGGTGACGATTTTGTGCAACTCTTTGGCGTAGGCTACCGCTTCTTCGCTGGAGCGAATGTCGGGCTCGGTCACAATTTCCAAAAGCGGTGTACCAGCGCGATTCAGGTCAATGCCGCTTTGACCAATGAAGTCTTCGTGCAAAGACTTGCCCGCGTCTTCTTCCAAGTGCGCGCGCACCAAGCGAACGGTTTTTTTCTCGTCGCCCACAAAGAACGACACCTCGCCGCCTTGCACGACGGGAATTTCAAACTGGCTGATTTGGTAGCCCTTGGGCAAATCTGGGTAGAAGTAATTCTTGCGCGCAAAAATACTTTCTTCTGCGATGTGTGCTCCTACCGCCAAGCCCAATTCAATGGCGCGTTCTACCGCACCTTTGTTCATGACAGGCAGTGTGCCAGGCAAAGCCAAGTCCACCGCACACGCTTGCGTGTTGGGCTCAGCACCAAACGCTGTGGGTGCGCGGCTGAAAATTTTGCTCTGTGTCGAAAGTTGAGCGTGAGTTTCAAAGCCAATGACCACTTCGTAGCCTTGGACCAAGAGAGATTTTTGTTTCGTGCTCATTTTGCGCCTCCTGGTTGACGGAGGTGAAAGTCAGTGGCTTGCTGCAAACGGTGTGCAGCGTTCAGCAACTGCGCTTCTTTGAAGTAATTGCCAATGAGCTGCAAGCCCACCGGCATGCCCTCTTCGCCAAAACCTGCTGGCACGCTCATGCCAGGCAAGCCTGCCAGCGATGCAGGCAAGGTAAAAATGTCGGCCAAATAATTGGCCACAGGGTCATCGGCTTTTTCGCCCAACTTCCATGCCACGGTAGGTGCGACAGGACCCGCAATGACATCGCAAAGCTTGAAAGCTTGCTGGAAGTCATCGGAAATCATGCGGCGAATTTTTTGCGCTTGCAGGTAATACGCATCGTAGTAACCATGCGACAGCACATACGCGCCCGTCATGATGCGGCGCTTCACTTCTTCACCAAAGCCTTCCGCGCGTGAGCGTTTGTACATCGACACGAGGTCGGTGTAGTCTGTGGTGCGATGGCCAAACTTCACACCGTCAAAACGACTCAAATTGCTAGACGCTTCTGCAGGCGCAATGATGTAGTACACCGGAATAGACAGCTCGGTACGAGGCAAGCTGATGGGAACCAACTTAGCGCCGAGGCTTTCATATTCCTTCAGCGCCGCGTCGATTGCGGCGCGAACACCAGGTGCCAAACCTTCACCAAAGAACTCCTGGGGAATGCCAATGCGCAAGCCATCCAGTGACGCGTTCAAATCGCGTGCAAAGTTTTCTGCAGGCACATCCAGCGATGTCGAATCGCGGTCGAGATCGGGGCCACACATGGCAGACAGCATGAGCGCGCAGTCTTCTGCGGTGCGCGCCATGGGACCGGCTTGGTCTAAGCTGGAGGCATAGGCAATCATGCCGTAGCGTGAAGCACGGCCGTATGTGGGTTTGATGCCCGTGATGCCGCAAAAACTGGCGGGTTGGCGAATAGAGCCGCCCGTGTCGGTGCCCGTTGCCGCAGGCACCAATCGCGCTGCCACAGCCGCCGCACTGCCCCCTGAAGAACCGCCAGGCACACGGGCTGTGTCCCAAGGGTTGGTGACGGGCTTGTAAGCTGAGTTCTCATTGGAGGAGCCCATGGCAAACTCATCGCAGTTGAGCTTGCCCACGTTGACCATGCCTGCGCCGCCCTCTTGCACACCCAATTTGCGCACCACAGTGGCGTCAAATGGCGAGCGGTAGCCCTCGAGCATCTTGGAGCCGGCCGTGGTGGGGAAGTCGGTGGTGACGAAAATGTCTTTGTGCGCCATGGGCACGCCCGCCAAGGGGCCCGCTGTACCCGCGGCCAATTGGGCATCGGCCTCTTGGGCTTGCGCCAGGGTGGCTGCTGGGTTCAGGCTTAAAAAAGAGCCGCTTGCATCTGCTTGGCTGCGGGCCAAAAAGTGCTGCGCCACTTCGATAGCGCTGACTTTCTTAGCGCGAAGGTCGGCCGCAAGGGCAGCCACGGTTAAATCATGTAAAGCAGTCATGGCGTGCCCCTTACTCAATCACTTTGGGAACCAAAAACAAGCCGCGCTCGACAGCGGGTGCGCTTTGTTGGTTGGCTTCACGCTGATTGGGCTCACTGGCCACGTCGTCCCGCAGGCGCAAGGCCACCTCTTGGATGGTGGCAATGGGGTGCGGCAGAGGTTGAACCCCCGTGGTGTCCACCGCGCGCATGGCTTCAACGATGGTGAAAAAACCATTGATTTGGTCCAACATGCGTTGGCCCTCCTCGGGCGGGAGCTCTAACCGGGCCAAATTGGCAATGCGGTCAATATCTTGGGCAGTCAGTGACATAAAAATTAACTCTTGACGGGCTGTTTGCAGGCGCTGAAGTCCTCAAATTTGAGGACTCTTTTTGCGTTTTTTTTCAAGCGATCGGTTATTATCGTGCGTTCGCTGCAAGCTCTCCGTAAAAGCTTGTTCAAGCCCACAAATTTTTCCCATCAATGCCCCCCAAACCGCAGTTGGCCGCATCATGACTGCAGTTGTTTAGGATTTGTTATGTTCAGCTCGTTCCGCCGTTATTTTTCTACCGATTTGGCCATTGACTTGGGTACCGCCAACACCCTCATTTTTGTCCGTGACAAGGGCATCGTGCTTGACGAACCTTCTGTCGTGGCCATCCGCCATGAAGGCGGCCCCCAAGGCAAGAAAGTCTTGCAAGCCGTCGGCCACGAAGCCAAGTCCATGTTGGGCAAGGTACCTGGCAACATCGAAGCCATTCGCCCCATGAAAGACGGCGTGATCGCCGACTTCACGGTCACTGAGCAAATGCTCAAGCAATTCATCCGCATGGTGCACCCCCGCAGCACCTTCAAACCCAGCCCTCGCATCATCATTTGCGTGCCCTGCGGTTCTACCCAAGTCGAGCGCCGTGCCATTCGCGAATCTGCACTGGGCGCTGGTGCCTCCGAGGTGTACCTCATTGAAGAACCCATGGCGGCTGCCATTGGCGCTGGCTTGCCAGTGTCAGAAGCGTCTGGCTCCATGGTGGTCGACATTGGCGGCGGCACCACCGAAGTGGGCGTCATTTCTTTGGGTGGCATGGTCTACAAAGGCAGCGTGCGCGTGGGTGGCGACAAGTTTGACGAAGCCA
>CALEYZ010000202.1 GCA_937928195.1 uncultured Limnohabitans sp.
GAATCACGCCGGCCATGCGCGAAGGCTCGGGCATGGTGGAGTTTCACAAACGTTTTCCCACACGTTATTTCGATGTGGGAATTGCCGAGCAACACGCCGTTACTTTTGCAGCCGGACTGGCTTGTGAAGGCTTGAAGCCGGTGGTGGCCATCTACTCCACGTTTTTGCAGCGCGGTTATGACCAATTGATTCACGACGTGGCCTTGCAAAACTTGCCCGTGGTGTTTGCGCTGGACCGTGCTGGTTTAGTTGGCGCCGATGGCGCCACGCATGCCGGTGCATACGACATTGCGTATCTGCGTTGTATTCCCAATGTGTCAGTCGCTTGCCCCAGTGACGAGCGTGAATGCCGCTTGCTGCTGAGCACTGCTTTTGCGCAAAATCACCCCGTGGCAGTGCGCTACCCCCGAGGGGCAGGCATCGGAGTGGATGCAGGCAATGATCTCGCCACCTTGCCTTTCGGCAAAGCCGAAATTCGGCGACAAGGACAGGGTCTGTGTATCTTGGCCTTTGGCACCTTGTTGTACCCCGCTTTGGCGGTGGCCGAAAAGCTCAATGCCACCGTGGTCAACATGCGTTGGGCCAAACCCTTGGACACAGACATGCTGATGCAAATGGCGGCTACGCATGAGCGCTTGGTGACCCTGGAAGATGCTTGTGTGTTGGGCGGGGCGGGCAGTGCCGTGTGCGAGGCGCTGCAAAGCGCAGGTATTTTGAAACCTGTCCTCACACTGGGATTGCCCGATGCGTTCATCGAGCACGGCGATCCCGCCAAGCTGATGGCTTTACAAGGCTTGGACGCTGCTGGTATTGAGGCTGCGATCCATCTCAAGTGGCCTTCATCAGTCTGAAGGGTAAACCCCTTCGAACTGGGCTTTAAATTTTTTTACAATCAATACTTGTTAATTTTCTCGGAGTCACTATGGAATCCCTGTTAGCGCTGTCCAAACGGATAGACAAATTCAGTGAGTGGGTGGGGCGTTGGGTGGCTTGGTTGGTCTTGGCCGCCGTGCTCATCAGCGCCGGCAATGCGGTCGTCCGTAAAGCTTTTAACACCAGCTCCAATGCTTTCCTCGAAATCCAGTGGTATTTGTTTGCTGCAGTGTTCATGCTGGCAGCGGGCTACACTTTGATGCGTCAAGAGCACGTCAAGATTGACGTCATCTCTGGTCGTTTCTCCAAGCGTACGCAAATCTGGATCGACATCGTCGGGATTTGCTGCTTCTTGTTGCCCTTCGTTTTCTACATCATCAAGTTGGCCATGCCTTTGGTCATCAATGCCTTTGTGACGCACGAGATGTCGTCCAATTCAGGCGGCTTGATTCGTTGGCCCGTGTTTGCCTTGTTGCCTTTGGGCATGTTGCTGTTGGGCATTCAAGCTATTTCAGAACTCATCAAGCGCGTGGCTTTCCTGAAAGGCATGATTCCCGATCCCAGTAAAAAACAAGGTGCCAAAACACCCGAAGAAGAATTCGCAGAGTTCTTGTTGCAAAAAGAAGTTGCTGCCCGTGAAGCTGCACAAATGGGAGCCCAAAAATGACCGAGTTCTTGATCGCCAACATGGCGCCCATCATGTTCGCGTCGCTCATCATGTTTTTGATGTTCGGCTACGCAGTGACATTCTCTTTGGCCGCTTGCGGTTTGTTCTTTGGTTTTGTCGGCGTTGAATTGGGGGTTATTCAAGCCACCTTCTTGCAAAGCTTGCCGCTCCGCATGTTCGGCATTATGCAAAACGACACTTTGCTGGCCATTCCGTTCTTCACCTTCATGGGATTGATCTTGGAACGTTCTGGCATGGCGGAGGACCTGCTGGACACCATTGGTCAGTTGTTTGGTCCTATCCGCGGTGGCTTGGCCTATGCCGTTATTTTGGTGGGTGCCATGTTGGCAGCCACCACCGGCGTGGTGGCTGCTTCGGTCATTTCTATGGGACTCATTTCACTGCCCATCATGCTGCGCTACGGCTATGACCGCCGCGTGGCGGGAGGTGTGATTGCCGCCTCAGGTACTTTGGCGCAGATCATTCCACCTTCCTTGGTGCTGATTGTGTTGGCCGACCAGTTGGGCAAGAGCGTGGGCGACCTGTACAAAGGCGCTTTCATTCCTGGCTTTGTGCTTACAGGTTTGTATGTGGGCTACATTGTGCTCATCAGCTTCATTCGCCCTCAGTGGGTGCCAGCCTTGCCTTTGGAAGCTCGAACCATCAAAGAAAATGATGGCAGCTCAGGCTTGCGCTCATTGTCTATTTTGACCATCGTTTCAGTGGGCATGTCAGTTGCTTTTGCCAAGTGGTTGCCAGACATAACCCCCTTGGACGAAACCATTGTGGTGTCCATGTGTGTGGGCGTTGGCTTTGCCTTTGTCGCATCGTTGATCAACAAAGGCGCTAAGTTGGGCCTCTTGTCCAACATGGCCGAGCGCGTCACCTTTGTGTTGATCCCCCCCTTGGCTTTGATCTTCTTGGTCTTGGGTACCATTTTCTTGGGCATTGCTACACCTACCGAAGGCGGTGCCATGGGTGCCGTGGGCGCATTGATCATGGCCTTGGCTCGCAACCGCATTGACATGAAACTGATTCGTCAAGCCATGGACTCCACCATGAAGCTGTCTTGCTTCGTGTTGTTTATCTTGATTGGTGCCACCGTGTTCAGCTTGGCATTCCAAGGTGTGGACGGCCCTGTGTGGGTGGAGCATTTGTTGTCTGGTTTGCCAGGCGGTCAGTTGGGCTTCCTCATTGTGGTCAACATCTTGGTGTTCGTGTTGGCATTCTTCTTGGACTTCTTTGAACTGGCCTTCATCATCATCCCGCTCATTGGCCCTGTGGCTGAAAAACTGGGCATCGATTTGGTGTGGTTTGGTGTGTTGTTGGCTGTGAACATGCAGACCTCCTTCATGCACCCGCCCTTTGGTTTTGCACTGTTCTATTTGCGCAGCGTGGCACCGGTTGAAGACTACATCGACCGCGTCACCAAAAAGACCATCAAGAAAGTCACCATTGAAGACATCTATTGGGGTGCTGTGCCTTTCGTGATCATTCAAATCATCATGGTGGCCATGATCATTGCTTTCCCAGGTTTGGTGTCCAGTGGCTTGACCAAAGAGCCTACGGTAGATGCGGAGGCGGTGCTGATGCAAATGCGTGCAGACACGGCTTCGGATGCCGCAGAAGCTGAGAAGACAGCCACTGAAGGGGATGCCGTCGATCCGGTCAAAGCCTTGATGGAATCCATGAAAGAAGATCAGGCCAAGAAGCCTTGATCAACTGATGCAATATCGCCAGGCCGTATGTGGCGATATTCTCCAGACAACAAAAAACCCGCCGAGGCGGGTTTTTTGTTGGGGCCTTGAACTGTGGCTTACAGCTTTTGGCTTTCCATGAAGTTGTTCATGCTGCCTTCTGCCAAGCTGAACCATTGGTTGGCTTCGCGGCGGAAGTTGGAGTAGTCAGCATAGATCTTCTTCCAAGCAGGGTTGGTGTTGTTCAGGTCTTCGTAGACTTGTTGTGAAGACTTGAATGCAGCGTTCATCACGTCTTTGGGGAATGCGCGCAATTTGGCGCCTTGACCAATCAGTGCTTTGAGGGCTGCTGGGTTTTTGTAGTCGTACTTGGCTTGCATGTCGGTGTGGGCATAAGCTGCAGCGCACTCTACAATGGCTTTGTACTCGTTGGACAAACCTTCGTAGGCCTTTTGGTTGACGTACAAGGCCAACTGTGGACCCACTTCCCAGAAACCGGGGAAGTAGTAGTTGGGGGCCACTTTGTTTAGACCCAATTTGAGGTCGTCATAAGGGCCAACCCACTCGGCTGCGTCGATGGTGCCTTTTTCCAGGGACTGGTAAATCTCGCCACCAGGAATGTTTTGGGGCACAACACCCAGAGGTTCCAACACTTTGCCGCCGAAACCGCCCACGCGGAATTTCAAGCCTTTCATATCGGCCAAAGATTTGATCTCTTTGCGATACCAGCCGCCCATTTGAACGCCTGTGTTGCCCATGGGGAAGTTCACGATACCCACTTTGGCGTAAAACTCACGGAACAGCTTCAAGCCATTGCCTTCGTACATCCAAGCAGTCATTTGACGGCTGTTGAGGCCGAAAGGAATTGCGCAATCCAATGCGTAGGTTGGGTCTTTGCCGAAGAAGTAGTAAGGCGCAGTGTTGGCCATCTCAACGGTGCCGTTGGACACGCCATCGAGCACGCCGAACGCGGGCATCAATTCGCCAGCTGCGTGGGTGGTGATGGTGAACTTGCCGCCAGACAATTCGCCAACTTTCTTGGCAAACACGTCGCAAACACCGAACAAGGTGTCGAGTGATTTGGGAAAGCTGGAAGCAATGCGCCAACGCAATGCGGCTTGAGCGTGAACCGCTGGTGCTACGCCTGCGGCCAAGACGCCAGCAATGCCGGCATTTTTAATAAGGGAACGACGATCCATGGGGTTCACTCCGGAAGTCAGGTTGAAGAATTCAGGACGCCTAGGCAACACTGAAGACTGGTCACAGTCATGAGCCGTATTGTAGGAAATTTGAGAACCATTTTTGCGCGGGTTTTCCCTGCGCTTGAAAAGGCTTCAATCAGGGATTTTGCGGGGCTTCAAGTTCCACCAAGGCAACTCTTTTCGCAGGGAGTGCACATTGCCCGATGGGTTGGCTTGGTACCCCGGCATGGCTTGCAGGGTATTTTGCCAATCATGGCCTGACAGGTGCTGCCTGAGTGCAGCCACTGGCGGCGAGTCGAGGGCGCTTTTCAGACAGGCCAGCCAGTAGTTTTCTGTGACCAAGGGAATGAAGTCCAATCCAGCCGCCAGCGCGGCACTTTCGATGGCAAGGCCTGCATCGGCTTGACCCGACGCAATGCAAGTGGCTACGGCGCTGTGCGAGAGTTCTTGCCGTTCATATCCCTTCAGTTGTTCAGGCTTGATGGATTGGTTGCTGAGCAGTTCGTCCAACAGCAGCCGAGTACCCGTTCCCAGTCCGCGGTTCACGTACCGAAATCGGCCACTGACAACATCCGCCAAGCTGCGCACATTGAGCGGGTTGCCAGCTTTGACCAACAAGCCTTGCGTGCGTTTGGCAAAACCTATCAGCTTGTGATGGCCAGGCTTGAACAGGGGCTTGTAGGTGATGGCCGACAAGCTTTTGGGATGGGGTTGAGACAGTGTGTGAAACCCGGCAATTTCACAGCGGCCTTCGTTCAGGGCGCGAATGGCGTCGACGCTGCCGCAAAACCGAATGTCAAGGTGCAAGGCTTGGCGCGCGGTGGATTCGCGCAAACGAATCAGTGCGTCATCGTGGCTGGCATACAGCGTGAGCAGGTGCGCTTGTGGGTCAAAGGCCACGGCAAAGGTGCGTTCAATTTCTGCCATGAGCGATTCAATGGGCGCTGCCAAACGAGCTTGGGCTTGGCGTTCGGCCCAAAGCAGCTTGCTGGCAAATTCGGAGAGCTCGGCCGGCATGCCTTTTTCCCAAACGATGAGGTTTTGGTTCAGCCGTTGCTCCCACTTTTTGAGCTCACCCCACACATGGCGGTAAGACAAGCCCAGTGACTTCGCTGCGGCTGCGATGGAGCCTTGTTCACGCACCGCCTGAAGCAGGTCCATGAGTGGGTTGCGCAGCAAAGCTTGCTGCCGCAGCTGGATGGCTTCGGCAGATTTTGGAGCGGACAGCTCAGGCCCCCAGCTGTAAGAAAGTTCAATTTTTGGCACGGCTCAAGTGTGCCTCATTTCGCGCAGGGTTCAGGCAATGTCGGGGCCTGCCTATGCAGCAGATTGCATAGCTGAACACCCTCTCAGTTCAGGGTATTTAAAACGACTAGCATCGGCGAAAGTTTGACTTCCCATGAACACATTTTTAGACAGCGCCATCACCGCCTTTTCGCTCATCACATCCTGGGATGCGGGTCTTTGGACCATTGCCGGCAGGTCCTTGGGCGTCAGTGCTACCGCGAGCCTGGTGGGTTGCGCCCTGGGCATGGCTTTGGGCGCCTACTTGGGCGTGTCACGCTTTGCTGCGAAGCCCTTGGTGCTGACGGTCCTGAACACTTTTCTGGCACTGCCCTCGGTGGTGGTGGGCTTGGTCATTTACTTGCTGTTGTCACGCACGGGGCCTTTGGGGTTCTTGGGCTGGCTGTTCAGTTTCAAAGCCATGGTGCTGGCCCAAATTGTGTTGGTGGTGCCTGTCGCGGCAGCGCTCAGTCGTCAGATTGTGGAGGACGTGGATGCCGCACATGGCGAGCAGTGGCGCTCTTTGGGCGCTGGCAATTTGATGCGCTGCATGCTGCTGGCTTGGAATGAGCGCTTAGCATTGCTTACTGTGGTGGTGGCTTGTTTTGGGCGCGCCATCTCTGAAGTGGGCGCGGTGATGATTGTGGGCGGCAACATTGAGGGCTTTACGCGCGTCATGACCACCGCCATTGCCCTTGAAACCAGCAAAGGCGATTTGCCCTTGGCTTTGGCATTGGGCTTGGTGCTGTTGGCCATTGTGGGCGCTTTGAATATGTTGCTGGCGCTGTTTCGCTTTTGGCAAGACACGTACCGACAATCGCAGCCCCCCAGTTTGCGCGGGTGGGTGGCATGAGTTCACTGATTTCTTTAAAACATGTTAGTTTGAAATTGGGCCATGTGCAAGCGCTCAGTGAGGTGTCGCTGCTCATTCATGCGGGCGAACAAGTGGCCTTGATTGGCTCGAACGGTTCTGGCAAAAGCACCTTGTTGCGCGTTCTCAATGGCTTGCACCACATCACGGAAGGTGAGGTTCAACTGGCCCATTGTCCGCAAGCCATGCTGTTTCAGCGACCGCACATGTTGCGCACCAGCAGTTGGAATAATGTGGCGCTGGGTTTGTGGTTGGACCGCCAGCGGGGCCTGTCATGGGCGCAAGCCAAAGCCTTGGCATTGGACGCATTGTCTGTGGTGGGCTTGTCGGGCGTGAAGCTCCAAAATGCCGCCACGCTTTCGGGCGGACAGCAGCAGCGTTTGGCCTTGGCAAGGGCGTGGGCCCGTCAGCCAGAATTGTTGTTTTTGGATGAGCCCACAGCCAGCTTAGATCCACCCGCCAAACGAGAAATTGAAGCACTGGTGCAACACATGATTGCGCCTCAAGTCAAGCCAGCGTCGCAAGGGCCCATGACATTGATTTTTGCCAGCCACAACTTGGGTCAGGTGAAACGATGGGCCAGTCGCGTGATTTACATCGAGCAAGGCCGCGTTCTGGCGGACTTGCCCAAGGACGATTTTTTCAATGCCGAATGTTTGAAAGAACACAGTCACGCAGCCTATTTATTTCTGCAAGGAGAAACTTCATGACCTCTGTTCTCAAAGTCAAAGCACAAACGCCATGCTTGCGAGCCCTGCTCGTCAGTCTGGCCTTCGGTGCTGCCAGTGCGCACAGCATGGCGCAATCCATCGTGATGTCTTCCACCACCTCCACAGAGCAATCCGGACTTTTTGGCCATTTGTTGCCAGAGTTCAAAAAAGACACTGGCATCGACATCAAAGTGGTGGCCTTGGGTACGGGGCAGGCTTTGGACATGGCACGCCGGGGTGATGCTGATGTGGTTTTTGTGCACGATCAGGTGGCTGAAGAAAAGTTTGTGGCCGAAGGTTTTGGCATCCAACGTTTTCCAGTGATGTACAACGACTTCGTGGTGGTCGGCCCGCAAGCTGATCCTGCTCATGTCAAAGGCAATGACATCGTGGCTGCTTTGAAGAAAATCTCGAGCAGCCACGCGGCTTTCATTTCGCGTGGCGACAAGAGTGGCACCCACGCTGCAGAGTTGCGGTTTTGGCAACTGGCCGCTTTGTCAGACAAAAAGGGCGGTGCTTACAAAGAATGCGGTTGCGGCATGGGGCCAGCATTGAACATTGGCGCTTCTACCGGTGCTTATGTGCTGACCGACCGCGGCACATGGCTGAACTTTAAAAACCGAGCAGATTTGAAAGTCTTGGTGGAAGGCGATGTCAAGCTGTTCAACCAATATGGTGTGATGGTAGTCAATCCGACCAAGCACGCGCACGTCAAGCAAGCCGATGCACAAAAGTTTGTAGATTGGGTGATCTCAAGCACGGGCCAAGCCACCATTGCTGCTTACAAAATTGGTGGCGAGTCGGTGTTTTTCCCGAACGCTAAGAAGTGAACGACCTGAGCTAACGCAATGTGCTGCGTTAGCGGCCCGTGAAACACACTGGCGTCGAGGGATCAATGGGCGGGCCTTCGTGGGTGTTTTTGGCGTGGGCCACGTCCATGTCGCGCGGTAAAGGCACGCCATTTTTGACGGCCAAAACTTCCGCCATGATGCTGACCGCAATTTCGGCTGGTGTTTTGCTGCCAATGTAGATGCCAATGGGTCCGCGCAGCCGGGCCAATGATTCCTCGGTTTGGTCGAAGTGCTCGATCATGCGTTGCTGACGCAGCAAGTTGTTTCTGCGTGAACCAATGGCACCAATGTAGAAAGCATCGGTTTCTAGGGCGGCCAACAAAGCCAAGTCATCGAGCTTGGGATCATGGGTGAGGGCAATGACACAACTGCGGCGATCGGGTTTGAAGCTGTTGACCAAATCGTCAGGCATGTCATGTTTGACCGTGACACCCGCCACAGACCATGCGCCCCGATATTCTTCGCGCGGGTCGCAGACCGTGACTGCAAAACCGTTGAAGAGGGCCATGGTGGCGAGGTACTCGGTCATTTGACCGGCGCCAATCAGCAGCATGCGGTATTCAGGCCCGAAGGTGTTGATGAGTTGATGGTCATCGATGTGAAGTTCACTGGGTGAATCACTGGCTGTGAGGGTGACCGCCCCTGTTTGGAGCTTGGTGCTGCGCTGTGTCAATTGACCGCGCGCCAGCATGGCAATCAATTCTGACAAGCTGCTCGCATCAGGATTGAACTCCAGTAACAACTCCAGCGTGCCTCCGCATGGCAGCCCAAAGCGGTGGGCTTCGTCGGCGCTGATGCCGTATTTCAAACGAACTGGCGCGCTGTCTGTGATCGCATTGGCTTTGCTGTACTGTGCAATGAGATCGTCTTCAATGCAACCGCCTGACACCGAGCCCACCACGGCGCCGGTTTCGCACATGGCCATGATGGAGCCCACAGGGCGAGGCGAGGAACCCCAGGTTCTGACCACGGTGGTGAGCATCGCGCGCTGCCCGGCTTGACGCCAGGCTTTGAGGGTTCGCAAAACCACAATGTCTAAGTTTTCCATGATGCTGATGACCTGGTTGAAGACGTGTGCGTTGAACTTGACTCAGCGTACCAAAGACCAAACTGCGCCAGCACCTACCAACAAAGCCAGCCAAACCCAGGTGGGTACGCTGCCAGTTGCCGGTGCTGCATCGGTTGAGGTTTGCGGTGCTGTTGATGCATCGCTCTGAGCTTGCGGATACTTGGCTTGCAAGGCTTCATCAAAGCGTTTGAAGAAATCTTCGGCCAAAGATTTGGCCGCTCCATCAATGAGGCGTTGACCTAATTGGGCCAATTTGCCGCCCACGGTGGAGTGAACGGTGTACTGCAATTCACAACCTTCCGCGTGGGGATGCAAAGACACCTTGGACTCGCCTTTGCCGAAGCCTGCCACACCACCTTGTGCTTCAAAGTTCAAGGCGTATGAATTGGGGGCTTGAATGTCTGTGAGTGTGACTTTGCCTGTGAACTTGGCAGACACGGGGCCGATCTTGATGGCAACGCCCACGTTGTACACATTGGCGTCAGTGAGTTCAAATTTGTCGCAACCGGGAATGCAAGATTTCAAAATGGCAGCGTCATTCAAAGCATCCCAAGCTTGCGCTTGCGTCACGTGCAATACGCGTTGTCCTTGCATGTCCATGAGGTGATTCTCCTAAGGTATTCAGTGAGATTTCAAGAGCTTAGACAAGGCACTGGCCAGTTCTTCTAAGCGCGATAAATTGTGGATGGCCAACATGCCGTTCACATGCCGATTCAACACACTGGCCCCGGTTGCCAGGGGAGCGTACCCCTCAAAGCGCAGCAAAGGGTTGAGCCAAAGCAAAGAGCGGGTGTGTCGCTTGAGCCAAACAAGTTCTGAGTCTAGCGTCTCTGCTGTGCCCGTGTCCAAGCCATCGCTGATTAACAACACCACCGTTCGCCTGCCTGTGAGTTTTTTGGCATGACGGCTGCGAAATTGTGTGAGCGATTGGCCCAGCTGGGTGCCCCCCGCAAAGTCTTTGATTTGACGGCTGGCCAAGGCCAGCATGTCATCGGTGTCACGCAGTTTGAATGCCGGGTTCAAGTCGGTCAGGCCGGTGCCAAATGCAAAGACTTGGCGCGGTGTACCGCGGGTGGCTTGGTGCAGAAAGGCCAACAGCAGACGGGCATAACGTTCCATCGAACCGGAGATGTCGACCAAGATGAGCAGCGGCAGGTTTTGGAGTTTGCGTTGCATGCGGGGCAAGCGCAAAACATCACCGTCTTGGCGTGCTGCCATCTGCATGGTTTTGGCCCAATGCATGCGCTCGCCGCGACCGCCTGCACGGGTTCGGCGGCCTTGAATTTGGGGTAGAGGCAACTTGACGCGTCGCGCTAATTTCTCGACCAGGTTGAATTCGCTGGCACTCAGGCTTTGAAAGTCGGCTTGTTGCAAACGCTCTCGGTCACTGGCGCTCATGGCGGCGTCAAACTTCAACTCATCTTCTTTGGGTTTTGCCGGGTCGTTGTGTTTGTTTTTGGCGGCCAGTGCCTCTTGTACGCGCGATTTGCGCGGCACGCCGGGCGTGGCGGTGGGGGCCTTGGGCAGCAGTTGCGACAACAACTGACGCGTGAGTTCGGGGTCTCTGAAAAACGCTGAAAACATTTGGTCAAACACCACCAAGTCTTCTTGGCGGTTGACCAGGCACGCTTTGAGGGCGGCAGACAAATCGTCTTTGCGTTCAATGCCAACGAGCTCGGTGGATTCAATGGCCAAACTGATGCGCGACGCATCAATGGGCAAGCCAGCGCGGCGCAGGGCCCTTGCAAACCCCGTGATGTTGTCACTGAGTTTGCCAGTGCGAGCGTCTCCCAACAACATGATGGCAAATCAGGCGAGCGTGCTGGGGGCAGGTGCCAACAAATCGTCAAGCAGTGGCGTGATGGCGGCGATGTCCTCGCGTTGCTTGAACAAAATGCCCACGGTGTCTTGTACCACTTCAGGGTCCAAGGTGAGGGTGTCCAAGGCCACCAAGGCTTTGGCCCACTCCACGCTTTCGGCAATTCCGGGAGCGCGTTGAAAAGCGCTAGAGAAAGGCTGACTTCTGAGACGCCCCACAAACTCGGCCACTTGTTCAGTGAGCTGAGCGCTGGCCTGCGGCACTTGTGAGCGCACCACGGCCAACTCACGTTCACGATCGGGGTAGTCCATCCAATGGTACAAGCAGCGACGCTTGACGGCGTCGTTCAAATCCCGCGTGCGGTTGCTGGTGAGGAGGGTGACCGGTGCCACTTCGGCTTTGATGGTGCCGAGTTCTGGAATGCTGACTTGGTACTCGCCCAAATACTCTAGCAAGAAGGCTTCGAAGGGTTCATCGGTTCGGTCTACTTCGTCGATGAGCAGCAAGGCGCCGGGTGCTTCGGTTTGCAAGGCTTCGAGCAAGGGGCGCTTGACCAAGAAGCGTTTTTGATACACCTCGCGTTCAATGTCTTGGGGCGTGGCCGCTGAACCTGCATGCGTGGCCGCAGCGCGCATGTGCAGCAATTGCGCAGCATGGTTCCACTCGTACAAAGTTTCACGTTGCTCCATGCCGTCGTAGCACTGCAAGCGAATAAGGGGGCGTCCCAAGACTTTGGCCAAGGCTTTGGCCAGCTCGGTTTTGCCAACGCCGGGTTCGCCCTCTAGGAGGAGCGGGCGCTCTAATTTGAGGCTCAAAAAAACGGCGGTGATGAGCCGCCGTTCCGCGAAATAGCCCACGCCTTCTAAGGCCTGGGCAAGTTCGTCGATGCTTTTGAAAGTGTCTTTTGCGGTCATCCGTTCGCCTGTTTCACCGCCCTTTGGGTTTGCACGGTGATCAGGTGAGCGCGATAGGCTTTTGAAGCGTGCAGGTCGGCATTGAGATCTGTAGAGTCTACCGCGACACCGGTCACTGCTTCAGGTGTGAAGCTTTTGCTTAAAGCGGCTTCAAGGCCGGCATGACGGAACACGCCATTGCCTGCGCCCGTAATGGCCACGCGCGCACCTGCCGCTGTCTGGGCCACAAACACGCCCACCAGCGCAAAGCGCGAGGCAGGTTGGTTGAACTTGGCATAAGCCGCTTTGGTGGGAATGGGGAAACTGACCGAGGTGATGATTTCACCGGCATCCAATGCGGTGGTGTACAGGCCCTGGAAGAAGTCATCGGCCTTGATGGACCGTTTGTCGGTGTTGACGGTAGCGCCCAAGGCCAACAAGGCGCTGGGGTAGCAGGCGGCAGGGTCGTTGTTGGCGACCGAGCCACCGATGGTGCCCATCGAGCGAACTTGTTTGTCGCCAATGTTGTTGGCCAAAGCTGCCAAGCCAGGAATGTGTTGCTTGACGTCGGCGTTGTCGGCCACTTCTTGGTGACGCGTCATGGCGCCAATGACAATGTTGTTGCCGTCTTTTTTGACGCCAGCCAAACCGCTGATGGCGGCCAGGTCAATCAAGGTTTCGGGTTGCTGCAGGCGCTGCTTCATGGCAGCGATCATGGTTTGGCCACCAGCCAAAACTTGGCCACCGGCTTGCGCCAGTTTTTGGGCGTCTGCCAAGGCGGTGGGGCGCTCGTAGTTGAATGCGTACATGGTGAATACTCCGAATTTTGAATTAGGCCTTGGCGGCTTGAATGGCTTCCCACACGCGGTGCGGTGTGGCAGGCATGTCAAAGTCTTTGACGCCAAGCGGTGCCAGTGCATCGAGCACAGCGTTGATGACAGCAGGGGGTGAGCCAATGGCGCCCGCTTCGCCGCAACCTTTGGTGCCCAGAGGGTTGGTGGTGCAAGGGGTGCACTCGTGACCAATGGCGAACTCGGGGAAATCGTCGGCGCGTGGCATGGGGTAGTCCATGAAAGAGCCGGTTAAGAGTTGACCGGTTTCTTTGTCGTACACACAGTTTTCCATCAGCGCTTGGCCAATGCCTTGCACCAGACCGCCGTGCACTTGGCCTTCCACAATCATGGGGTTGATGATGGTGCCAAAGTCGTCAACGGCCGTGAACTTGTCCACTTTGGTGACGCCGGTTTGGGGGTCAATTTCCACTTCGCAAATGTAAGTACCTGCAGGGAAGGTGAAGTTGGTGGGGTCGTAGAACGCAGTTTCGTTCAGGCCTGGCTCCAACTTGTCGAGGGGGTAGTTGTGCGGCACATAGGCGGTGAGGGCCACGGTGCCAAATGGAATTTTCTTGTCGGTGCCCTTGACGCTGAATTCGCCATTGGCAAAGTCAATGTCGGCATCGCCCGCTTCCATGAGGTGGGCTGCAATTTTCTTGGCCTTGGCTTCAATTTTGTCGAGTGCGCGCATAAGGGCGGCGCCGCCTACAGAAATAGAGCGTGAGCCGTAAGTGCCCATGCCGAAAGGCACGCGGCCGGTGTCACCGTGAACGATGTCGACGTTTTCAACCGGAATGCCCAAGCGTGCTGCCACCACCTGCGCAAAGGTGGTTTCGTGACCTTGGCCATGGCTGTGGGAGCCGGTGAACACTGTCACGCTGCCTGTGGGGTGCACGCGCACTTCACCGCACTCAAACAAACCAGCGCGAGCGCCCAAAGCGCCTGCCACGTTACTGGGGGCCAAGCCGCAAGCTTCAATGTAGCTTGAGTAACCAATACCGCGCAGCAAACCTTTAGCGGCACTGGCCGCTTTGCGTGCAGGGAAGCCCGCCAAGTCGCCCAACTTGTTGGCGTGGTTCATGAGGGCATGGAAATCGCCCGTGTCGTACTGCAAAGCCACAGGCGTTTGGTACGGGAACTGCGTGATGAAGTTCTTGCTGCGAATGGCGTCTTGCGTCATGCCCAATTCAAAGGCGGCGCGCGACACGATGCGCTCGAGCAAGTAAGTGGCTTCTGGGCGACCTGCGCCGCGGTACGCGTCCACGGGCGCTGTGTTGGTGAACCAGGCGTCCACTTCCACATACACCTGGGGCGTGGCGTATTGGCCAGCCAACAAAGTGGCGTAAAGGATGGTGGGCACAGCCGTCGAGAACGTGGACAAGTAAGCGCCCAAGTTGGCATCGGTGTGCACGCGCAAGGCCAAGAACTTGCCATCTTTGTCGATGGCCAATTCAGCGTGGCTGGAATGGTCACGGCCGTGCGCATCACTTAAGAAAGCTTCTGAGCGGTCGCAGTTCCACTTGATGTTGCGGTTGAGCTTTTTGGAGGCCCAAGTGAGGCAAACATCTTCGGCGTACAAATAAATTTTGGCACCAAAACCGCCGCCCACATCGGGGGCAATGACGCGCACTTTGTGTTCGGGCAAGCCCATCACAAATGCGGTCATGAGCAAACGCTCAACGTGCGGATTTTGGTTGGACACATACAGTGTGTATTCGTCGCTGGCGCGGTTGTAGCTGCCAATGGCGGCACGAGGCTCCATGGGGTTGGGGGCCAAGCGGTTGTTGATGAGGTCCAGCTTGGTGACGTGCGCAGCGCCTGCAAAGGCTGCGTCGACAGCGGCCTTGTCACCAATGGCCCAGTTGTAGCAATGGTTGTCGGGGGCTTCTGCGTGCAAGGCCGTTGACGTTTTGGCTTGACGCACATCGACCACAGCGGGCAGCACGTCGTAGTCCACTTCAACCAACTCTGCAGCGTTTTTGGCTTGCTCTAAAGTTTCAGCCACCACCATGGCCACGTGGTCACCCACGTAACGCACCTTGCCATTGGCCAAGATGGGGTGAGGCGGCTCGTTCATGGGCTTGCCGCTGGTGTCGGTGATCAGCCAGCCGCAGGGCAGGCCATTGATTTTGGCGTCGACCACATCGGGGCCGTCGAGCACTGCCACCACACCCGGTGCGGCCAAAGCTGCAGCTTTGTTGATGCTTTTGATGTTGGCGTGGGCGTGGGGTGAACGCACAAACACCGCATGCGTCATGTTGTCCAGGCGAATGTCGTCGGTGTAGTTGCCAGCACCTGTGAGGAAACGATAGTCCTCTTTGCGACGCAAGGCTTCACCGATGTGGGGGAGTTTGGAGAAATCTGATGCACCCATGGTGAGCTCCTTAAGCTTTCATGGCAGCAGAACCTTGCTGCACGGCCTTGACGATGTTTTGGTAACCGGTGCAACGGCACAGATTGCCTTCGAGCAATTCGCGAATTTCGGTTTCGCTGGCGTTGGGGTGGCGCTTGGCAATGTCAACCGCGCTCATGACCATGCCGGGGGTACAGAAGCCGCACTGCAAGCCGTGGCATTCTTTGAACGCAGCTTGCATGGGGTGCATGGTGCCATCGGCTTGGGCCATGCCTTCAATGGTGGTGACTTCGGCGCCTTGAGCTTGTGCGGTGAGCATGTTGCAAGACTTCACAGCGCGGCCG
>CALEYZ010000203.1 GCA_937928195.1 uncultured Limnohabitans sp.
AAAGCTACCAACTAGGGTGGCTTTCCACGGAGCAAACTCCAAAATAATGATGGGTGCGATTATGGCACCGCATCGCCGGCAATGAAACCCTGGTCTTGGTTTAGTCGGCAAAAAAAGCCAGAAGCTCTTCTTTTCGCTGCATCACATCTTGCGCGCCCAGGGCCATCAGGGCTCGCAAGAAGCCGGGCTCGAACAGCAAGTAACTTGAGAGAGATGCGCCAGAGCCTTTCAAGGCCCCCAAGCCTTCTAAGACCCGGCGCACGGGACGAGGCAGTTCGTGAACATGGGCTTGGGCCAAGGCATCCAAGGACGCACTGGGTTGCAAGGCCAGCACCTCCACTTCATGAAATGGCAAAGATTGCGCCAAGGTGGGACTGTGATGGTCGTTTAAATGGTGCTTGAGTTGCTGGATGCTTTGGTTCACGCGTTGCACCTGCTCCACATCGGCCAGCAAGGTGTCGTTGAAGACACTGGCCATGGCGTGCCCTGCAATGTTGCCGAGGCTGGGGCGTCGACTGGCCGTCTGGCCTTCAAGGGCTTGACCCAGGCGGCCGCGTTGGGGTTGCCCCACCCCAATGGCCAATATTTTGTTGGCGCCCAAGTGAACGGCGGGCGACAAAGGCGAGCTTTGCCGCATCGAGCCATCGCCAAAGTATTCCATGTTGCCGTCCACCCAAAGGGGTGTGGCTGGAAACAAAAAGGGAATGGCACTGGACGCCATGAGGTGTTCAATGGTGATGTCTTGCAGTTCAGCGCGGAGACCCGGTCGGCTCCAAGCCGTGGGTTCAATTTGCGCTTGCGTCTGGCAAAAGGTCCAGTGCACACCTGTGGTGTAACTTGAGGCCGTCACGGCCAAGGCTTTCAAATGGCCGCTGTCCAAAGCTTGCGCAATGTTGTTCAGTGCGATGCGGCGGTGCAAAGTGTCGACCAAGGGCATGCTGTCCAATGCAGCGCCTTGTCGCCTCACCGACAAGGAAACGCCCAAGGCCGTGGCCCATCGGCTGAACTTGGCCAGAGGCGTGTCGGGCAGGTGGTACACCAAGTGCGAATGCAGACCATGCCAAAACTCACCCAAGCCATTCAAGGCGCCCAGCCCATCTGCCGCGCGACTGGCCAGGTACGTGGCATTCAATGCACCGGCGGAGGTGCCGACCAAAATTTGAAAAGGAAAACGCGCTGGATCCGCCTGCATGGCCGAGGTAGAAGTCGCTTGCTTGTGCTCTGCCGCCAACAATTGGGCCAAGGCTTGTAAGGCCCCTGCTTGATAGGCCGTGCGAGCGCCGCCGCCCATGAGCACCAAGCCGCGCGTTGAAATTTGAGGGCTGTGTTGTGATGGCCCACTCAAAGGGGCATTGCGTGTCAAGTCATCCAAATGCATGAGCGAATGATAGAGTCAGAGGTTCAGGAACACCATAGATGACGACACTTTTGACGCCCCAACGCGAGCGCTGGCTCTTGCTGACTTTGGCCAGCATCCAATTTACCAGCGTGCTCGACTTCATGATCATGATGCCTCTGGGGCCCCAACTGACGCAGCTGTTTGGCATTTCGGCGGGTCAATTTGGCTTCTTGGTATCGGCCTATACCTTCTCAGCGGGCTTGTCCGGATTTTTGGCGTCCACCTACATCGATCGCTTGGGCCGTAAGCGAATGATGCTGACCTTCTACCCTTTGTTTGGCCTTGCAGCCTTGGCGTGCAGCCTGGCTCCTTCCTTTGGCTGGTTGATGGTGGCGCGAGTGGCATCTGGTTTCTTTGGCGGCGTGTTAATGGCTTTGTCGCAAACCATTGTGGCCGAGGTGATTCCATTCGAACGACGCGGCCGGGCCATGGGCGTGGTCATGACATCTTTCTCGGTGGCCACGGTGGCGGGTGTGCCTCTGGCTTTGTTTTTGGTGTCGCACTTCAATTGGCATGCGCCCTTTGTAGCCATCGCCATCATGGTCGCTTTGGTGGCCACGGTGGCCAGCCAAATTTTGCCCAGTCTGAAAGGCCATTTGCAAACGCACGCTGATGGCAACGCATTGCGTGTGATCTTGGCCAATTTGCGGGCAGTGGTGGTTGACCCCAATCACTTGCGCGCCTTTGCCATGTCCGCCAGCATGGTGTTTGCCGGATTCGCCGTCATCCCCTACATCACCTTGTATTTACAGGCCAATGCAGGCTTTCAGGCCGAGCAAATTCCCTATGTCTACTTGTTTGGGGGCATCAGCACCTTGGTCACGGCACGCTGGATCGGGCATTGGTCTGATCGCGCGGGCAAGGCCTATGCCTTTCGCCGTTTGGCTTTGCTGATGCCTTTGCCTTTGTTGGGCATGACCCTGTCTGCCGAACTGCCGACAGCGGGCGTTTTGGTGGTCTCGTCGATCTTGTTTGTCGTGATGAGCGGCCGCATGATTCCGGGCATGGCCTTGATTGGCGCATCTGCCGATCCGCAAAGGCGTGGCAGCTTCATGACCTTGAACTCCGCGGTGCAATCTTTGGCCATGGGCAGTGCTGCCTTGGTGGGCGGCCTGATCTTGGGCCGAGACGGCAACGGTCACCTAACCCACTATTGGGTGGCGGCTTTGGTGGGGGGAGGTGCCAGTGTGTTGAGCTTCGTGCTCTCGTCTAAGCTGCGCCTGCATGGGGCCACGGCGCCTTGAGGTCTGACTTCAAGATGGGAATTTATCAGCTTTTTGCCTGAAAAACCGAACTCCCGACCAAGTTCGAGGGCTTAGCCCCGCTGGCTTGCTTTTCTGAAAGGTGGGGCGCATAGTGGCTTCACCCCACCCCCTTTTGCGGGGAGGTGGTTGTTCAA
>CALEYZ010000204.1 GCA_937928195.1 uncultured Limnohabitans sp.
CTGCGAGAAGTTCAAGCACGCTTGTTGCTCAAGCTGAAGTTGCAAGTTGAGCAAGAAAGGGTCTTGGGGGCGAAGGGATTGCAGACTGAGTTGCAGAACGGTGTTTTCTGCTTGCGCCCCATTGAACCCTGGCTTTGAGGGGTCTTGAATCAGGTTTTGCAAAACCAGCAATTGAGCCTGTTGACGCTTGATTCGGTTTTGAAGGGCCACTTCGGGCGACCAGAGCGACTCTTCAATTTGCTGGCGCAGCAACTTGATTTGCTCCGCGCTCAAGTCACCATAAAAATCTGAAAAGCGATCGACCGTGGCGTCGAGGCGCTTTTTCAAACGGTCCTCGGCGCTAGGCTGTAGCCAATCTTTTTTCCATTCTTCGTTTTTAACCGCCCACTGCTTTTCCAAATGGCGCAGTTGACGGGGTGTTAGTTGTAACACGATGGGCGTTGCCAGGTGTGAACTTTCCAGCGCGACAGCTTCGATGCGTTTTTCTAACTTGCCCCACACCTCGCAAGCTTGTTGGGTTGAGATGTTTTGTGGCGCCAAGCCTTGAGCTTGTACCAACAAATCAGCGACCAAAGGCAACTCTTCTTTGCGATGCCAGGCTTGGAGTTTCTTCAAGGCTTGCTTGGCCTGCGCGGCCTGGGTGTCTGTGAAGTTGACATAGTTGTCGAGCCACCACGAACTGATCTCGGGCAGCTGGTTGTAGCCCAATTTGATGGCGCTGCAGCCACTTAAGCTGGCGCTCATCACCACAGCTGCCAAAGAAGCCGCGATAATTCGAACCCAGAAGGAAATTTTCGCCATGTCGGACACCTCAACAAACCAATCAGCATTGTCACCTCAACGGCCCTTGGACGTGGTTGTCATGGCCGCAGGTAAGGGTACTCGGATGAAAAGCCGTTTGCCTAAAGTGTTGCAGCGCTTGGCCGGCAAGCCCTTGCTAGGTCATGTACTCGACACGGCCGCGAAATTGCAAGCCCGATCTGCTGTGGTCATTACGGGCCATGGTGCAGACGAGGTGGAGGCTGCGGTGGCCCAGCAAGCCTCCGGCTTGGCGGTTAAGTTTGTGCGCCAGGAACCCCAGTTGGGAACAGGCCACGCTGTGCAACAGGCCGTGCCTGCATTGGCCGACGATGGTTTGGTGGTGGTGTTGTCGGGTGATGTGCCCTTGACGCAGGCTGACACGCTCAAAGCCCTCATGGCATGTGTGACATCCGCCGGTACCGACCGATTGGCCTTGCTCACCCTCGACATGCCCAACCCCACAGGCTATGGCCGCATTGTGCGCACCGCACAAGGCAACAGCGTGCAAGCCATCGTGGAGCAAAAAGACGCCAACCCAGAGCAACTGAAAATTCAAGAGGTCTACAGCGGCATCATGGCCGTGCCTGCTCGCCAACTTAAAACCTGGCTGGCCAAACTCGACAACCACAACGCCCAAGGCGAGTACTACCTCACTGATGTGGTGAAGTGGGCGGTGGCCGATGGCGTGACGGTGGTGGCCCATCGCATTCAAGACGAATTGCAGGTTACGGGCGTGAACAGTCCGCAGCAATTGGCGCAATTAGAACGCGCTTTCCAATTGCAACAAGCCAACGCCCTGATGGTGCAAGGCGTGCGCTTGGCCGACCCCGCACGTTTGGATGTGCGGGGTGTGTTGCACTGCGATGCCGATGTTGAAATCGATGTGAACTGTATCTTTGAAGGCAAGGTGCATTTAGGCGAAGGCGTGCGCGTGGGACCCCATTGCGTCATTGCCAATGCCCGCATTGCGGCAGGCGCCGTCATTCACGCATTCACGCACATCGATGGCGAAAAACTGGGAGTGACTGTCGGCGAGGGCGCTTTGATTGGCCCCTTTGCGCGCTTGCGTCCTGGCGCGCAACTGGGTGCCGAAGTGCACATTGGCAATTTTGTGGAAGTGAAAAATTCCACACTGGCCAAAGGCGCTAAAGCCAATCACTTGGCCTATTTGGGCGATGCCACAGTGGGCGAGCGCGTTAACTATGGCGCCGGCAGCATCACGGCCAATTACGACGGTGCCAACAAACACCGCACGGTGATTGAAAGCGATGTGCATGTGGGCAGCAACTGCGTGCTGATTGCACCCGTCACCATTGGTGCAGGCGGCACCGTGGGCGGTGGTTCCACCATTTCTAAAAGCACTGAGCCAGGTGCTTTGAGTGTGGCCCGTGGCAAACAGGTGAGCATTGCCAATTGGAAGCGGCCACAGAAAACGCCTAAGCCGTAGGCAGTGGAATCTCCGTGCCAAATTTGGCACGCTTCACGCTGAAGAAAGCTTTGACGTTGCGCACATTGGCATCTTGCGTTAACAGCTTTTGCGTGAAAGCCAAATAAGACGGCATGTCGGGTACCTGCACCACCAGCATGAAGTCGGGCCCCGGCGACACGCGCCAACATTGTTGAACCGCTGCCTCTTGGATGGCGCGTGTTTCAAACGCGTGCAACAGCTCTTCCCCTTGTTTGTCCAGGCTGACTTCAATCAGGGCTGTCACGTTGTGGCCCATGAGCCGCCCCATTTTGTCGGACGACAAAATGGCCACTTGTTTTTCAATCCAGCCTTCTTGCTGCAAGCGCTTGGTGCGGCGCAAGCAGGTGGGCGCAGAAATGCGCAATTTGTCGGCCAATGCAATGTTGCTGATGCTGGCATCGGCTTGCAAAATGGCCAGCAGTTGCAGATCGGTGGCGTCCAAGCTGCTCTGCAAGCGATTGACATCAGGATTCATAGGATTGTTAAATATTTCAATATTCAATTTATTTTGAAATAATAATCCATAAATTTAATTTCATGAAATATTATTTCATTAATTAATGAAAATATACAGAGTAATTTCCAATCAAGACGCCTAAGATGCCCGCACATTCAATTTAAAGGATTGACCCATGTGCGGCATTGTTGGTGCAGTTTCCGATCGAAACATCGTTCCCATTTTGGTTCAGGGTTTGCAGCGCCTAGAGTACCGAGGCTACGACTCCTGCGGCGTGGCCATTCATGAGGCCAGCCTCAAGCACGGTGCTGGCGGCCTGAAGCGCGCGCGAAGCACATCGCGAGTGTCTGAGTTGATGTCGCAAATTGAAACCGACCATTTGGAAAGTGGCACGGGCATTGCCCACACCCGCTGGGCCACCCACGGCGCGCCTGCGGTGCACAACGCACATCCGCACTTCAGCTCTGGCCCTGGCAGTTTGGAGAATTTGAAAGACAAGCCTGGCCGTGTGGCCTTGGTGCACAACGGCATCATTGAAAACCACGACGAGCTGCGTGCACAGTTGCAAGCCAAAGGCTATGTGTTCACCAGCCAAACCGATACAGAAGTGATTGCGCACTGGGTGGACAGTGTCTACGACGGCGATTTGTTTGACGCTGTGAAACGCACCGTGAGTGAACTCAAAGGTGCCTATGCCATTGCCGTGTTTCACAAAGACGAACCCCAACGCGTGGTGGGGGCACGCGCGGGTTCGCCACTGATTTTGGGTGTGGGCACATCGCATCAAGAAAACTTTTTGGCCAGCGATGCCATGGCGCTGGCGGGCGTCACCGATCAAATCGTGTACCTTGAAGAAGGCGATTTGGTGGACATTCAATTGGGCAAGTATTGGATTGAAGACCGCTTGCATCAACGCGTGACGCGTCCTGTCAAAACCGTGCACGCCCACAGTGGTGCAGCAGAGTTGGGGCCTTACCGCCATTACATGCAAAAGGAAATTTTTGAGCAACCACGCGCCATTGCCGACACCTTGGCCGGTGTGGAGCACATCGTGCCTGAGTTGTTTGACGGCGTGAAAGAAGGCGCTCACTCGGGCAGTGCTTTCAAAGTTTTCAAAGAAATCGACAAGGTGTTGATCTTGGCGTGTGGCACCAGTTATTACAGCGGCTGCGTGGCCAAGTACTGGCTGGAGTCGGTGGCTCAAATTCCTTGCCAAGTGGAAATTGCCAGCGAATACCGCTACCGCGACTCGGTGCCCGATCCCAAAACTTTGGTGGTCACCATTTCTCAATCAGGTGAAACTGCCGACACCCTGGCCGCCTTGCGGCATGCGCAAAGCTTGGGCATGCCGCACACCTTGACCATTTGCAACGTGGCCACATCGGCCATGGTCCGTGAATGCAAATTGGCTTATGTGACTCGCGCCGGCGCAGAAATTGGGGTGGCCTCCACCAAGGCGTTCACGACACAATTGGCGGGCTTGTTTTTGCTCACCTTGGCTTTGGCGCAAAGCAAAGGCCGCTTGAGTGAAGCTGACGAAGAGGTGCATTTGAAGGCCATGCGCCATTTGCCCGCAGCCCTGCAAGCGGTCTTGGCATTGGAGCCTCAAATCATCAGCTGGGCGCAAGAATTTGCGTCCAAAGAAAACGCGCTGTTCTTGGGCCGCGGCACACACTATCCAATTGCTTTGGAAGGTGCCTTGAAGTTAAAAGAGATCACCTACATTCACGCAGAAGCCTATGCGGCGGGCGAACTCAAGCATGGTCCTTTGGCCTTGGTGACCAGTGAGATGCCCGTGGTAACGGTGGCGCCCAATGACGCTTTGCTTGAGAAATTGAAAAGCAATATGCAAGAGGTGCGGGCGCGTGGCGGTGTGCTGTATGTGATGGCCGATGGCGATACCAAAATTACCAGCAGCGATGGTGTGCACGTCATTCGCATGCCAGAGAACTATGGGGTGCTGTCGCCCATTTTGCATGTGGTCCCTTTGCAGTTGTTGGCCTATCACACGGCTTGTGCGCGGGGCACGGATGTGGACAAGCCTCGCAATTTGGCCAAGAGCGTGACCGTGGAATAAATGGGGTCAGATCAACATTAATTTCTAATCAGTGTGGGCAGAGGCCAAGTGCGGGCTTCCTCATACTGGGGTACCAGAAATCGTCAGCCCGCCCTTGGCCTCTGCTCAAACCGCTCACTGAACAGAGGTGACGCCATTCCTCTAATGCCCATGCGAAAATCCAGCACAAATTTCTGAAGACAAATACAGACACATGCAAACAACCATCGGACTCATCGGCCTCGGCGTCATGGGCGAAAACCTGGCCCTCAACTTAGAGCGCAACGGCTTCAGCGTCACAGGCTTTGACCTGGACGACAACAAACGCAACAGTTTTGCCAAACGCACAGAAGGCCTGAACGCTTGCGCGGCCCCTACATTAAAAGACTTGGTCGCCAACCTGCAACTGCCGCGCCGTGTTTGGCTGATGGTGCCCGCTGGTGCGCCCGTTGACGCCGTGCTCTCAGAACTTCGCCCCTTGCTCTCTGCCGGCGACGTTGTCATTGACGGTGGCAACACCCTGTACCGTGACACCCAGCGCCGAATGGAATCGCTGGATGGCACCGGCATTTTGTACGTTGGTTCTGGCGTGAGTGGTGGCGAAGAAGGCGCATTGAAAGGCCCAGCCTTGATGCCAGGAGGCAGCGCAGAAGCTTGGCCTTTGGTTCGACCATTTCTTCAAGCCATTGCGGCCAAAGCCGACGATGGCCAACCCTGCTGTGAATGGATGGGCCCAGGCGGTGCCGGGCACTTTGTGAAGATGGTGCACAACGGCATTGAATACGCTGACATGCAAATGATTTGCGAAGCCTATGCGCTCATGAAGGGCCTGGGCATGACCGCGCATCAAAAGAGTGCGGTGTTCCGTGAATGGGGCCAAGGTGAGCTGAGCAGCTACTTGATTGACATCACCGCCGACATTCTGGCGCACGAAGATCCTGAAACAGGCAACGCCTTGGTGGAAATGATTCTGGACACCGCCGAACAAAAAGGCACAGGCAAATGGACCAGCCAAATCGCTTTGGACATGGGAGTGAGTGCACCCACCATTGCCGATGCGGTGTTTGCGCGGACCATGAGTGCTGTGCAGCCCGAGCGCGTGGTGGCTTCCAAATTGCTCAAAGGTCCCAAGCCGCAAGCGGCACAAAATTTGGACGAGGTCCTGCCCAAAATTCAAAAGGCTTTGTTGGCTGCCAAAATTTGCGCCTATGCCCAGGGTTTCGCTCTGATCAAAGCGGGCGACAAAGAGCACGACTGGCAATTGCCCATGGACAAGGTGGCGTCTGTGTGGCGTGCGGGCTGCATCATTCGCGCGCATTTGCTGGAAGACATTCGCCGCGCGTTTGCCAACCAACATGACCTCACCAATTTGCTGGTGGACGTTCACTTTGCGCGTGTGATGGCCGAGTGCCAGCAAGACCTGCGTGAGGTGGTGGCCATGGCTGCCATGAACGGCGTGGCCGTGCCAGCTTTCATGAGCGCTTTGAGTTACTACGATGCTTATCGCACGGAGCGTTTGCCAGCCAACTTGCTGCAGGCTCAGCGTGATTACTTTGGTGCCCACACCTATCAGCGTTTGGACAAGCCTGGCAAGTTTCATACGCAATGGCCCAAGGCCAGTCAGTCATGAACTTCAATGCCGAATTGGTGGCCGCCATGGCCATGTTTGCATTCGTGACTTCGGTCACACCAGGACCTAACAACATGATGTTGTTGGCCTCGGGCGTGAACTTTGGTGTGAAGCGCTCACTGCCGCATTGGCTGGGCGTTTCTTTAGGTCACTTTTTGATGCTGCTGTTGGTCGGCGCGGGCCTCGAAAGTTTGCTAAAGGCTTATCCCTTTGTGTACCAAGTGATGAAGGTCTTAGGCTTTGCTTACCTGGTGTATTTGGCGTGGGGCGTAGCCCGCAGTGGTGCGCCAGAGCGCAACAGCGAAGAGACCACGCAACCCATCAGCTTCTTGGGTGCGGCCGCCTTTCAGTGGGTCAATCCCAAAGCCTGGATCATGTCTATTGGCTATTTCAGCAACTACATGCCGACCGATGCATCGCTCACTTTTGTGGTGCTCACCTGCATGATGTTCAGCGCCATCAATTTTCCCAGTGTGGGTTTGTGGGTGTGGTTGGGCGCCAGGTTAGAACATTATTTGCAGCAGGAAAGCTTGCGCCGTATTTTCAATTGGACCATGGCCTTGTTGTTGGTGGTGTCCATGGTTCCTGTCTTGTTTGTTTAAGATTGAAACGACTTCGTTCATGAAAAAAATCTTCAGCCTGTTGGCATTGTCTTGGTTAGGTGTATCTGCACAGGCAGGCCGTCCTTTGAATGTGGACGACGCCAACGTGAACGATCAGGGTGTTGCTCACGTTGAAACATTTTGGTCCCGCACTGCCGATGGCTCGCGTACCTTGACCATCGCACCCACTTACTCGCCTTTGCCCGGTTTGGATTTGATTGCACAAGATGTAAGAACTTTTTCAGGTGGTCCTCACAGCCAAACTTTTCAAGCCAAGATGCAAGTGACAGCACCCAAAGAAAAATCTTGTCACTTTGCGTGGGTGTTGGGCGTGACGCAATGGCAAAAAGGTGAAGGGCAAAAATCTTTTGTGGCGGGCAATACAAGCCGCGACATGGGTGCAGGTACCCTGCATTCAAGTTTGGTCAGCGCCAGAGATGCTGAAGGCAAAGACGTGCCGTCTTGGGGCGTGGCCTGGGAACAAACCATGGGTGATTGGACCGCTCACATTGAGGCAGTGGCGCAGCGTGCGTCCAAGCCTTTGGTGGGTGTTGGTTTGCGAAGAGATGTGTTACCAGGCTTGCAGATTGATGGCACATGGGGCAAGCAAGGCGGCAAAGCTGTGTTGAGCTTGGGCACCAAGTACACATTCCAGTAACTCGAGGCAGCGCTTGCATCATTGAGATGCAGGGTTTTTTCAGGGCTTTGCCACGATCGCTTGGGCCAAAGCCTCGGCCACTTTGATGCCATCCACGCCGGCCGACAAAATGCCACCGGCATAACTGGCGCCTTCGCCTGCCGGGTACAGGCCTTGGGTGTTCAAGCTTTGAAAGTTGTCACCGCGGCTCATTTTGAGAGGTGATGAGGTGCGTGTTTCTACGCCCGTCAGCACTGCATCGTGCATGTCATAGCCTTTGATCTTGCGACCAAACACCGGCAGCGCTTCGCGCATGGCTTGCACGGCAAAGACCGGCAACACATGCGACAAGTCACCCAAGCTCACGCCTGGTTTGTAAGAGGGCTGCACTGTTCCAAAATCAGTTGACGCACGCGCCTGTAAAAAGTCACCCACCAGTTGTCCCGGTGCTGTGTAGTTCTCTCCGCCGGCCAGATAGGCTTTGGATTCCAGTTGGCGTTGAAACACAATGCCCGACAGCGGGTGATAAGCCTTGGGGGTTTGCTGGGCCATGGCTTGCGCTTGAATGGCCCACTTCAAACCATCGACCTCACCAAAGGCGGCTTGCCATGCGGCCACATCCAGGGGGTAGTCCGATGGGTCAATGGCCACCACCATGCCTGCGTTGGCATTGCGTTCGTTGCGAGAGTATTGACTCATGCCGTTGGTGACCACGCGACCGGCTTCGCTGGTGGCTGCCACCACGGTGCCGCCAGGGCACATGCAAAAGCTGTAGACCGCACGACCGTTGTGCGCGTGGTGTACCAGTTTGTAATCGGCGGCACCCAACAAAGGATGACCTGCATGGCGGCCCCAGCGCGCTGCATCGATCACGCTTTGAGGGTGTTCAATGCGCACACCGATGGAGAAGGCTTTGGCTTCCATGAACACGCCGCGTTCGTACAGCAAGGTGAAAGTATCCCGAGCGCTGTGACCCAAAGCGAGCACTACATGTCGTGTGGCCAGGTGTGACCGCGCGCCAGTGTGGCGATCTTCCATGTGCAAGCCTGTGACTTGCCGGCCAGATGCGGTGGTTTCAATGTCGATGTCGACCACGCGTTGTTCAAAACGAACTTCACCGCCCAGTGCAATGATTTGCTCGCGCAAGTTTTCAACCACCTTGACCAATTTGAAGGTGCCGATGTGAGGATGTGCGGCAAACAAAATGTCGCTGGGCGCGCCGGCTTTCACAAACTCGTTCATGACCTTGCGGCCCAAATGACGTGGGTCTTTGATTTGGCTGTAGAGCTTGCCGTCAGAGAAGGTGCCAGCACCGCCCTCGCCAAACTGCACATTGCTTTCAGGGTTGAGCGTCTTCTTGCGCCACAAACCCCAAGTGTCTTTGGTGCGCTGGCGTACGGGGCTGCCGCGCTCAATGACGATGGGTTTGAAGCCCATTTGAGCCAAGCTCAAGGCTGCAAAAATACCGCAAGGGCCAAAACCCACCACCACCGGGCGCTCGCCCTCTTGTTCGCCAAAATGCGATGGGGCATGACAAGGCGCTTGCCAGGTCATGTTGGGTGTGACTTGAATGTGGGGGTTGCCCGAAAACTGGTTCAACAACAATGTTTCTGTCGCTGGATCTTTCAAGCAAATGTCGACAATGAAGACGGCCAACAAATCTGCTTTGCGCGCATCAAAACTTCGTTTGAAAACATGCAGTTGATCGATGGCTTGCGCGTCGATGTCCAAGGCTTTTGCAGCCAGCTGGCGCAATGCTGCTTCGGGGTGAGGGGGCGGAATGCGGTCTTCGTCTGTTTCGGAAGGGGCATCCGCCGCACGGCGAACTTCGACCGGCAAGGCGGTCAAGGGCAGTTTGAGTTCAGAAATTCGAATCATGGCTGTCGGTGGTGGGGCTTGTGGTTATCAAGCAGACCGACAGATT
This sequence comes from uncultured Limnohabitans sp., assembly GCA_937928195.1. Lineage (GTDB taxonomy): Bacteria > Pseudomonadota > Gammaproteobacteria > Burkholderiales > Burkholderiaceae_C > Limnohabitans_A. Next base: position 9,576 of record CALEYZ010000204.1, read on the forward strand.
ATCGCGCGTTTAGCTTGGCAAGAAGCCTTCAATCGACAAGTAACGCTCGCCGGTGTCATAGTTGAAGCCAAGCACCGTGGCGCCCGCTGGCAAGTCTTTCAGTTTTTGAGCAATGGCAGCCAAAGTGGCGCCAGAAGAGATGCCCACCAGCAAACCCTCTTCGCGGGCAGAGCGGCGTGCGTACTCGCGTGCGTCTTCAGCGTCCACTTGAATCACGCCATCCAGCAAGCGGGTGTCTAGATTTTTTGGAATGAAGCCTGCGCCAATGCCTTGAATGGGGTGGGGCGCTGGTGCGCCGCCTGAAATCACAGGCGATGCGGTGGGCTCGACCGCAAACACTTTGAGCTGAGGGAATTTGGCTTTCAAAACTTTGGCGGTGCCACTCAAATGGCCACCCGTTCCCACGCCAGTGATGAGCGCATCAATGCCTTCTGGAAAGTCGGCCAAGATTTCTAGCGCTGTGGTGCGCACGTGCACATCAACGTTGGCGGGGTTTTCAAATTGTTGCGGCATCCAGGCACCCGGCGTGGTGGCCACCAGTTCTTCGGCGCGTGCGATGGCGCCCTTCATGCCTTTTTCGCGCGGTGTGAGGTCGAAGGTGGCGCCATAGGCCAACATCAATCGGCGGCGTTCAATCGACATGCTGTCGGGCATCACCAAGATCAATTTGTAACCCTTGACGGCGGCCACCATCGCCAAGCCAATGCCGGTGTTGCCCGAGGTGGGCTCAATGATGGTGCCGCCCGCTTTGAGGGCGCCAGACTTTTCAGCATCTTCCACCATGGCCAAGGCAATACGATCTTTGACCGAGCCACCGGGGTTGCTGCGCTCAGATTTGATCCACACGTTGGCGTGAGCGCCAAACAATTTGTTGATTCGGATGTGCGGCGTGTTGCCAATGGTTTGCAAGACGTTTTGAGCTTTCATGGTCGCTGTCCTTGGGGTGTGAAGGGGAAAGATTCGAACTACGTTGTGGATTTTGACCTACTTGTTCTGCCAATTCCCGCATATGGTTATGCCGTGGGGCGATAATGCGGGTGTGAAGCCTGCCAGACCGTCGCTGGTGCTAGCTGAAAAGCCATGGGCAAAGATTTTCTTTGGCCATGGGCCGAAAGGCCGCACTGGAGGAACGTCCGGACTGCACAGGACAGCGTAGGAGGTAACACCTCTCCACCGAAAGGCCGCAAGGCACCAAGGTGAGGATTAGAGCAACAGAGACGAGCCGATTCAGTTCGGGTGAAACGGGCAATCTCTACGCGCAGCAATACCAAATAGGCACACGTTGATCTGGTTCCGGAGAGTGTGCGGGTAGGTAGCATCGAGCCGAGTGGGCAACCCTCGGCCCAGAGTAATGGCGGTCACATTGACGGCAACGTCAATGCACAGAATCCGGCTTATCGGCAGGCTTCACACTTTTATCAGCGGGTTGGCACCAAGCTGGCAGCCAACGCAAACACCGAGTTGGGCACGTTCATTTTGACGGGCTGACTTTTGGGCTTGGCAAACACGCCGCGCTTGACCACAGAGGGGGCAGGCTCCACGGTTACGCCCTTGGCGCGTTGCTCAGACACCAACTGGCGCAAGCTGATGGACTGCAGGTGTGCCAACATCTTCTCGTTGAGGCTGGCCCACAAATCGCTGCTCATCCAGGTGCTGCCTTCTGTGTTGCTGGCATCTTCTGATTCGGCCGAGCTGTCGACGGCACTCACAATGTCGGCCATGGTGATTTTCTCGGCATTGCGAGCCAAAGAATAACCACCGCCAGGACCGCGTGTGCTTTCAACCAATTGGTGCTGTCGCAGTTTGCTGAACAGCTGCTCCAAATAGGAGAGTGAAATTTGGTGACGTTCGCTGATGGCCGAGAGCGAGACGGGGCCTCGATCTTCGCGCAGGGCGACATCGATCATGGCCGTAACGGCAAAACGACTTTTGGTGCTCAAACGCATGGTGCTTTCCTTTCAGCGCAAGCGGCGAAACAATCTTGAGAACATTGTCTCAAACTTACAAGACCAATTGAGGATGACCTGATGAATTTCAAGGGCTTCAAGCCCTTGAATGTCGCAAAAAGGCGCCAAAAGATGATTTTTCTCAAAATCTTTCGTAAGGCATGAGGGCGCGCCATTGGCCAGGCGCCAAAGGGGCCATCAATACTCGGCCCATTCGGACCCTTTTCAGGCCGATCAGTCGCAATCCGGCATTTTCAATCACACCGGCGGCATACCCAGGTTGGTAGCCCTTGAAAGCCATGCGCAAGCCGGTCTTTTTGGGGTTTTCGCTGTTGATGCTGGTTTTCAGACCGGTGGGGCACATGGCGTCCAATTGGTCTTCTGTGACAGCGCCTTGCACCTCGGCCAGCATTTCGTGCTCGAGGGGTGAGCGCTGATCTTGCAATTTGCGCAGCATGCTGGGGTCTTCTGTGAGCACCACCAAGCCGGTGGCGGCATCTTCCAAAGCGGCTGCGCATTGCAACATTTTTTGCAGGCGAGGCGTTAGGCTGATGCCCGAGCGGTCTTGGTTGGACCGCATCTCTGGTGTGAGACCCGACCAGACATGGGTTTTGCTTTGGGGCAAACAGCTTTGCCCCGCGGTTTTGTGCAAGATCACGGTGAGCAGTGGCACTTTGCCGCGTTGCGCAGTGCTGTGGATGTCAATGGGCTCGTCTTTGACCCGGTGCGCGGGTTCATCCACCACCACGTTGTTGACTTTGACCCAGCCGCCCACAATCACTTGTTCGGCCTCTGCGCGAGAGCACTTCAAAATATCGGCCACGCGTTTGGCCAGGCGAATGCCTTCGGTTGAGTTCATGGAGGGTGCTTGTCAGTTGTTGCCAGGCGGCATGGACTGGATCCGGTCGACATGGGCCTGCAAAGAACGCGCAGCCACGGGCCACAAACGTTCTGGCACGTCGTCATAAGCGTGCGCCACCCAGTCTTCTAAAGTGCCATGCGGCAGGGCCCGCATGGCGGCGATCACTTTGGCTTCGCGCTTTAAGCGGTGCAACTTGAGCTGTGCAATGGCCTGTTCGGCAAAGCCCAACACATAGCCGTGGGCTGGCAAGATGAAAGCGAGTTGGTGAGTGCGGCATTCCGCCGCCAGCAAGTCCAGAGAATCGAGGTAATCGTTCATGCTGCCATCGGGTGGATTGACCACCGTGGTGCTGCCATTGAGCACATGGTCACCTGAGAACAGCAAGCCATCTTCAAGCAAGGCCAAGCACACATGGTTGGCGGCGTGGCCGGGGGTGTGCAAGACCTTGAGGCTATGTTCACCCACTTGGAGAATTTCGCCGTGTGCCACGTTGCGATCGGGTGTGAACTGACTTTGTGCGTTGGCGGTGCTGGCCGATGCGAGGCCCAAAACAGGCGGCACACCCCAGGGCAAGTTTGTGCACAGTGCTTGCAAAGGCTTGGCGCCAGGCGAGTGATCGGGGTGCGAGTGCGTGCACACAATCATGCGAATGTGGCCGCTGGTGGCACGCCAAATTTTGTCCAAGTGATCGGGGTCGGCCGGGCCTGGGTCGATCACGATGTAACCGCTGTGGGGGTCGCCCACCCAATAGGTGTTGGTGCCGGGGCCTGTCATCACGCCGGGGTTGGGGGCGGTGAGGCGTTGCACGTTTTTGAGCAAAGCCACAGGGTGATCAGACTGCCAATCGAGGTGGTGCACGATTTGGCCATCGGGGCTGGTGAGGGCCAATTCACCATAGGGCGATTCGTGCTCCATGTAGCGCTCTTCCTTGCCCGCCAACCAAGCTGCGCGTGGACAGCTGGTCCACAAAGGCTCGTCGTTGACGGCGCAGGCGTCCATCACGGCTTGAACGCTGGCAAAGGCGCTCAGGCGTTGCAAGGTGCGAATGGTGGGGAAGATGATGAAGAAGCTGCCCGCTTCGTGGCGCTGCAACGCGTCGGCAGGGCGCACCCACACGGGCTCGAACTGTTCGGATTCGTCGGCCACCGGCGTTTGACCTTCGGGCATGCGGGCCACCAAAAAGGGCACGTCAAAGCGCTTGGGCAAATCGCGGTCGGTGATCCAGTGGGCCAGCACGTACACCTGATCGGCGGCCAATTGCATGCCGCGTGCGGCGCATTGCGCGGCAAAAGGCTGGCTGCGATCGAGCAGGGCAATGTCTTGTGCGGTGGCCATGCGTTGGTCGTCGCGGTAGGCCAACAGAATGCCCAGCTCTTCAAAGCTTTCCCGAATGGCGGCAATGGCTTGCGTGAGGTGCAAGTCACTTTGCGTGGGGCGACGAACTGCTTGGGCATGCGAGGCGGCATCAAGAGCGTCAATGCCACCGCCTGGAAACACATAAGCGCCAGGTGCAAAACTGGCGGTCAGCGAGCGCCGTGTCATGAGCACTTCAAGGCCGTCGGCACTGTCGCGCAGCAACAGCACCGTGGCGGCCGGCCGTGGGTTGGCGGGTTCTCGCTGGGGATGCAATAGTTGTTGAGGTCTCACCATGGATGGATTATCGGTCCTAGTGCGAGGCTTGTCGCATTGGCGTGCTGGCATTGTTCAAACAATGCGCCGAACAGACGATAATTCGGCCATGCGAATTCGCTTTACAAAAATGCAAGGGGCGGGCAACGATTTTGTGGTGCTCGATGAAACGCGTGGGCGTTTCAATTTCACCACCGCCCAATACCGTTTCTTGGCCGACCGCCATTTTGGTGTGGGTGCCGATCAAATTCTGACGGTGCGACCAGCGCCCAACGAGACGCTCGATTTTGAGTATGTGATTCACAACGCTGATGGCGGCGAGGTGGAGCACTGTGGCAATGGCGCGCGATGCTTTGTGCGTTACGTGCGCGACAAAGGCCTCACCACCAAAGACCGCGTTCGCGTGAAGGTGCAGCAAGGCGAAATTGAATTGCAAATGAACGCCGACGGCCGCGTGACGGTCAACATGGGTGCACCTATTTTGGATTTGCCCAAGGTGCCGTTCAAAGCCGAGAGTTTGCAGCACACGCTGGTGAATGGCTGTGAAGTGTGGCAGCTGCCCCTCAGCACCCAAGGTGCCAGCGCTGCGGCCACTGCGGCCTCTGTGGCCGTGGTCTCTATGGGCAACCCGCATGCGGTGCAAATTGTCGACAACGTTGACACGGCGCCCGTGCTCACACAAGGCCCCTTGATCGAACACCATGCTTCATTTCCAAACCGCGTCAATGCAGGTTTTATGCAAATTGTGAGCCGCGATGCGGTTCGCTTGCGTGTGTTTGAACGCGGCGCCGGCGAAACCTTGGCCTGCGGCACGGGTGCTTGTGCCGCCGTGGTCGCTGGCATTCGCATGGGTTTGCTCAACCCCAAAGTGGACGTGCAAACCCATGGCGGCACCCTCACCATTGAATGGCATGGCCTTGCCAAAAACGATCTGTCGCAAGCTGTCTTCATGACGGGCCCTGCCACGTCGGTGTTTGAAGGCGAGATTGACGTTCCTAACTTACCTTGATTTGAAAGACAGGCATGACTCCCACCCCTATCAATCCGATGAACCCCATCACCGAAGATGACATCGCTGATTTTTTGGCCAACACGCCTGATTTTTTTGAGCGCCACGCGCAGTTGTTGGCCACAGTGCAGTTGCTGAGCCCCGACAACCACCGCTCTGTGAGTTTGCAAGAGCGCCAGGCGCAAATGTTGCGCGACAAAATTCGCGCGCTGGAAATGCGCATCATGGACATGATTCGCCATGGCAACGAAAACATGATCATCACAGAGAAGCTGCAAAAGTGGGCGTGTGAGTTGTTGCAGACGCCTGCGGCCGAGCGTGTTCCTTCTGCATTGAAGAACATCGAGATGCGTTTCCAAGTGCCCCAAGTCAGTGTGCGTTTGTGGGGTGTGTCAGAAGCCTATGCCAATGCGGATTACAGCCAAGCGGTCAGTGACGAAGTGAAGCAAGCCGCCGCCAGTTTTACAGCGCCGTTTGTGGGGGCCAGCTCTGGCGTTGAAGCCGTGCAATGGCTGCAAGAGCCTGCGCAAGCGGCCTCTGTGGCTTTGTTGCCTTTGCGCTTGAGCAAAGATCAATTGCCATTTGGTCTGTTGGTGTTGGCCTCGCCCGATGCGCAACGTTTTCACAGCGGCATGGGCACCGATTTCCTAGAGCACTTGGCCGAGTTGTGCAGCGCGGCTTTGTCGGCCTTGTTGCCCTCGAAGGACTGAGGCTAAGGGATGGACGAACGCGTTGCGCGTTACTTGGACCATGTGCGTTTTGAAAAACGCCTGGCCGAGCGAACCACAACGCTTTATGCCTTAGACCTGCAAAAACTGTCGGAGTTGGCGCTGGCTGCCAACGTCGATTTGGCGCAAGTCCAAACGGTGCATGTGCGTCGGTGGGTGGCGCAGATGCACAGCGGCGGCCGCACGGGTCGCGGCATCGCCCTCATCTTGTCGGGCTGGCGGGGTTTTTACCATTGGCTGGCGCGCGAAAGTCTCATTGCGCACAATCCCGTTGAAGGCGTCCGCGCACCCAAAGTGGCCAAGCCTTTGCCCAAAGCCTTGGGCGTGGACGAGGCTGTCCAGTTGGCCGAGCACACCGAGGCAGCAGACGACCCTTGGTTGGAAGCACGCGATGCGGCCATGGTGGAGCTGCTGTATGGCTGTGGTTTGCGCGTGGCCGAACTGACGGGCTTGGACGTGGTGGCCAGTACAGAAGCTGCAAAAAAAGGACGAGGCTGGATCGATTTACAAGGCGCCGAAGTGATGGTGCAAGGCAAGGGCGGCAAACGCAGAACGGTGCCTTTGGGTCAAGCGGCAGTGAAGGCACTGGAAGCTTGGTTGCCACTGCGCAGCCAGGCGCTGGGCATGATGACGCAATCGGTGCCAGGTTTGTCGGATGCTGCGTTGGCGCTGTTTCCGGGGCGTCATGGCACGCGCCTGACCGCGCAGTCGGTGTGGCAACGTTTGAAACGGCGCAGTTTGCTGGCAGGCTTGGCCACGCCAGTGCATCCGCACATGCTGCGCCATTCGTTTGCCAGCCATGTGCTGCAGTCGAGCAGTGATTTGAGAGCCGTGCAAGAGTTGCTGGGCCATGCCAACATCAGCACCACGCAGGTGTACACGCGCTTGGATTTTCAGCATTTGGCCAAAGCCTACGATGCGGCACACCCGCGGGCCAAACGGGGCGCCGGCAATTCAGAGAAAAAATAATCACAAGCCGCTGCAAGCGTTTTGACCCTTGCCGAGTGGGACAATGTCGACATGAAAACGATTCGACTCAAAGCTGGCAAAGAACGCTCTTTGCAACGCCAACACCCTTGGATTTTTGAATCCGCCATTGCCAAAGGCAGTGCCGATGCTGGTGAAACCGTGCGTGTGGAGTCACACGAAGGTGTGTTCCTGGCCTGGGCGGCATTCAGCCCCACCTCGCGCATTCGCGCTCGGGTCTGGAGCTTTGACGAGGCGCAGCGCATTGACGCGGCCTACATTGAAGGCCTGATTCAAAAGTCGGTGCAAGCGCGCAGTTTGTTTGACATTCAAAGCAATGGCATGCGCTTGGTGCATGGCGAGTCTGATGGGGTGCCAGGTTTGGTGGTTGACCGCTATGGCAATACCTTGGTGGCGCAGTTCACTTCGTGTGGTACGGAGCGTTTTAAGCAAGTGATGGCCGACGCACTGCTCAAAGCGACGGGTCTCACCAAGTTGTACGAGCGCTCGGACGCCAATGTGCGATCGCTTGAAGGTCTGCCCGAAGTCACGGGTTGGCTGCGCGGTGAAGGCCCTACAGAACTCACGCTGCAAGAGCATCAATGGCAGCTGTCGCTCAACATTGCGGAGGGTCATAAAACGGGTTTTTACTTGGACCAGCGCGACAGCCGTTACCGCTTTTACCAACACACGAAATTCCGCCAATTTCAAAGTGTGCTCAATTGCTATTGCTACACCGGTGGTTTCAGTGTGGCGGCTTTGGCCGGCGGGGCGGCGCATGTCACGTCGATTGATTCGTCAGGGCCAGCGCTTGAAAAAGCCAAGGCCAATGTGTTGTTGAATGGCTTTGAGTTGTCGCGCACCACGTTCATGGATGCCGATGTCAATGCGTCACTTCGTGCCTTCATTGAGCAGGGTGTGCAGTTTGATGCCATCGTGCTAGACCCACCCAAGTTCGCGCCAACTGCGGCGCACGCCGACAGGGCTGCGCGGGCTTACAAGGACATCAATCGCTTGGCATTTAAGTTGTTGGCGCCTGGAGGGGAGTTGTTCACGTACTCATGCTCAGGGGGCATCAGTGCCGATTTGTTTCACAAGATTGTGGCGTCTGCGGGTACCGATGCAGGTGTGGATGGGTACATCAGTGAGCGTTTGCAGGGGGCGCCTGATCATCCGATGACGGTTTATTTTCCGGAAGGGGAGTACCTCAAGGGCTTGGTGGTGGTGAAGAAGCTTTGAAACTGTGTTTCTCTCGCACGCAGGACGAGGATGCCATGGGTGGGCGCCTCATGCTGGGGTACCAGAAATCGTTGCCCACCCATGACATCCTCGTCCTGCTGAGTTTTTTCTGGGGTGGGTACACTTCAGGCCTCAATTGTTTTCTGTCTTTCGGAGTATTTCCATGGCTTTGATTCCTGCAACCATCCTGACTGGCTTTTTGGGCTCGGGTAAGACGACGCTGCTCAAGCGGGTGTTGACGGAGGCGCATGGCCAAAAGATTGCCATCATTGAAAATGAGTTTGGCGAAGAAAACATTGACAACGACATTTTGGTGTCGGACACCAATGAGCAAATCATTCAGATGAGCAATGGGTGCATTTGCTGCACCATTCGAGAAGATTTGCGGACGACGCTGCAAACCTTGGCGGCTCAAAAGCGCAAGGGTGAGTTGGATTTTGAGCGGGTGGTCATTGAGACGACGGGCTTGGCCGATCCTGGGCCTGTGGCGCAAACCTTTTTCATGGACGATGAAATTGCCGAGAGCTTTTTATTGGACTCCATCCTCACGTTGGTGGACGCGAAGCATGCGGCGCAGCAACTGAACGATCGCCAAGAAGCGCGTCGCCAGGTTGGTTTTGCCGATCAGATTTTTATCAGCAAGGCTGATTTGGTGTCGTCTACGGAGCTGGAGGCCTTGCAACATCGCTTGGCTCACATGAACCCTCGTGCGCCTCAAAAAGTGGTGCATTTTGGCGAGGTGTCCTTGGCTGAGGTGTTTGATTTGCGCGGCTTTAACTTGAATGCCAAGCTTGACATTGACCCCGACTTCTTAAAGGAAGACGAGCCGCATGTGCACGACGCGCATTGTGGTCATGACCATGGACATGACCACCAGCATGCCGACGACCACGGCCATGAGCATCACGATCATGAGCATGGCGAGCACTGCAAGCACCCATCTCACCAGGGCGAAGGCCATGGCCATCACCATCACTTTGACGATGATGTGAAGAGTTTTGTTTTTAAATCAGACAAAGCCTTTGAGCCAGCCAAGTTGGAAGATTTTCTGGGTGCCATTGTGAATGTGTATGGCCCGCGCATGCTGCGCTACAAAGGGGTGCTGAACATGAAAGGCACCGAGCGCAAAGTAATTTTCCAAGGCGTTCACCAGCTCATGGGCAGTGATTTGGGGCCTGTTTGGGCTGAAAACGAGCCCAAAGTCAGCAAAATGGTCTTCATTGGCATTGACCTGCCCAAAGACATTTTGTTGCAGGGGCTTGAGCAATGTTTGGTTTAGTTTTTCAGAAAGCGTTTTAAGGCCTTTGAGTCGCTACAATCTGCGCCCTGACGGGGTACCTTAATTGGCACCCTGATGCGCCCAGAAGGTCGAAAAATATGGGTTTTGACGCAAATGAGCCGATGACCACAATTCATTTGCAAATGGCTGGTGCCTGCGAAGGTGCGTAAGCCGCCACGGCTAGGAGTCAGGACGTGAAAAAGCCCCTTAAAACGAGCTCAAAATCCGCAGTGAAGAAAACCAGTTCAGCAGCGAGTGCCAAGGCCAAATCGGCGACACCCGCTAAAAAACTGAGCAAACCAGTGCCAGCGAAAGCGGCCAAAACTGCTGTTACCAAAGTCGTGTCCAAGGGCAAACCTGTTGTGAAGAAGGCTGCGACCAAAGCAGCCGTCAAACCGGCAGCCAAACCCGTGGCCAAACCGACCAAGCCCAATGCCAAAGCGGCTTCCAAGCCTGTGGTGAAATCCAAGCAAACGCCCAAAGCGGTTGGCAAAGCGCCCTCCAAAGCACCGGTCAAAGCACCGGTCAAAGCCAAGCTGGCCGCAAAGCCTGTGCCTAAAACGGCCAAGAAAGTAGTGGCCAAGCCCGTTGCAAAAGCCAAACTGGCTGCAAAGTCTGCCGCAAAACCCGCAGCGAAACCTGCAGCGAAACCTGCAGCGAAACCTGCAACAAAACCCGTCGTCAAACCTGTGGCAAAGCCTGTCGCCAAACCTGTGGTGAAGGCTGCTGCTAAAGCGGCACCTAAAGTTGCACCTAAAGTTGCTCCTAAAGTCACAGCGAAAGCCGCAACTAAATCAGCCACAAAGGCTGCACCTCAATCAACGTCCAAGCCAGCAGCCAAAGTCACGCCCGTGGCAAAGACTGCAGCCAAAAGCGCGGTGAAAGCCTCCGAAAAAGTAGTGACACCTGTTGCTGCGCCCGTTAAGGCGGAGAAGGTGGCCAAAGCCGCTAAACCCGCCAAAGTTGAAAAAATGGCCACACCACCTGCAGCAGTTGCCGCAGCGCCAGTGGCCACCGGTGATGTGCCTGCACGTGCAGTTCGTCCTTCAGCGCGCCTTGCCCAAATCACAGTGCCATCGATGGCTCAATCGGTGGCATCCACGGCTGCAAAAGCCAGTTATCTCCAAAACATGCCTTCACAAGTTCTCACTCCTCCCCCCTTTGTGGCCGTTAAAAAAGACGCTAAATTGGCCAACAACTGGAAAACCAAAAAACCAGATCAGCTGACCGATGCTGAAGTCATGGCCATGTCCGACAACGACTACATGAACGATGCCCAAATGGCATTCTTCCGTCTCAAGCTGGTTGCGTTGAAGCAAGGCATTTTGGCCAACGCCGGCGAAACCACCGAGCATCTGCGTGAAGACACGGTGGTGGTGCCCGATCCTGCAGACCGCGCCACCATTGAGGAAGAGCATGCGCTGGAATTGCGTACGCGCGATCGCGAGCGCAAGTTGCTGAAGAAGATTGAGCAATCCATCCAGCGCATTGATGCCGGCGATTACGGCTATTGCGATGAAACTGGCGAACCCATTGGCGTTGGCCGTTTGTTGGCGCGCCCCACAGCCAATTTGTCCTTGGAAGCTCAGCAACGCCGCGAACTCAAACAAAAAATGTTTGGGGATTGAGTGAGCCTGCAACTCACAATCTCAAAAGGCTCCACTCGGAGCCTTTTTTTCGTCTGAACATTGGCTGCGATGCTCAGATTGAAAAAGTTATGAAATTTATGAAAATATTTTGACACTCGAAAAGCCTCATAAGTTACTTGCAGACAAACTTCTAAGTGCCTAATTTTCAACGATTTTTTGCAGCAAAATATGATGCGAAGTGTGTCCTAAGCCCTTGATTTCATTGAAAAAAACTCAAAAACCCTCTTGTGATGCTGTGAATTCCTGATACAGTGCAAAAAAGTGCAATTAAGTGGGAGAAATACCCAAATTGCGTGTGTATTGACCAGGAATCGAGAATCAAGTGTTTCAAGGTGCATCTTCGTTGAGTTTGGACGCCAAAGGCCGCCTGTCGGTGCCTACGCGTCACCGCGAGGTCTTGAGCGCCACAGCGGGTGGTCAGTTGACCATCACGAAGCACCCTCACGGTTGTTTGATGGTGTTTCCGCGAACAGAGTGGGAGCGTTTTCGCGAACGCATTGCACAGTTGCCCATGGAAGCCCAGTGGTGGAAGCGCATTTTCTTGGGCAATGCCATGGATGTTGAAATGGATGGCACGGGTCGTGTGTTGGTATCGCCTGAGTTGCGCGCAGCCGCCGGCATTGCCAAAGACACCATCTTGCTCGGCATGGGCAATCATTTTGAGTTGTGGGACAAGACTGCCTACGACGCACAAGAAGCCAAGGCCATGCAGGGCGCCATGCCCGATGTCTTCAAGGACTTTTCGTTCTGAGGCCTGCGTGACGACAAGTACTTGGCAACACACCACCGTCTTGCTCACTGAAGCGGTCGATGCATTGTTAGGCAATGCAGGCGAAGCCGCCGAGAAAAATACTTACGTCGATGCAACCTTTGGCCGTGGTGGTCATTCGCGTCTGATTTTGTCGCGCTTGCCAGAAGGTGCACAGCTCATCGCTTTTGACAAAGATGTCGAAGCGATTGCAGAGGCTGCGCAAATTCAAGATGCTCGGTTTTCAATCCGGCACGAAGGCTTTCGCAACCTGGGCGAGCTGCCTGCAAGCAGCATCGCCGGCGTGTTGATGGACCTGGGCATCAGCTCCCCTCAAATTGACAACCCCGACAGGGGTTTTTCTTTTCGTTTCGATGGCCCCTTAGACATGCGCATGGACACCACGCGCGGTCAGAGTGTGGCTGAGTGGCTGGCCTCTGCCAGCGTTGATCAGATCACGGAGGTTGTACGTGACTATGGCGAAGAACGGTTTGCTTTTCCGATTGCAAAGGCGATTGTGGCTCGCAGACAAGAGCGGGGCCCAATTTCATCCACCGCCGATTTGGCCGGGATCGTGGCTAACACGGTCAAAACCCGCGAGCCGGGCAAGGACCCTGCAACGCGGACATTTCAGGCTCTTCGGATTTTCATCAACGCCGAGCTTGAGGAGCTTGAACAAGCGCTAGAAGCCAGTCTTCAAGTGTTGCAGCCGGGTGGTCGTTTGGTGGTGATCAGTTTTCACTCCTTGGAAGATCGCATCGTGAAGCAGTTCATTGCGAAGCACTCTAAAGAGGTCTATGACCGACGCGCACCGTTTGCCGTGCCGCAGGCCATGAAATTGAAGGCCTTGGAACGCATTCGTCCCAGCGAGGCTGAGGTAGCGGCCAATCCGCGCGCTCGCAGCGCCATCATGCGTGTGGCTGAAAGAACCGAGGTGGCCGCATGACACGCCTCAATGTGTTTTTGGTGATCGCCATTATTTTCTCTGCCATGTTTTTGGTGCACAGCCACTACGAAGCACGTCGCTCATTCATGGCCTTAGAAGCTGCCACCAAAGAAGCCACGCGACTTGAGCTGGAGCATGAGCGTTTGCAAGTCGAGCGGCGTGCTCAAGCATCACCACTTCGCATCGAACAAATTGCCAAGCAACAACTGCAAATGCGCTTGGTCACACCAGGCATCACGCAATACGTGAAGCAACCCGCTGACTTGCAAGTGCCAGCCGCAAAAGTAGAAGACAAATCAGTTGGAGCGAAGCCATGAGCCGCAGTGTTCAGCTTTCTTCCAGCCCGCTGTTGGCCAGCAAGACGCCCGTTTGGCGCAGCAAATTGATTGTGGCTGCCATGGCCATGGCCTTTGTGGGCTTGGCTGTGCGTGCATCTTATGTTCAAGTTTTTGACAATGCTTTTTTCAAGCGTCAAGGTGAGGTTCGTTTTGCAAGAACGCTCACATTGCCTGCCAACCGCGGCCGCATCTTGGATCGCAATGGCTTGATTTTGGCTTCCAGTGTGCCTGCGCCCAGCGTGTGGGCCAACCCTGAAGAAATTGATCGCTCGCCAGAAGGTTTGCGTCAGTTGGGCAAATTGCTGGAGATGACGCCGGCCGAATTGGCCAAGAAATTAGAGAACGAAGACAAGACCTTTGTGTGGCTGCGTCGCCAAATGGACGAGCCGGTGGTCAAGGAAATTTTGGCTTTGAACATCAAAGGCATTTACAGCATCAAAGAATACAAGCGCTTGTACCCTGAGGGTGAAGCTGCGGCACACATTGTGGGCTTTACCAATGTGGAAGACAAAGGTCAAGAGGGCATTGAGTTGATTTTCCAAAACCAACTCTCAGGCAAATCCGGGGCGCGTCGCGTCATCAAGGATCGCTTGGGTCGTGTGGTTGAAGATGTGGGCCAAATGACACCTCCCGTGGATGGTGAAGATTTGCAATTGAGCATTGACAGCAAAGTGCAGTTTTTTGCTTACCAAAAACTGCGAGAAGCGGTGTTGCAAAACAGAGCCAAGGCAGGCAGCGTGGTGGTATTGGATGCGCAGTCGGGTGAGATTTTGGCATTGGCCAATTACCCTAGCTACTCACCAGACAAACGTGTCAACTTGAGTGGCGAACAATTGCGCAACCGTGCACTCACCGACAGTTTTGAGCCTGGCTCTACCATGAAGCCGTTCACCATTGCGCTGGGTCTGGAAAAGGGTTTGATCAAACCTGAAACCGTCATTCAAACGGCACCGGGTCGAATCAATATCACGGGCTCCACCATCACAGACTCACACCCACATGGCGCTTTGTCTGTGAATGAAGTGATTCAAAAATCAAGCAATGTGGGCACAGTGAAAATTGCCATGCAGATGCAACCGCGCGAAATGTGGGAAATGTTCACAGCGGTTGGCTTGGGTCAAAAACCACAATTGCCATTCCCGGGTGTGGTGAGTGGTCGTTTGCGTGCTGCCAAAACTTGGCGCCCTGTCGAGCAGGCCACCATGAGCTATGGCTACGGCATTTCGGTCAGCTTGTTCCAAATGGCGCGGGCTTACACCATCTTTGCAAGCGACGGCAAATCTTTGCCTGCCACCTTGATCAAGAATGGGCAAATTCCAGTGGGTGTGCCCGTGATCAGTCCAGAGAACGCACAAGCCATGCGCCACATGTTGAATTTGGCAGCAGGCCCTGGCGGCACGGCACCCAAGGCGCAAGCTGTCGGTTATTCCGTGGGCGGCAAAACGGGTACTGCGCACAAGCAAGAAGGCAAGGGCTACGCTGGCAAAAAATACCGCGGTGTGTTTGTGGGCATGGCGCCCATTGAGCACCCTCGCATTGTGGTGGCGGTCATGATTGACGAGCCTAGCAATGGTGTGTATTTCGGCGGTGATGTGGCGGCCCCTGTGTTCAGCCAAACGGTGCAACAAAGTTTGCGTTTGTTGGGTGTCCAGCCTGACATGAGTGTCAAGCCCCAAATTGTGGCCAACGGTGTAGAGGAGTCGTTCTGATGCAAATGCTGCACAGTCCTACTCAAGCCGCGCAATGGTTGCGTCAGCACGTGACAGGTGTGTTGTGCACTGACAGTCGTTTGGTCAAAGCCGGTGATGCGTTCATCGCCTGGCCTGGCGCTGCCACCGACGGCCGTGCCTATGTCTCTTCGGCCGTTGCCAAGGGTGCCAGTGCTTGTTTGGTAGAAGCACAAGGCAGCGAACAATGGACACCAGAGTGGTTTGAAACGCTGACCCAATCGCACGCGCAACTGGCCACTTACGCTGGTTTGAAAGCGGATACAGGTTGGATCGCTGACGCTTATTACGAACAACCCAGTCAGGCCTTGAAAGTCATGGCGGTGACCGGTACCAACGGCAAAACATCCAGCACCTGGTGGCTGGCGCAAGCTTTGAATGCACTGAGCGACAACGCGCATCCTTCCCGCTGCGCCGTGGTCGGTACTTTGGGTGTGGGCGAGCCACCACAGTTGGTGTCCACGGGCATGACCACGCCAGACCCTGTGTTGTTGCAAGCGCAGTTTCGCAATTTTGTCTCGGCGGGTGTCACACATTGCGCCATTGAAGCCAGCTCCATTGGCATTGCCGAACAGCGTCTGGCAGGCACCCACATTCAACTGGCTGTGTTCACCAATTTCACACAAGACCATTTGGATTACCACGGCAGCATGGCGGCGTATTGGCAAACCAAAGAAGCCTTGTTTGCATGGCCTGGTTTGCAGGTGGCCGTTGTCAACGTCGACGATGCACAAGGTGCGGAATTGGCCCTTCAGTTGCAGGCGCATCAAAAAACAGACTTGTGGACTTGTTCAAGTCAGGGCAAGTCTGCACGTTTGCAAGCTTTGAATTTACAGCGCACAGCGGCTGGCATGGCGTTTGACGTCCAAGAGGCTGGCCAGGTCTTGCACATCCAGACGGGCTTGATGGGCGATTACAACGTGGACAACTTGCTGGGCGTGATGGCGTCATTGCGCGCTTTGAACATTCCGTTGGTCAAAGTGGTGGAAGTTTGTGCACGTCTGCAAGCGGTCCCAGGCCGCATGGAAAAAGTTTCAGGTGTTGAAGGCATTGAATTGCCATTGACTGTGGTGGACTATGCGCACACCCCCGATGCGGTGGTTCAAACCTTGGCCACTTTGAAGCGGGTGGCGCAAGATTTGGGTTCTCAACTTTGGTGCGTGCTGGGGTGTGGCGGTGATCGCGATGCCAGCAAGCGTCCTTTGATGGCTGCCGCTGCAGAGTCTTTGGCCGATCATGTGGTGTTGACCAGTGACAACCCTCGCTCAGAGTCGCCGCAAGCCATTGTGCAAGACATGCTGGCTGGCTTGAAGATGCCGCAAAGAGCGCATCAAGAAATTGACCGTGCCAAGGCCATTGCCCATGTGGTGAAGCAAGCAAGTGCCCGCGATGTCATTTTGATTGCAGGCAAAGGTCATGAAGACACCCAAGAGATTGCAGGTGTCAAACATGCTTTTGATGACCGCGTCCATGCGCACGAAGCGCTGGTGCGACGTGCCAATTGCTTGCCCTCGATGGAGGCTCAGGCATGAACTTCACATTGCGCCAATTGCAAACCTGGCTACCCCATGCCCAAGTGGTGCCTGGCACACTCACCGCAGCGCGAGCACAGTCTGTGATGATTCAGGCAGTTCGCACGGACAGCCGCAGCGTGGTGGCCGGTGATTTGTTTGTGGCCTTGAAGGGTGAGACCTTCGATGGTGCTGCATTTTTGTTACAGGCCCAATCACAAGGTGCTGTTGCGCTTGTGTTTGAAACCCCTGATTTGCAAAGCAGTGACACCTTGAAGCATCTGCAAGGTGTTCACATTCCGGCGTTTTATGTGCCCAATGCACGTGAGGCTTTGGGTGCGCTGGCAACACAATGGCGTCGTCAGTTTGAGTTGTCTTTGATTGGCGTAACGGGCAGCAATGGCAAAACCACCGTAACGCAAATGATTGCGTCGATCTTGCGTGCTGATGCATCACACCCCTCGATGTCGACTCAAGGAAATTTGAACAACGAAATTGGCGTGCCGCTGACCTTGTTCAATTTACGTGCTGCACACCGCCGCGCTGTGGTCGAGTTGGGCATGAACCATCCGGGTGAAATTGAAGTGCTGGCGCGTTATGCCCAACCCACCGTGGGTTTGGTCAACAACGCACAACGCGAACATCAAGAATTCATGGCCACAGTGGAAGCTGTCGCCCGCGAAAATGCCGAAGTCATACGTTCGCTGCCCGTCGATGGCGTTGCCGTCTTTCCTGCCGCCGATGTCTACACAAGTTTGTGGCGCGAGTTGGCGGGCAAACGGCAATTCATCACGTTTGGCTTTGATGTGGGTGACGTGCAAGCACATGACATTGCATGGACTCAAGGTGCTTGGCAGTTCAATCTGGTGACCGCATCCCAAACACTGCCTTGCCGTTTGAACATTGCGGGCCGTCACAACGTGCTCAATGCCTTGGCCGCTACGGCCTGTGCCTTGGCGGCAGGCATGGCTTTGATTGACATCGTGAAAGGGCTCGAGAGTTTTGAGCCTGTCAAAGGTCGTTCGAAAACTTCGCAATGGCAGATCAAGGGCCATGCTTACACCTTGGTGGACGACACTTACAACGCCAATCCTGATTCTGTCCGCGCTGCCATTGATGTGCTGGCTGAACTGCCTGCGCCCCGTTTGTTGGTGTTGGGTGACATGGGTGAAGTGGGTCAACAAGGCCCTGAGTTTCACGCTGAAGTGGGCACTTATGCCAAATCAAGTGGCATTGAAGCGCTGTTTACTTTGGGGCATTTGTGCGTGCACAGCAGTCAGGCGTTTGCCGGTGCTCGACACTTTGACTCGATGGAAGCGTTGCAAGCCGCCGTGGTGTCGCACATGCCAAGTTGCAACAGTGTGGTGATCAAAGGATCGCGATTTATGAAAATGGAGCGCGTGGTGGAGAGCTTGCGCGTGCTGACCGAGTCAGCTCAAGCAAACGAAAGAGAGTCTGTTCATGCTGCTTAATTTGGCACAGTGGTTGCAAAGTTTATCGCCCGAGTGGGGCTTTTTGCGCGTGTTTCAGTACATCACTTTCCGCGCCGTCATGGCCGCCTTGACCTCGCTGTTGATTGGCTTGATTGCAGGCCCTGCCGTCATTCGCCATTTGGCTGCTTTGAAAATTGGCCAGCCTGTGCGCGGCTATGGCATGGAAACACATTTGGCCAAAAGCGGTACCCCGACCATGGGCGGTGTGTTGATTTTGTTGTCGATTGCCATCAGCACCTTGCTGTGGTTTGACGGCTCCAACCGTTTTGTGTGGATTGTGCTGATTGTGACGCTGGGCTTTGGTGCCATTGGCTGGGTCGACGATTGGCGCAAAGTGGTTAACAAAGATCCAGAGGGCATGCGCTCACGCGAGAAATATTTTTGGCAATCCATGATTGGTTTGCTCGCTGCGTTCTATTTGGTTTTCAGTATTTCCGAAAGTTCCAATCTGCGTGTGTTGGATTTGTTTGTGAAGTGGGTCATTTCTGGCTTTGATGTGAACTTGCCCCCCAAAGCGGGTTTGTTGGTGCCTTTCTTCAAAGAGGTCAGCTATCCCTTGGGTGTGTTTGGCTTCATGGTCATGACCTACTTGGTCATTGTGGGTTCTAGCAATGCTGTGAACTTGACCGACGGCTTGGACGGCTTGGCCATCATGCCTGTGGTGATGGTGGGTTCTACGTTGGGTGTGTTTGCTTATGTCACGGGCAGTTCTGTCTATGCCAAGTACTTGTTCTTACCCTACATCCCTGGTGCAGGTGAATTGATGATTTTCTGCGCTGCCATGGCGGGCGCAGGTCTGGCTTTCTTGTGGTTCAACACGCATCCTGCACAAGTGTTCATGGGGGATGTAGGTGCCTTGGCGTTGGGTGGTGCTTTGGGCACCATTGCGGTCATCGTGCGTCAAGAAATTGTGCTGGCCATCATGGGCGGTATTTTTGTGGTGGAAGCCTTGTCGGTGATGTTGCAAGTGTCTTACTTCAAATACACCAAAAAGAAATATGGCGAAGGCCGGCGCATTTTGAAGATGGCGCCTTTGCACCATCACTTTGAAAAGAGTGGGTGGAAAGAAACCCAAGTGGTTGTGCGTTTTTGGATCATCACCATGCTTCTGTGCCTGGTGGGTCTGTCGACTTTGAAGTTGAGATAAGCATGAACTACCTTCAAGGCCAACACATTTTGATTTTGGGGCTGGGCGCTTCGGGCTTGGCCATGGCGCGTTGGTGTGTTTTTGCAGGTGCAGAAGTGACGGTGGCCGATACGCGTGAAGCGCCGGGCAATTTGAGCATCTTGCAAAGTGAATTGCCTGAAGTGCATTGGGTCTCAGGCCCATTCAATGCAAGTTTGGTCGAAGGCACAGCCATTCGTGCGGTCTTTGCCAGCCCAGGTTTGGCACCGGCCGACACCGCACCTGTGCTGGATGCGGCAAAGGCGATGGGGCTTTGGACTGGTGGCGAACTTAGCTTGTTTGTGCAGGCGCTTGAAAATCTGAAAGCAACGCGTGAGTACGCGCCCAAAGTGTTGGCCATCACGGGTACCAACGGCAAAACCACGGTCACCGCTTTGACGGGACAGTTGATAGAGCGTGCGGGCAAAACAGTCAAGGTGGCCGGCAACATTGGCCCCACCTTGTTAGACACTTTGCGTGAATGCATCGATGACGCATTGCCAGAAGTCTGGGTCTTGGAGCTGTCCAGTTTTCAATTGGACAACGCAGGTCCATTTGAGCCCAGCGCTGCCACCGTGCTGAATGTCACACAAGACCATTTGGACTGGCATGGCAGCATGGATGCTTATGCTGCAGCCAAAGAAAACATTTTCGGTGAGCAGACATTGATGCTGCTGAACCGTGACGATGCCCGCGTGATGGCCATGCTGCCCGAGCCCATTCGTGCCAAGCTGCAAAAACCCGTTGTGCGAGAGCACATCACCTATGGTGCCAGCATGCCTGAGCGCCCCGGTGATTTTGGTTTGGAAACAGTCAATGGGATGACTTGGTTGGTGCGTGCATTGGAGTCTGATGAAACACGCCGCCTGCGCAAAGGCGAAGTCGAAGAAATTCACATTCAACGCTTGATGCCTGCCGATGCATTGCGCATTCGCGGTCGTCACAATGCGGTCAACGCACTGGCTGCATTGGCATTGGCCACTAGCACGGGTTGCAGTTTGGCTGCCATGCTGTTTGGCCTGCGTGAATACAAAGGCGAGCCTCACCGTGTGGAATCTGTGGCCATCGTCAATGACATTGAGTACTTCGACGACAGCAAAGGCACCAACGTGGGTGCCACCGTGGCGGCTTTGGTAGGTTTGGGCTCTGAGCGTCGCGTGGTGGTGATCTTGGGTGGCGACGGCAAAGGTCAAGACTTTTCACCCTTGGCTGAGCCCGTTGCGCGTTACACACGTGCGGTGGTGTTGATTGGACGAGATGCGCCGATCATTCGTGAAGAATTGAAATTGTGTGGCGTGCCTTTGATCGATGCCACAACGCTACCCGAGGCAGTCCATGCGGCCAAAGAGGTGGCACAGCCCGGCGATGCGGTGCTTTTGTCACCGGCTTGCGCCAGTTTTGACATGTTCCGTGATTACCCGCACCGTGCGCAAGTTTTCTGCCAAGCCGTGGCTGAGATTGCAGAGGCCGCTGGCCAAATGCTGGAGTCTTCTCTATGAGTGCGTTGATGGCACGCTTATCTGCTTGGAGCGCTGGCTTGTTCAGTCGCGTTGGCGGTGGCGCGTCTGTGCAAGCAGCAGGCGAGGTGGGCTTGCCGGTCAATTTGGGCAGCTATGACTACGCCAAGAATGGCTCTGCACAAGGCAAGATTCAAAACATTGACCAAGCCTTGGTGTGGGTGGTGGTCGCCTTGCTGATGTGGGGCATGATCATGGTGTACTCGGCCAGCATCGCCATGCCGGACAACCCCAAGTTTTCTCGCTACGCCCAAACTCATTTTCTGATTCGTCACATCATCTCCATCGTGATTGGTTTTGGTGTGGCATTGCTGGCCTTTCAAGTTCCTTTGGAAACTTGGGAAAAAAATGCGCGGCCTTTGTTCATTTTGTCCTTGGTGTTGTTGGCCGCTGTGTTGCTGCCCTTCATCGGCAAAGGTGTGAACGGTGCGCGTCGCTGGATCTCATTGGGGGTGATGAATTTTCAGCCCTCTGAATTTGCCAAACTGGCCGTCATCATTTACGCCTCAGACTACATGGTGCGCAAGATGGAAGTGAAAGAACGCTTCTTCCGCGCGGTATTGCCAATGGGGGCGGCTGTTGGTCTGGCCGGCATTTTCTTGTTGGCCGAACCTGACATGGGGGCCTTCTTGGTGATTGCCATCATTGCCATGGGTATTTTGTTTTTGGGCGGTGTCAATGCCCGCATGTTCTTCTTGATTCTGGCCATTCTGGTGTTTGCGTTTGCCATGATCATTGCCGCATCGCCTTGGCGTCGTGAACGCATTTTTGCGTACCTCGATCCATGGGACCCCACGCATGCGTTGGGCAAAGGCTACCAGTTGTCACACTCATTGATTGCCATTGGCCGTGGCGAAATTTTTGGCGTTGGACTGGGCGGCAGCGTGGAGAAACTTCATTGGTTGCCAGAAGCGCACACCGACTTTTTGTTGGCCGTGATAGGTGAAGAGTTTGGTTTGGTGGGCGTGATTGCCGTCATTGGCATGTTCTTGTGGCTCAGCCGTCGCATCATGGTGATTGGCCGACAAGCTTTGGCCTTGGACCGCACCTTCCCTGGCTTGGTGGCGCAGGGTGTCGGCATTTGGATTGGTTTTCAGTCCTTCATCAACATGGGTGTGAACTTGGGTGCATTGCCGACCAAAGGCTTGACTTTGCCGCTGATGAGTTATGGCGGTTCGGCCATTTTGCTCAACATGGTGGCCGTTGCCATTGTGTTGAGAATCGATGCCGAGAACAAACAAATGATGCGAGGTGGCCGTTCATGAGTCGTTGCGCATTGATCATGGCGGGCGGTACTGGCGGGCACATTTTCCCTGGCTTGGCTGTGGCCGAGTCTTTGCGTGATGCCGGTTGGCGCGTTCACTGGTTGGGTGTGCCTGGCAACATGGAAAGCCAATATGTTCCGCAGCGTGGTTTTGCATTCGAGCCGGTCGAGTTTGGTGGCGTGCGTGGCAAAGGAATGCTGAGTTTGGCATTGTTGCCACTGCGTTTGCTCAAGGCGTTCTGGCAAAGTTTGCAAGTGGTTCGCCGCGTGCAACCCGATGTGGTGGTCGGCCTAGGTGGCTACATCACATTTCCCGGCGGCATGATGTCGGTGCTGGTCGGCAAGCCTTTGGTGTTGCACGAGCAAAATTCAGTGGCCGGTTTGGCCAACAAAGTGCTGGCCGGTGTGGCCGATCGCATTTTCTGCGCGTTCCCCAATGTTCTGAAAAAAGGCGTTTGGGTGGGCAATCCATTGCGCCAAAATTTCTTGAACAAGCCCACACCCGCTGAACGTTTTGCCGGTCGAACTGGGCCTTTGAAAGTCTGGGTGGTGGGCGGCAGTTTGGGTGCACAAGCTTTGAACGACATCGTGCCTCAAGCTTTGGCGCTGCTGCCTGAGGCGCAGCGACCCGTGGTGGTGCATCAAAGTGGTGCCAAACAGATCGATGCTTTGCGTGCCAATTACGCCAAAGCCGGTGTTCAGGCCGCATTGACGCCCTTCATTGACGACACTGCGCAAGCCTTTGCCGATGCCGATCTGATCATTTGCCGTGCAGGTGCCAGCACGGTGACAGAAATTGCGGCCGTAGGCGCCGCGGCCATTTATGTCCCCTTCCCATTTGCAGTGGACGATCATCAAACGACCAATGCCAATTTCTTGGTCCAGCAAGGCGCTGGCTGGTTGGTGCCGCAAGCCCAACTCACCCCTGAGTCTTTGGCAGCGCGCTTGGGCAGTCTGACGCGTGAAGAATTGTTGGCCTCTGCTGAAAAGGCATGGGCTTTGAAAAAGACCCAAGCCACCCAAGATGTGGTGGCTGCTTGCGAGGCACTGGCTGCATGAAACACGCCATTCGTCACATCCATTTCATCGGCGTCGGCGGCGCCGGCATGAGCGGCATTGCCGAAGTTTTGTTGAACTTGGGCTACACCATTTCCGGTTCTGATTTGTCAGACAGCAGCACCTTGCGCCGTTTGGCTGCTTTGGGCATTCAAACGCATGTCGGTCACAGTGCAGACAATGTTCAAGGCGCTGATGCGGTGGTCACCTCGACAGCTGTCAAAGCCGACAACCCTGAAGTGTTGGTGGCCCGTGCCCGTCACATTCCGGTGGTGCCTCGCGCGGTCATGTTGGCCGAATTGATGCGCATGAAGCAAGGCGTGGCCATTGCGGGTACGCACGGCAAGACCACCACCACCAGTTTGGTGGCCAGCGTGTTGGCCGAAGGTGGCTTGGATCCAACATTTGTGATTGGGGGGCGCTTGAACAGTGCGGGCACCAATGCCAAGCTGGGTACAGGCGATTACATTGTGGTGGAAGCCGACGAATCTGACGCGTCTTTCCTGAATTTGTTGCCCGTGATGGCGGTGGTGACCAACATCGATGCCGATCACATGGAAACATACGGCCATGACTTTGAAAAACTGAAGTCGGCCTTTGTCGAATTTTTGCATCGCATGCCCTTCTACGGCACGGCCATTTTGTGCAGCGATGATCCCGGCGTGCGCAGCATCGAAGAATTGCTGGCCAGGCCAGTGACCACCTACGGTTTGAAAGAAGGTGCGCAGGTGAGGGCGGTGGATGTTCGGGCTGAAAACGGTCAAATGCACTTCACAGTGCAGCGTCGAAATGGTGTGACTTTGCCAGATTTGCCTGTGGTTTTGAATTTGCCCGGCGAGCACAATGTCTTGAACGCTCTGGCTGCCATATCGGTGGCCGTTGAACTGGGTGTGGACGATGCTGCAGTCCAGCGCGCATTGGCCCACTTCAAAGGCGTGGGCCGACGCTTCCAGCGGTACGGTGAAGTGAAGCTTTTGAGCCAAGCCGGCAGCTTTACCTTGATTGACGATTACGGCCACCATCCGGTCGAGATGGCCGCCACCTTGGCGGCTGCGCGCGGGGCTTTTCCAGGCCGTCGTTTGGTCCTGGCTTTTCAGCCACATCGCTACAGCCGGACACGCGATTGCTTTGAAGATTTTGTCAGCGTGATCAGCCACGGCGCAGACACCGTTTTGTTGTCCGAAGTGTATGCCGCAGGTGAGGCCCCCATCGTGGCCGCGGACGGACGATCTTTATCTCGTGCTTTACGCATCGCAGGCAAAATTGAGCCCGTTTTTGTCGATAAAATTGAGGGCATGGCGCAGGCTATTTTTGACAATGCAAAAGACGGTGATATCGTCATTTGCATGGGTGCCGGCTCCATCGGCGCAGTGCCTGCCCAAGTTCAAAAAATGGGAGGTGCTGCATGAGCAATACCACCTCCAACTTTGGCAAAGTGGCTGTGCTCATGGGGGGTCTATCTGCCGAGCGCGAAGTCTCCTTCATGTCGGGCAATGGTGTGCTTGCTGCGTTGCGTTCACGCGGTGTTGATGCCCATGCCTTTGATCCTGCCAAGCGCGATTTGGCCGAACTTAAAAAAGAAGGTTTCCAGCGATGCTTCATTGCTTTGCATGGTCGCTTCGGTGAAGACGGTACGGTGCAAGGCGCACTCGAATTGTTGGGCATTCCCTATACTGGCTCTGGTGTCATGGCATCGAGCATCGCCATCGACAAAACCATGACCAAGCGCGTGTGGTTGTCTGAGAATGTGCCCACACCGCGCTATGTGTTGCTCAAGCAAAATAATCTGGGCGACAAAGCGCAAGCGCATGTGTTGCAAACTTTGGGTTTACCGCTCATTGTCAAACCTGCGCGCGAAGGCTCCTCGATTGGTGTGGCCAAAGTGACTCAAGCCAGCGAATTGCCGCAGGCTTTGCAAGCTGCGGCAAAGTGCGATACCGATGTGTTGTGCGAGCAGTTCATTGCCGGCGATGAAGTCACTTGCCCGGTCTTGGGTGAGGGTGATACTGCGCACGCCTTGCCTGTGATTCGCATTGTGGCGCCCGCTGGCAATTACGACTACCAAAATAAATATTTCACCGACGACACGCAATACCTGGTGCCATCCGGATTGCCTGAAGCCGAAGAAAAAGCCATTCAAGCGCATGTGGTCAAGGCTTATCAAGTCTTGGGCTGTAAAGGTTGGGGCCGCGTGGACGTGATGATTGACGCGCAAACGCGCCAGCCTTACTTGCTGGAAATCAACACATCGCCCGGCATGACGGGCCACTCTTTGGTGCCGATGTCTGCCAAGGCGGCGGGCATGGATTACGAAAGCTTGTGCATGCACTTGCTGGCCAACGCCGGTTTAGAGCATGCTGCATCTGACAAGGACGTGGCATGAAAAAGCCAATCACCTTGCCCATGGATGTGCGCTTGATGCAATGGACCTCAGGGCTGATGTTTGCCTTGGCCCTGATCATGTGCGTGGCCAGTGGCATTGGTTGGTTGTTGCGGCATCCTGCGTTTTCAATTCAGGGCATCACAGTGCGTGGCAATGTGACGCACAGCAATGCGGTCACCTTGCGTGCCAATGTGTTACCGCAACTCACGGGTAACTTTTTTACCCTGAACTTGTTGCAAGCGCGTCAAGCCTTTGAGCAAATCCCATGGATTCGGACGGCTCTGGTGCGCCGCGAGTTTCCCAATCGATTGGCCGTGACTTTGGATGAGTTTCATCCGGTGGCGCAGTGGGGTGCAGATGGCGATGGCAAGTTTTTGAGTGCAGAAGGTGCAGTGTTTGAAGTCAATGCGGATGACGTTGACAGCGATGCTTTGCCCACGCTGAAAGGCCCCGAGTCTCAGGCCAAAACAGTCTTGGAAATGTTTCAGTATCTGAAGCCTTTGATGGCCAAGATGGACATGAATTTGGACAAGTTGGAGCTGAGTCAACGCGGCAGTTGGTCTGCGCAACTTGAGTCGGGTGCGAGCTTGGAGCTGGGACACGGTACGCAACAAGAAATTGGCGAAAAACTCCAGTTGTTTTTCAAAACATTGACACAAGTGGCTTCGCGCTATGGTCGCACCGCGACGTCATTGTTGTCGGCAGATTTGCGTTACGAAAGTGGTTATGCCTTGAGGTTGCGGGGTGTGAGCACTTTGGCGGTAGATGGTTTGAAAAAACCTTGAACAGTCAATTGAAGATTTAGACAAGAACGGTTAGACATATGGCAAAAGAATACAAAGATTTGGTGGTCGGTCTCGACATTGGCACGTCCAAGGTCATGGTCGTCGTGGCCGAGGTCATGCCAGGTGGTGAGTTAAAACTGGCTGGCATGGGGGTGGCACCCGGCAACGGCTTGAAGCGCGGTGTGGTGGTGAACATCGACGCCACCGTTCAAAGTATTCAGCAAGCCTTGAAAGAGGCTGAGTTGATGGCGGATTGCAAAATCACCCGCGTCAACACAGGCATTACAGGCAGCCACATTCGGGGTTTGAACTCCAGCGGCATGGTGGCGGTCAAAGACAAAGAAGTGACACCCGCCGATGTGGCCCGCGTGGTTGAAACAGCGCGCGCGATCAACATCTCTACCGATCAACGATTGTTGTTGGTGGCGCCGCAAGAGTTTGTGATTGATGGCCAAGATGTCAAAGAGCCGATTGGCATGAGCGGCATGCGACTTGAAGCCAAAGTGCACATCGTGACCGGTGCGCAAAGTGCCGCAGAAAACATCATCAAGTGTGTGCGCCGTTGCGGTTTGGAAGTTGACCAGTTGTTGCTCAATCCATTGTCTTCCAGCTTGGCTGTGTTGACCGAAGATGAGCGCGAGCTAGGTGTGGCCTGCGTGGACATTGGCGCCGGCACCACCGATGTGGCCATTTTTACCAA
Organism: uncultured Limnohabitans sp.; assembly: GCA_937928195.1. Lineage (GTDB taxonomy): Bacteria > Pseudomonadota > Gammaproteobacteria > Burkholderiales > Burkholderiaceae_C > Limnohabitans_A. Next base: position 36,516 of record CALEYZ010000204.1, read on the forward strand.
CGGCGCCATTCGCCATACAGCCGTGATCCCGATTGCCGGTGATTTGATCACCAGCGACATTGCCATGGCCTTGCGCACGCCCACTAAAGACGCTGAAGACATCAAAGTCGAAAGTGGTTGTGCCAAACAATTGTTGGCCGATCCCGAAGCGCAAGTGGAAGTGCCTGGGCTGGGTGACCGCGCGCCACGCATGTTGTCCAAGCAAGCGCTGGCAGGTGTGATTGAGCCACGCGTTGAAGAAATTTTCTCTCTGGTGCAGCAAGTGATTCGCGAATCAGGCTACGAAGAAGTTCTGTCTTCAGGCATCGTGCTCACAGGCGGCAGTGCCGTCATGCCCGGTATGGTTGAGTTGGGTGAAGACATTTTCTTGAAGCCCGTGCGCCGAGGTGTCCCCAAATACAACGGTGCACTGTCTGACATGGTCAGCCAACCGCGTGTGGCCACTGTGATGGGTTTGATGGAAGAAGCCCGTTTGGCACGTTTGCGTGGTTTCAAAGTTTCGCAGAAGAAGGGTTCCATGAACAACGCCTTCACTCGTTTCAAAGATTTCATCGTGGGCAACTTCTGATGGACTGGCAAAAACTTTACTTGGCAAGGGGGAGTCCTCATCAGCGATGTTGAATCCCACTTAATCCAACAAAAATAAAATTTTCAAAAATCAATATTTAGGCAACTGCAATAGTTTTAGGAGAGCACCATGAGCATTGAAATGATCCAAGTCGAAGAGTTCAACCAAGGTACGCAAATCAAAGTGATCGGCGTGGGCGGCGGCGGCGGTAACGCGGTCGAGCACATGATTGAGCGCAATGTACAAGGCGTTGAATTCATTTGCGCCAACACCGATGCGCAAGCATTGGCGCGCAGTGCCGCGCACCGCTTTATTCAGTTGGGTCACACCGGTTTGGGCGCTGGAAGCAAGCCTGAAAAAGGTCGCGATGCCGCTGAAGAGGCTGTGGAAGACATCCGCGCCGCCATTGAAGGTGCGCACATGTTGTTCATCACGGCGGGCATGGGCGGCGGTACGGGTACTGGCGCAGCACCTGTGATTGCACGCGTTGCCAAAGAAATGGGCATTCTGACCGTGGGTGTGGTGACCAAGCCTTTCGACTTTGAAGGCGGACGCCGCATGCAGAGCGCAGAATCTGGTTTGGCTGAACTCGAAGCCAACGTCGACTCATTGATCGTGGTGCTGAATGAAAAGTTGATGGAATTGCCAGGTGGCGAAGACATGACCCAAGACGAAGCCTTTGCGCACGCCAATGACGTGCTCAAAAACGCTGTCGGCGGTATTGCAGAAATTATCAATGTGCCTGGCCACGTGAACGTTGACTTTGAAGACGTGCGCACAGTGATGGGTGAGCCCGGCAAAGCCATGATGGGCACTGCCTCTGCCAGCGGCCCTGACCGCGCACGCATTGCTTCTGAGCAAGCTGTGGCTTGTCCTTTGCTCGAAGGCATCGATTTGTCGGGTGCCAAAGGCGTGTTGGTTTTGATCAGTGCTGCCAAAGGCTCACTCAAATTGAGCGAATCCAAGCAAGCCATGAACACCATCCGTGCTTATGCCTCCGAAAGCGCACACGTGATCTACGGTACGGCTTATGACGAAAGCTTGGGCGATGAAATCCGCGTGACCGTGGTGGCCACTGGTTTGTCCAGCCAAGGTGCACGTCGCACAGCCCCTCCGCTGCAAGTGCTGCGCACTGGAACTGACAACGTGCCATTCACAGTGGATGCGCAAGATGCAGTGATGCCGACATTGGGTGGTCAGAGCCCTGCTTTGGGTGGTGATTACGGCCGCTTGAACACGCCAAGCGTGTGGCGCACCAACCGGACACAGGCTGCGGCCAAAGTGGACGGCATGGCATCTGCTGGCATGGACGATATTGAAATTCCAGCCTTCTTGCGCAAGCAAGCAGACTGATTTTTTGAGCATCTTTCAGACGCAGTGGGCTTCAAATCCCCTCGTTGTGCAAGCTTGGGCTTGAGAATTTAAAATCAACCCATGCTTGCTCAAAGAACCATCAAAACCCTCACCCAGGCCGTGGGTGTGGGTTTGCACAGCGGCCAGCGGGTTGAGTTAACACTCAGGCCTGCGCCTGTCGACACGGGCATCGTGTTTCGACGTGTTGATTTGGCCGAACCTGTCGACATTCACATCAATGCGCTCAGTGTCACCGACACGCGCCTGGCCTCCACCATTTCCAGTGGCCAAGCCAAGGTGCACACGGTTGAGCATTTGATGTCGGCCTGTGCTGGCTTGGGCATCGACAACCTGATCATTGACATCACCGCAGAAGAAGTCCCCATCTTGGATGGCTCGGCTTCTTCGTTTGTATTTTTATTGCAAAGTGCGGGCATCGAGCTGCAAAAGTCGCCTAAAAAATTCATCCGTGTGATCAAACCGGTGGAAGTGCGCGATGGCCAAGGTGAAAACGTCAAGTGGGCCAAACTCGAGCCCTATGATGGCTACCGTCTGAGTTTTGAAATTGACTTTCATCATCCTGCGGTCGACTCCACAGGTCAGCAAGTGGTGTTTGACATGGGCCGTGATGTGTACGCCCGCGACATTGCCCGTGCACGGACCTTCGGTTTTACCAAAGACGTTGAAATGTTGCGCTCCAACGGCTTGGCGCTGGGCGGTGGTCTCGACAATGCCATTGTGATGGACGATTACAAAGTTCTGAACAGCGACGGCTTGCGTTACGACGATGAGTTCGTCAAACACAAAATTTTGGATGCCATGGGTGATTTGTACATCATTGGCAAGCCCTTCATTGCCAGCTACACCGCGTTCCGTTCGGGTCACGCCATGAACAACCAATTGCTGCGCGCTTTGTTAGAACAGCCTGATGCTTATGAAATCGTCAGCTTTGACGATGTCAAAAAAGCGCCCGAGGGTTTTGCGTTGCCTGTTCGTGCCTGGTAATGCCTGTTCATGAACTTGGCTGCTAAGTCCTCCCTGCGCGACCTCTTGTCGCACCAACCCTTCTTGCGCTTTTGGTTGGCACGTTTGGCTGGCATCTTGGCCACCCAAATGTTGATGGTGGCTTTGGCTTGGCACATGTACGAAATCACTGGCAGTGCCTGGGACTTGGGTTTGGTCGGCTTGTTTCAATTCGTTCCAGCCCTGATCCTGACACTGCCAGCCGGACAAATTGTGGACCGTGTTCACAAAGTTCACATTTATGCAACGTGCATGCTGATCCAAGCGGCCGTGGCGGGTCTCTTGGTCTGGGGAACTGCGGCCCACGAGGTGACGCGTGAGTGGGTGTTGTTTATCTCTGCGGTCTTGGGCATGGTGCGCGCTTTTCAAATGCCCACACAGCAAGCGCTGACGCCGCACTTGGTGCCAAGTCATTTGTTGCAACGCGCAGTGGCTTTGAGTTCTACCGGCGTTCAGACGGCGGTCATTGGCGGTCCTGCATTGGGTGGCATCTTGTATGCCGTGCATGTCAACGCGGTTTATGCCAGTTGCGCCGCATTGTTGTTCATTGCATTTTTACTCGCCTTGTCTGTGCGATACGAGCACAAACCCTCCAAAGCAGCCGCAGATTTGCGCAGTGTGTTGGCAGGTGCTTACTTTGTATGGCATCACAAAGTGTTGCTGGGTGCGATTGCTTTGGATTTGTTTGCGGTGCTGTTGGGCGGTGTCACGGCATTGCTGCCTATTTACGCCAAAGATATTTTGCATACTGGCCCCGAGGGCTTAGGGTTGCTGCGATCTTCTCCTGCAGTCGGCGCACTGATCATGGCTGCCGTTTTGATGCAGTGGCCCATCGAACGCCGTGTGGGTCGCTGGATGCTGATTGCTGTAGCGGTGTTTGGCTTGGCCAACTTTGTATTTGGCATTTCCACACATTTTGGGCTGTCGATGTTTGCCTTGATGGTGGCAGGAGCCGCCGACAACGTGAGTGTGGTGACGCGACTGACGTTGATGCAACTGGAAACGCCTGACGACATGCGCGGCCGCGTGGCTGCCGTTAACTCCATCTTCATCGGCGCCTCGAATCAGTTGGGCGAATTTGAGTCTGGCACCACAGCGGCCATGTGGGGGCCCGTCGGCTCTGTGATCTTTGGCGGTCTGGCCACTGTGGGTGTGGCGCTTGCAGCCATTAAAGTGTTTCCTTCTTTGGCCAATCGCGACCGCATGGTCCTTGCCAAATAAACACACAGGTGATCAGTGGCTCCGCCCATCGCGGTACATGCCGTGTGTCTTGCGATTGAGCACATCCAAAGCGGCCAACTTGTTCATCGATGGACTGGCATGTGCATGAGTGATGGCCAAACCCAAAGCATCTGCAGCATCAGGCCCGGGCACTGAAGGCAACTTGAGCATGCGCTTCACCATCTCTTGAATTTGTGACTTGGCTGCGCGACCATGTCCCGTGATGGCCTTCTTCATTTGCAAAGCGGTGTACTCAGCCACCGGCAGATTGCAAGTGACCAAGGCTGTGACACAACAACCGCGAGCTTGTCCCAACAACAAAGTGGCTTGCGGGTTGACGTTCACAAAGACAATTTCAACGGACGCTGCGTTGGGCTGATAACGTTGGTTGATTTCAACAATGCCGTCGTAAATTACCTTCAAGCGGTTGGGCAAATTACCTTGCTGAACTTTGTCCGTGCGAATCACGCCACTGGCCACATAGGTCAGTTTGGAGCCGTCCATATCAATCACACCAAAGCCAGTGGTTTGAAGGCCGGGGTCAATGCCAAGGATTCTCATGGGTGCGTTGTTCTCGGTGTATCAGGGCAGCGCCACATCGTTCATGCGCGTCATGATGGTTTGTGCTCGGTCGCTGAGGTAGACCGATTGCGGTAACTTTTCAAAATAGCGCGGACGCGGCAGCATCACGGCCAGACGGGCTGCTTCCCATTCCGTGAGCTGACTGACGGGTTTTTGAAAGTAATGCCTGGCGGCAGCTTCAGCACCAAACACGCCATTACCCCATTCCACATGGTTCAAGTAAAGCGTGAGAATTCTTTTTTTAGACAAAAAAGTTTCCAAAGCCATGGTGATGACCCACTCTTGCGCTTTGCGCACCAGCGTGCGCTCACCGCTGAGCATGAGGTTCTTGGCCAATTGTTGCGTGATGGTAGAACCGCCCACGATCTTGGGTGCAACTGCTTTGCCATTTTTTTTCTTGGCCGACTGTGCTTCCAGTTGCGCTTCAGCTTTGGCATTTTTTTGCCAGGCTTTTTCAAGCGCATCCCACCAAATGCCTTTGTGGCTGGTGAAGGCACTGTCTTCAGAAGCCAATACTGCGCGTTGGAGGGTCTTGGCAATTTGCTCAGAGGGCGTCCAAGTTTGACGCCACGTCAAATGGCCTTGCTTGTTTGCAATTTGCCAAGCCTGAGACCGTTCAAATGCAGTGGAAGAAGGATCAACCACGGCCATCAAAGCAATGCGGCCTGTTAAAAACAATTGCAGCAAAAGCCAGCCAGCCAACAGCAACACAAGCCATTGTTTGAATGCGAAGAGTGCGTTGCGCATGAGGTGGCAGTTTACAAATCTTGCGCTGGTTTGACTAGGTTTGCGTCAACAAAGCGCGCAAATCGGCCAACACGGGGCCTGTCGGCGGGCGAACACCTCGCCACAGTTGGAAAGACTCGGCTGCTTGCTCCACCAGCATGCCCAGGCCATCGCGCGCCACAGCGCCGTGTGCGGTAGCCCATTGCATGAAGCGTTGGGCAGCCGGGCCGTACATCAGGTCGCAAGCCATGCCCTGCGCACTGAGCACGCTGGCTGGCACAGGCAATTCACCTTGATGCAGACTGCTACTGGAGGCGTTGATGACCACGTCAAATGATTGGCTGTGCACGGCTTCGTGTTGCAGCCCAAATGCTTGGCAATCAACGCCCTCGGCATGTGCCAATGCGGCATGTCTTTGGACCAGTTGCGTGGCTTTATCGACCGTGCGATTCACGACCCACAGGCTGCGAGGCTTTTCAGACAGCAAAGGGCCTAAGACACCTGCCGCGGCGCCGCCTGCGCCTATCAGTAACACGCTTTTGCCTTGAAGTGCACAACCCGCATTGCCAACCAAGTCTGTGACCAAACCCAAGCCGTCGGTGTTTTCACCGTAAATGTCGCCACCCTCAAATTTCAAGGTGTTGCACGCTTGGGCCAGGCTGACCCGAGGACTGCAGCGTGTGGCCAATGCGGCCGCTTCCGTTTTAAAGGGCAGTGTGACATTACAACCTTTGCCACCATTGGCACGGAACGCATGCACGGTGTTGGCAAAATCATCCAGGGGTACCAGGGTCTTGTGGTACTGCAAAGTTTGCCCTGTGAGTTGGGCAAAGCGGGCGTGAATCCACGGCGACTTGCTGTGTTCAATGGGATGGCCGAAAACGCAGTACGTGTCCATGCAAAAGGTCCGAAAGGGGTTCCGTTAAGGTGCTCGCTGTGCAGGCGTTGAGCGAGCAGAAGTGGCATCGGTTTGAGGTGCCAGCATCCGAGTTTCAAGCGTTTCATCCCGCGCAAAGTGAAAACGTGACACCACCACCAATTGGTCGGCTTGGCGTTTCATCTCGGGCGTGAAGTTGTCAAAGGGGGAGGCGCCGCGCACGATGGCTTGCGCGCGTTTGTCCAGCATGGGTTTGCCCGATGCTGTGGCAATTTCTGTTTCAAGCACGCGACCTTTGGCATCGAGTGTGATGACCATGGTGAGACTGCCATATAGTTTTTCGCCACCAGCTTGTGGAAAGTTCTCGGTACCCGTGAGTTCAATGGTGCGACGCATCTTGTCGTAATAACGTGCAAACGACACCTCTTGCGTGGCAGGTCCGATGTAACGCTTTTTGGGGCCGCCCTGCAGTGCTTGCGATTGTTTTTCAATTTGCGCCAACTGACTGGAGAGCTGATGCTTGCGCTCGTTCAAGGCATCGGCCTTGCCATCGCTGGCCGATGCGGGTGTCTGGCTGCTCAGCTGTGACAGCTCTTGTTTGAGTTGCTGAATGAGTCGAATTTGTTCGCTTTTCAGCGTTTCAATTTTTTTCTCAACCTGCTGAAGTTCTTGGCCATTTTGATCGAGCTGGTTGGCACTGAAAGGGCTGCTTTGCATTGTGATGCCTGACACTTGGCCGCCGCCTGCCAAATTGACTTGGGCCAACGCCAAGGGGGCATCGGGCGCGTTGGTGCTGCGCGAGTTGACCAGCACCACTTCCAAGGTATTGGTTTCAAAGATGCGATCAAAGGTGGTGGGTGACACCCATTTCAAGGTCAACAAGCCCGCGTGCACCAACACCGAAACACCCAATGCCCACAGCAATGTGCGGTGCGAGGTGCTTGCAGAAAATGGCGTGGCAGGCGTCGACATGGTGCTCATTCTTCGGCGGGTGCCTCGTTGACATTCATGGCAATGGCAATCGGGCCCGTGGCCGCGTCTTCTAGGTCTTCCAAAGACTCGTCCATGCTTTCTTCGCTGGTGTCTGCGGCGGTGTGTTCGGTGATGATTTTCTCAATCACGGTGCCGCTGATGTCCAAGGCCATGGCATCGACCGCGCCCAATTGCACTCTGACTTTGTCGCCACGTACCAAGCCTGCAGCGCCCATGACGGTCAGCATGAGAGGTAAGTTGTCGGCGCGAACCAACCAGCTTCCGCCCGCCATTTCTTTGACCAAGCTGGCCACCACTTCCGTGATGTTTTCTTGCTGCAGGTATTGCAAGGTCCAGAAGCGTTCCATGCCCGATTGGTAGCCGTTGTAAGCGGTGTAAGCTGCATCAAACGCGCTGATGATGGCAAACAGTTGTGCGTCTTTGGGCTTGAACGGCGCCGCCAAGGCGGCCGTGGCACCGTGTTTGGCACAGGCAATGATTTGCCATTGGTTGACCAAGTCGGTGTAGCGGCGAAGCGGAGAGGTGCTCCACGCATAAGCGGGAACGCCGATGCCTGCATGTGGCAAAGCCTTGGTGCCCATGCGCACTTTGACGCCCGGCGCCATGCTGGCTTGGCTGCGGTAAATGGCAGGCACGCCCAAACTGGCCAGCCATTGGCCCCACGTGCTGTTGGCCAAGATCATGGCCTCGGCCACGATCAGGTCGAGCGGCGCGCCGCGTTGGCGAACCGAAATTTGCACCGTCTCTTGACCTGTGGGCGGTGTGTCTTTGTTGTCGCGCACCAAGCGGAAGTTGTAGTCGGGTCGGTTGAAGTTTTCGGGTTTGCCGCGCACCACTTCACGGCCAGCTTTGAGGTGCTGCGCCAAGCGCCAGAAAAATGCCAACTCATTGTGGGCAATGGGCAGTTGAGGCTCGCCTTCGCGGGCCGCTGGGGTGCTGTCTTCTAACCACGCTTGAGTGACCCACTGGTCGAGTTGGTCGTGGCGCAAGTTGGCGTTGATGGGCACGCGCTCCAGCTTGGTTTCGCTGTGCTGAATGCTGAGTGTGGCTTCGTCAAAAGTGACATACAGCGACACGGCGGGGCACGCTTGGCCTTCGGCCAAGGTGTAGCTTTGCACCACGTCATCGGGCAGCATGGTGATTTTGTAACCCGGCATGTACACCGTGGACAAACGGTTGCGCCCCACGTTGTCGATGGCGCTGTGGGGCTCAATGGCCAAACCCGGGGCCGCAATGTGAATGCCCACCACCACGGTGCCCGAGCCCAGGCCTTGCAAAGACAAGGCGTCGTCGATTTCGGTCGTTTGTGAATCGTCGATGGAATAGGCTTGCACATTGGCCAGCGGCAGTTCTTGCGCAATGGCCGGTGCGTCCAATTTGGGAAAGCCCGTGCCCTTGGGGAAGTTGTCAAACAAAAAACGCTGCCAATGAAAATCGTAAGCGCTGGCGATGGCGCCTGCGTTTTGCAACAAAGTGAGCGGTGCCGTTTGACTGGCCCGACTGGCCTCGACCACCGCTTTGTATTCGGGTGCGTTCTTGTCAGGGCGGAACAAAATTTTGTAGAGCTGCTCTTTGATGGGCGCAGGGCATTGACCCGCGATCAGCTCATGCGACCAGCTTTCAATTTGCGCTTGAATTTGTTTTTTCTTTTCGATGCCCGCCAACGCCAACTGCACTGTTTCGGCGGTTGCCTTTTTGAAACGGCCTTTGCCCGCCCGGCGAAAGTAATGGGGCGCTTCGTAGAGGCGAATGAGGGCGCCCACTTGTTGGGCGGTGGTGGCATCGGCGTTGAAATACTCGCGGGCCACGTCGGCAAAACCAAACTCGGTATCGGGTGCAAATTCCCAAGCCAAATCAAGTTCAATGCTTTGGCTGATGGTGGTGGCGTCGGCCAGCAGTTGGGCAGGCGCAGGCTTGTCAAATTTCAAAAGCACATTGGCGCCTTTGACCTTGACCCGCTTGCCGCTGTCCAATTCCACTTGCACCGAGGCCTCTGCCTCTGACAAGACACGTCCGGCAACAAATTTGCCAGCTTCTTCAAACAATAAAAACATGGGCGCAATTGTCCCATGCGCAGGCCCTTGGGCAAGCCTGAGGGGGTTCAAATTTAGGGTGAAAGCGCCTAAATCTGCCGAAGCAAAGGATAATTCGGCCATGTCCCGTGTCATCGAAAAACCCAGCTGGTCGTCTCGTTTCCTTCATTTGTTTGAAGGTTTTGACGGGCCCTTGGCCTTTGCGGTCTTTGTGCTGGCCTGCGCGGGCATGCTCATCATGTACTCCTCGGGCTACGACCATGGCACGCGTTTTGTCGACCATGGGCGCAACATGCTGATTGCCGGCACCATCATGTTTGTGGTGGCGCAAATTCCACCGCAGCGTTTAATGGCCTTTGCCCTGCCGCTTTACACCATTGGTGTAGCTTTGTTGGTGGCGGTGGCTTTGTTTGGGTTGACCAAAAAAGGGGCGCGCCGTTGGCTCAACATTGGCGTGGTGATTCAGCCCAGCGAGATCATGAAAATTGCCATGCCCTTGATGTTGGCGTGGTGGTTTCAAAAACGCGAAGGCCAATTGCGCCCCCTCGATTTTTTGGTGGCCGGTGTGTTGCTGTTGGTGCCCGTAGGTTTGATCGTCAAGCAACCCGATTTGGGTACTGCCATCTTGGTGTTGTCTGCGGGTATGGCGGTGTT
>CALEYZ010000205.1 GCA_937928195.1 uncultured Limnohabitans sp.
GCATCGAAGGCTTGGTGCACGTGTCTGAAATGGACTGGACCAACAAGAACGTGGCACCTTCCAAGATCGTGTCATTGGGCGACGAAGTCGAAGTCATGGTTTTGGAAATCGACGAAGACAAGCGCCGCATCAGCTTGGGCATGAAACAGTGCCGTGCTAACCCATGGCAAGAGTTCGCTCAAAACACCAAGCGTGGCGACCGCGTCAAAGGCCCGATCAAGTCCATCACCGATTTCGGTGTGTTCGTGGGCTTGGCCGCTGGCATCGACGGTTTGGTTCACTTGTCCGACTTGTCATGGAACGAAACCGGCGAAGCCGCTGTTCGTAACTACAAGAAGGGTCAAGACGTTGAAGCCATCGTGTTGGCAGTCGACGTTGAGCGCGAGCGCATCAGCTTGGGCATCAAACAACTCGACGGCGACCCCTTCACCACATTCGTGACAGTGAACGACAAGGGCCAAACAGTGACGGGTAAAGTCAAAACTGTTGACGCTCGTGGCGCTGAAATCGACTTGGGCGAAGACATCATTGGTTACTTGCGCGCCAGCGAAATTTCACGCGATCGCGTGGAAGACGCTCGCAGCTTGTTGAAAGAAGGCGACGAAGTCACTGCGGTGGTCGTCAACGTCGATCGCAAGACACGCAACATCCAGTTGTCCATCAAGGCCAAAGATGCTGCGGATCAAAATGAAGCCATGGCTTCATTGAGCCAACAGTCTTCACGTGAAAACGCTGGCACCACCAGCTTGGGCGCTTTGTTGCGTGCCAAGTTGGACAACAACGACGCAGCCTAATGGTCTGCTAATGAACAAAGCCTCTTGCCTGGGCCCCTTGGGGGCTTGGGCGGAGGCTTTTTCTATGCGTCAATCCATTTCACCTTCTCGCACATGACCCGCTCCGACCTCGTAGAAGCTTTGGCTGCCCGATTTGAGCAGCTGACACACCGTGACGCCGAATTTGCCGTCAAAACGGTGCTGGACGCTATGAGCGAAGCCTTGGTCAAAGGCCATCGCATTGAGATTCGTGGTTTTGGCAGCTTCACCATCAACCGTCGCCCACCCCGTGTTGGCCGCAACCCCCGCTCTGGTGAAAGCGTGCAAATCCCTGAAAAACGTGTCCCTCACTTCAAGCCTGGCAAAGCCCTGCGTGAAGCGGTTGACCAAAAGTCATTGGACGTTCTGCACGGCAAGTCTGAATAAGTGACAACCCTCCAGCATTCGAATAAATAGGCCCCTTGATGGGCCTTTTTTGTTTCTGGGCATGCCATCGCTTTAGAATGACAAGGCTGCTTGAGGCCCTTCATGAAACAATTTCTCAAGCTGCTTCAGTGGACACTGAACGCAGCCGTCTTTTTTACTTTGTTTGCCTTCGCGCTGAACAATCAGCACGAAGCCAAGGTCTATTTTTTCTTTGGAACCCAATGGCGTTCGCCCATGGTGCTGATCGTGCTGATCGCTTTTGCCTTGGGCATGGTGGTCGGCGTCTTGGGCATGGTGCCGCGTTGGTGGCGTCAGCGGCAAGCGGCCAAGGCCGTGCAAGTAACCACCGCCACACCCCCCACGGAACCGCAACCGGACGTACCGCATGGAACTTGACCTCATTTGGATTTTGATTGGCCTGCCCGCAGCCTTTGGTTTGGGTTGGCTGGCGTCTCGACTCGACTTGCGACAACTTCGCATCGACAACCGTCAAGCGCCCCGCGCCTATTTCAAAGGCCTGAATTTTTTGCTCAATGAGCAACAAGACAAGGCCATTGACGCCTTCATTGAAGCCGTCCAAAACGACCCGGACACCTCAGAACTGCATTTTGCTTTGGGTAATTTATTTCGCCGGCGTGGTGAGTACGAGCGTGCCGTGCGCGTGCATGAACACCTGCTGTCACGCGGCGACCTGAGTTCAGCAGACCGTCAACGTGCACAAAACGCACTGGCCAAAGACTTTGTCAAAGCGGGCTTATTGGACCGCGCAGAAGACGCCCTGCGCAAGCTGGAAGGCACTGCGTTCGAGGGCCAAGCTAGGCTGGCGCGCTTGGCCATTTATGAACGTTCACGCGAATGGCCGCAAGCACGCGAAGTGGCCACACAGCTGGAGCAATCAGGCGAAGTGAGCTTCTCGGTACGCAAGGCCCATTACTTGTGCGAACAAGCACGGGAACTGAATGCACAAGGCGACGCAGCAGGCGCCGCACTCTTGCTACAAAACGCCATGGTAGAAACACCCGATGCACCCCGCCCTCGCCTGCTTCTCGGCCAACTGCAATTGAATCAAGGACAAGCCGCGCAAGCCTGCGTGACCCTGAGCCAGTTGTTCGAATCGGGTTCTGTGGCAGCCCCGTTGGCCGCAGCGAGTTTGGTGCGTGCAGCGCAAGCTGCCAACCAAACAAGTACTGTTTTGACATTGCTCAAACAACACTACGCACAGAGCCCTTGCATCGATGTGATGGACGCCATTGTGGCGCTGGAAAAATCCGCAACGGACGCCCAAACGCTGGCACGCCATCGCTACATTGAGCATTTGAACAAACAGCCTTCTTTGTTGGCCGCATCACGCTGGTTGGCAGGCGCAGACTTGGGCAACGATGACACGCGTGTGCCTGTGCAAAAAGCGCTGGAGCAGGCCTCTCGCCCCTTGGCACGCTATCGCTGTGCGGCTTGTGGCTTCGAAGCCAAAGAGCATTTTTGGCACTGCCCTGGCTGCCAAGCCTGGGACAGCTACCCCCCTCGTCGCGTCGAGGAACTCTGAAGTAGTTTCACTGCATTGCATGCACTGTCCTTGGGTTGCAGTTTTAACTTCTGCACGCCATTCAGCAGTTGAATCAGGTTTGCATCACCGCTGGGGTGATGCCAAATAAAGGACTTCAACATGCTGAAAAAAATCTTAACCACCACCGCCCTGCTCTTTTCACTCAGCAGTTTTGCTGCGGTTGATGTCAACAAAGCCAATGCCGCCGAACTGGATGGCATCAAAGGCATTGGACCCTCCTTGTCTGGAAAAATCTTAAAAGAGCGCAACAAGGGCAACTTCAAAGATTGGCCCGACCTGATGCACCGCGTCAGTGGCATGGGCGAGAAAAGTTCAGCCAAATTTTCAGCACAAGGCCTCACGGTCAATGGCTCGGGCTTTCAAGGGGGCGCGGCCAGTGAGCCGGCAAAAGGCAAGAGCACGGAAAAGATGAAGTCAGCCAAAATTTAATTTCGGCCCATTTGCGACTGCCAAATTTTGTTTGTCCAAAAGCCGCAAATGGAAGTAGAGACCTCGCGAACTTGCACGGTCTTTACTTCAATGCGTTTCGGTCAAATGCGCAAGGGCCGAAAATCCTGCAGCACGCTCGATCACTTCACCGACATGCAACGCAATGTCCTCCCTAAATCGGCTCGTCACAATTTGCACCCCCACCGGAAGTCCCTCAGTCACACCCGTGGGCACAGACAAGCCCGGCAAGCCGAGTACTGCTGTGCTGAGCAATGGCGCTTGCGCCAATAAAATTTCAGCCATGCGCTCTGGTGAACCCTGATCATCGTCAATGGGAAACTGGCGTTCCCAGGAGTTAGGCATGAGAAGCACCGGGTAGCGCTCAAAGAAAACTGCCCAATCGCGCGCAATGTTGAATCGACGCGTTAATGCCTCAAGGGTTTGATCTCTGTCCCACACTGGATTGATGTCGAGATATAGCTGAAGTGCTTTGCGCAGGGCGTTGTCACCATGTTGTTGCATCAAAACTGCCCCTGCACGGCGCATGTCATTCATTACCAAATGAAACTGCATGGCTGAGACTTCAGCAAAGTGTGGCGGTTCTACGTCCTCGACTTCATACCCTGCTGCCGCCAGCCACTGCGCAGCCTGCAAAACCGCAGCGCTGACAGTTGGGTCAACTTTTGAATGCGCCCAAGTTTTGAAAACAGCCACTCGCGTCAATTGACTTCGGTCTGCCTGTTCAAGTGGCGCGGGTACCCACTGGGGATCGAGCACTGAGCCTCGAGACATCACCTTCAATGCCAAGCTTGCATCAGCCACAGTTCGGGTGAGCGGACCTTGCACAGACATTTGTTGATTGGTGATGATCCGATTGGGCGCACTGGCTTTATACGATGGCACACGCCCAACTGTGGTTCTAAGGCCAACCACCCCACAAGCCCATGCAGGATAACGAATCGATCCTCCATAGTCATTGCCGTGCGCAATGGCCCCCATTCCCAGTGCAGTGGCTGCTGCTGCACCCCCGCTCGAACCGCCAGGTGTGACACCAGCATTAAATGGGTTAAGCGTGCGGCCATGGAAGCTGTTGTCGGTAAACCAACGGAGTGAAAATGCAGGCGCATTGCTTCGGCCAATGATGATGGCACCCGCATCGCGCATTGACTGAACCAGTGGCGAGTCACTTGTGGCCATGTTGTTTTTCAACGCCTCGACGCCATCTGTGGTGACCTCGTTCGCCACATCGACGTTGACTTTGATGCTCACTGGCACACCGTGCAATGGCCCCAAGGACTCACCCCGAGCTTGCGCAGCATCGGCGACATCTGCGGCATTTAACGCCGAATCAACGTTGACCATTGCCAAGGCTTTGAAGTTTGCATTGGTCTGTTCAATGCGCGCGAGTACGCTCTCAGTCACTTGCCTAGCGGACACTTCGCGCAGAGCGATGCGAGAGGCCACTTCGGTGGCACTGAGTTTCCATAATGATTGCGTCATGTAATTTTTTTCAGTTTGTTAAGTAACGTTGCGTCAGCAACGCCCAATACGCCGCACCGACAGGCAAAATTTCGTCATTGAAGTCATAGCCTGGGTTGTGCACCATGCATGCATGCGGGCCGTCGCTTTGCGTGGCACCGTTGCCAATCATGAAGTAGCTGCCAGGACAGTGCTCCAACATGAATGCGAAATCTTCACTGCCCGTGAGCGGCTGGCCTTGAACAGTGACCGCGCTCTGCCCCAACAACTCAACACCCACGCTGCGTGCCAATTTTGTTTCAGCCGGTGTATTCACCAACACGGGGTAATCTCGTCTGTAGTCGATCTGGGCTTGGACGCCCAAGCTTTCGGCCTGAGCAGATACCAAAGCAAGAATGCGTGCTTGCAGCAAGTCACGTACCTCTCGGTCCAACGCACGCACACTGAGCTCGAGCCGAGCAGAATTGGGAATGACGTTATTGGCTTTTCCCGCCACCAAAGAGCCCACCGTGATCACAGCAGTTTGCAAAGGATTGACGTTGCGAGACACAATGGTCTGCAGCGCCATCACCATGCTGGCGGCTGCAATGATGGGGTCTTGCGTCAAATGAGGCATGGCACCATGGCCACCTAAACCTGTCAGGGTAATGGTGACATCGTCAGACGAGGCCATGGCAGGCCCCTCAATGAAAACAAGCTGCCCTGCTGGAATGCCTGGCATGTTGTGTGCTGCAAAAATGGCATCGCATGGGAATTTTTCAAACAAACCCTGCTCAATCATGAGCTTGGCACCCCCAGGATATTCCTCAGCAGGTTGAAAAATTAAATTCAAAGTTCCAGAAAATTCCAACTCTTGTGAAATGTATTTGGCCGCTGCCATCAGCATGGCCGTGTGACCATCATGACCACAGGCATGCATCAGGCCGTCATGAATACTCCTGTGTGCAAAGCTGTTGACTTCTTGAATTGGCAAGGCATCCATATCGGCACGAATGCCTAATCGCTTGGGGCCATTGCCCCGAACCAATTGCGCGACAAGACCTGTTGTTGCAAGGCCACGCGTGACGCAATAGCCCCAACTTTCAAGTTGTTCTGCCAACAAAGCAGCCGTGCGAAATTCTTGCAAACCCAATTCGGGGTGCATGTGCAAATCGTGACGCAAAGCTATGAATGGTGCGCTGCGTTCACGCATGGCTTGTAACAGACTCATTGCGCTTGCAAGTTGATCGACTTGGCAATGCCTTGATACAACTTGATGTCATCGGCATAAGCTTTACCTGCTTCTTCAAGTCGCAATGCTGGCGAAGGGTCCTGCCCCATGGCGGCCATGGTGGCCACAAAATCAGCATCAAACATCACTTTGGTCAAGGCTTTGTGCAAGGCCTCCACAATGGGCTCGGGCGTCCCCTTTTTCACGTAGTAACCGCTGCCGATGGTGTAGTGAAAACCTTTGAGCAACTTGTTTTCATCAACCGATGGAATGTGCTTGATCAAACGTTGAGGTTCGCTGGACAAAACGGCAATGAAACGAAGCTTGCCTTCTTTTTCCATGGCCACATGGGGTGCGCCATAGGGTGTGATGAACAAGTCGATTTGACCACCCAGCAAGTCTTGAGAAATAGGTCCACCGCCTTTGTACGGTACATGGAGCATTTCAGCACCTATTTTTTTAGACAACTCCTCTCCAATCAAATGGTAGAAGCTGCCATTGCCAACGCTGGCGTAATTAACAGGCTTGCCCTCTTTGGCCATTTTTTGAATGTAGGCCACCAGCTCATTGGCATTCTTGGCTGGAAAATCTTTGCGTGCAACGATGGCCATGGGTGCCAATGCCATTTGCTGAATAAGGCGAAAATCTTCAGGCTTGTACTTCACCGCTTTGATGGCCAATGGCGCCAAGATCAATTCGTTGGGCGACCCTTGAAAAATGTAATAACCATCTGCAGGTGCGCTCAATACTTTTTGTGCGGCAATGGCACCACCCGCACCGCCCAAGTTTTCAATGATGACCGGTTGCTTCAGTTCTTGCGCCAAAGCCTGGTTTACTTTGCGTGCAATGACATCCGACAAACCACCCGGTGGGTAGGGCACCATCAAGGTGACAGGCTTGTTGGGGTAGATGTCCGCATGCGCGGGCATCAAGAGGGTGAGAGCACTGATGAGCAGCCATCCCAGGGAGATCAATCGATTCATAAATAGGGCCTTTGGTGAGAGCGTGTAAAGCGCGAAGGTTGAAAAATTCAGCAACTTAATACTAGGCAGCCCCTATGACAAACGGAAGGCTATAATTTTTCATCATGACAACCAAAAGTTGTCATTTCAAATGAACTATTTTGGGTATCGCCATGAAGCTTCACCAACTGCAAGCACTTGTCGGCGTGGTTGAACACGGCAGCATTCGGGCTACGGCCCGTGAGATGCACCTAACGCAAGCGGCCTTGACCAAATCATTGCGAACCCTTGAGGAAGATGCTGGCGTTTCACTGCTGATCAGAAAATCCCGTGGCGTGGTGCTAACAGAAGCAGGCCAGCGATTGCACGCCAGAGCCAAACTGGTCACGCGTCAAATTTCTCTGGCGCATGAAGACCTTCGCCAATCACAAGGTGAAGACACCGGCACCTTGCGCGTTGGCATTACCCCCTACCTCATGCTGACGGTCTTGGGCGAGGCGTTCATGTGGTTCAGACGGCGCTATCCAAAAGTTCAGTTGCGATTGGTTGAGGGCTTGGTGGCCCGCGTTCTTCCCAGCTTGCGGGATGGCTCATTGGACTTTGCGATCGTGGCCGACAGCGGCGAAGTGATTCACTCTGAATTTGATGCCACGCGACTTCTGCAAGAACCTCAAAGAATTGTGGTCCGTGAAGGCCATCCCATTTTGTTGCAAGCCAATCCCGCCCGTTTGGCAAGCTTGGAGTGGGTCTTACCAGGGCCCTTCGCCAATGATTTGGACGATGGTTTGACAGCCATGTTCAAGCAAGCGGGCGTCAACGCGCCCAGCCTCATGACGCACTGCGATGCCATGGCCGCCATGGCCTTGGTCAGGCAATCCGATGCGGTCAGTGTCATGCCCGCACCGTTGTTAGCGCAACCCGAGTGCCGCGGTCTGGTTGAAATTTCATTGAAAAAACTCAGCCCACCACCGATCGAACTCGTTTTGCTTGCAACACCCGATGTACCGCTCACGCCTGCTGCAGCTTACTTTGCACGTTGTCTCACCGATGCCATCATGGCGCAACACAAGGGTCGCAACACAAGGACCACGAGACTTGACGCAAAAACTTAGTCAGCGCAAATGAGTTCGCTTTGCTCGACCATTGAAGACAGTCCCGTTTTCAGAAGCGTGCCGAACAAGTTTTTCGGGTCACTCAATTGAGGAATCAAGGCCAAGCGTTCACCCAGGCCCAATGAAATTGCAGCTTCATGCATGAAACGCATGGCAGCAAAATCTTCTAAGGCAAAACCAACTGAGTCAAAGACGGTGATTTGGTCTGAATTGTCTCTGCCAGTTTTTTGACCAGATAAGACTTCCCACAGTTCAGTCACTTTAAAGTTATGTGGCATTTGCTGAATGTCGCCTTCAACCCGCGACTGTGGGGTGTACTCCACAAACACTTTGCTGGCTGCCAAGACAGCAGCAGACAATTCAGTTTTACCAGGACAATCACCGCCCACCGCATTGATGTGCATGCCGGGCTCCATCATGTCGGCCGTGATGATGGTGGCGCATGACTTGTCTGCCGTGACAGTGGTCACGATATCGGCGCCATTGACAGCATGCGCAATGCTCTCGCAAATTCGCAAATTCAAGCCACTGCCACTCAAGTTCGCCATCAATTTGGCACTGGCATGGGGATCGATGTCATACAAGCGCACCGTGTCAATGCCCACCAAGTGCTGAAAGGCAAGTGCTTGGAACTCACTCTGTGCGCCATTGCCAATCAAAGCCATCACGCGGCTGCCAGGTCTTGCCAGCACCTTGGCAGCCAAGGCTGAAGTTGCAGCGGTTCGCAAAGCCGTGGTCAAAGTCAACTCACTTAACAACAACGGTGTACCAGTTGCCACATCTGCCACCACCCCAAAGGCCATCACAGTTGACAAGCCCATGGCCGTATTTTGCGGATGACCATTGACGTACTTGAAACTGTAAGTTGTGCGATCTGCGATCGGCATCAACTCAATCACCCCTTGCAGAGAGTGATTGGCCACACGAGCAGATTTGTCAAAGTCATTCCAGCGCATGAAGTCTTTGTGAATCAACTCTGAAATTCCCGCAATACAGGCTTTCAAACCTTTGCGCTGCACCAGTGCCACGGCAGCTGGGGCACTCAAGTAAAGGGGGCTGACGGACATTGCGGGGTTGGCAAAAGACGTCGTGAATTGCGATGCTGAAGTGGTCATGTCGTGTCTCTCAAAATCAAAATTACAGAATGAGACGAGTTTGCAAAGACTCAGCGACAATTAAAATAGGTAAAAATGTATTGTTTTGATAAATATTTTGTCAAAATGACACTCTTAAATATCATTTTGTTACATTTCACATCGAGACTTTCAAATGGACGACATTGACCAACGGCTGATCAGCTTGCTTAGGCAAGATGCCCGAATGAGCATTGCAGACTTGGCTCACAAGCTCAAAGTGTCACGTGGCACCGTCAACAATCGACTCCGCAAGCTGGAAGACTCTCAGGTCATTGTGGGCTACACCCTCAAGCTAAGGCCTGACACAGAACCAGAAACCATCAAGGCATGGATGGGGGTCTTGGTGGAAGGCAACACCACCCGACAGGTCATCGCCAGTTTACTGGGTGAGCCAGGCGTTGGTGCACTTCACGATACGAATGGGCGTTGGGATTTGTTGGCTGAAATCGAGGCGCCTTCCATGAAGGAGCTTTCAAACGTGCTCGAAAGAATCCGATTGATCAGTGGCATTCGGTCCACTGAAACGAACATCCACCTAGCGTCTTACCGCTAGTCCGATTGTTCAGATGTCAACTTTGGCGCCGTAGCCCCCACCACCAGGCGTGTGAATTTCAAACACATCGCCTGGTGCCATGTCCACTTGACCAATGTGCTTCAGCACTTCGACACGCCCATCGGCTCGCTGCACTTGGTTGATGCCAGGCGCACCGGCTTGGCCACCAGCCATGCCAAAGGCGGGATGCACACGGCCGTTGGACAAAATGCTGGCCGTCATCGGCTCCAAGAATCGAATGCGACGCACGCCACCCATGCCACCATGCCATTTGCCTTCTCCGCCAGATCCTTCGCGCATGGCATAACTGTCCAGACGCACAGGGAATCGGAATTCCAAAATTTCCGGATCGGTCAGGCGCGAGTTGGTCATGTGGGTTTGGACCACCGAGGTGCCATTGAAACCGGACGTGATCTGCCCTTGCGCGTCCACCATCACACCCGCACCGCTGCCACCTGAAATGGTTTCGTAATACTGGTACTTGGCATTGCCAAAAGTAAAGTTGTTCATGGTGGGCTGGCTGCCCGCCATCACACCCAAAGCGCCAAACAGCGCATTGGTGATGCAGCTAGACGTCTCCACATTGCCGGCCACCACAGAGGCCGGGAAGTTGGGATTGAGCATGCAGCCTTCTGGAATGATCACATGCAAAGGCTTCAAGCATCCTGCATTCAGAGGAATGTCGTCGTTCACCAAACTTCTGAACACATACAGCACTGCGGCCATGCACACCGCGGTAGGCGCGTTGAAGTTGTTGGTCTGCTGGGCACTGGTGCCCGTGAAGTCAATTTCTGCGCTGCGGTTTTTGGCATCGACGCGCACAGCCACCTGAATTTGCGCACCATTGTCTAAGAGCAAAGTAAACGCGCCATCTTTCAATCGGGTGATCACACGCCGCACGGACTCTTCGGCGTTGTCTTGGACATGGCGCATGTAGGCTTGCACCACATCCAGTCCAAACTCGGCCACCATTTTGTGCAGCTCTTGCACACCCTTTTCATTGGCAGCCAACTGCGCGCGCAAATCGGCCATGTTTTGTTGCGGATTGCGACTGGGGTACTGGCCGCTGGCCAACAAGGCCAGCATGCCCTGCTCTTGCAACACACCCTCAGACACCAACTTGAAGTTGTTGATCTGAACGCCTTCTTCTTGAATGGTGTTGGAGAAAGGTGGCATCGAGCCTGGTGTGGTACCGCCAATGTCGGCATGGTGACCGCGCGAGCCTACATAGAATTCTGGTTGTATTGCACCGTCTAAAAACACAGGCGTGATGACGGTCACATCAGGCAAGTGCGTGCCACCGTGATACGGGTCATTGAGCACAAACACATCGCCGCGGTGCATCTTGCCTGCGTTTTCGCGAATGACCGTTTTGATGCTCTCGCCCATGCTGCCCAAGTGCACAGGCATGTGCGGCGCATTGGCAATGAGATGCCCTTGCGCGTTGAACAAGGCACAAGAAAAATCAAGCCGCTCTTTGATGTTCACAGAGTAAGCCGTGTTTTGCAATTGCAAACCCATTTGCTCGGCAATGTTCATGAAGAGGTTGTTGAACACCTCCAACAAAACCGGATCGACCGTGGTACCTGCAGCATGTTTGGTGTGACGCGCCTCTACGCGGTTCAATAACAGATGATCCAAAGCGGTCACTTGCGCTTGCCAGCCAGGCTCCACCACCGTGGTGGCGTTTTTCTCAGCGATGATGGCCGGGCCTGGAATCACATCACCGATGCGCAAATCTTCGCGCACAAACAAACCGGCATCCCACCAACGCGACTCACCATCAGAGCCCGCAGAGTACATGCGCACAGTAGCGCGCTGAGGCACATCACGCGCAGGATTCAAAGCCTGCGGCACTTCCACCGCAGCATCGCCTTTGATGACAGCTTCAACTGACACGGCTTCCACCATGAGGGCTTTGCCCATCATCAAAAAGGCAAAGCGCTGACGGTAGGCCTGCTCGAAACGCGCTGTGATGTCTTCAAGGCTGCCCATGCCGACCACCAAAGCAGAATCACTGCCTTCGTAGCGCACATGCACACGCTCGTGCAATTCAATGACATCGCCCAGCGCTTGCTTCGCCAACGCATCGCGCGCAGCATCGCCCAAGCTTTGAAGCGGCGCCAACAAGGCCGGCATGGCCTCGGGTGTGAGGCGCAATTCAACCGCTTGCTCGCGAATCAAACTTTGATCGGCCAAGCCCATGCCATACGCAGACAGAACACCCGCCAGTGGGTGCACATAAACCTGCTTCATGCCCAGTGCATCGGCCACCAAGCAAGCGTGCTGCCCCCCGGCCCCACCAAAGCATTGCAAGGTGTAACGCGTCACGTCGTAGCCACGCGCCACTGAAATTTTCTTGATGGCATTGGCCATCTGTTGAACCGCGATGCGAAGGAAACCATCGGCAATGGCTTCAGCAGGCCGGTTCATTTGATTTGACAAAGCCGCGAAGCGATCGGCCACCGCCTGTTTGTCCAAGCGTTGATTGCCATCTGGCCCAAACACCGCAGGGAAAAAGTCGGGCTGGACCTTGCCGACCAAGACGTTGGCATCGGTCACCGCCAAGGGGCCGCCGCGTCTGTAACTGGCAGGCCCCGGATTGGCACCTGCGCTTTGAGGGCCTACACGCAAACGCGCACCGTCAAATTGCAACAGAGAGCCACCACCCGCTGCCACGGTGTGAATGCTCATCATGGGCGCACGCATGCGAATGCCCGCTACCTGTGTTTCAAACTCTCGCTCAAACTGGCCCGCGTAGTGCGACACATCCGTGGACGTACCGCCCATGTCAAAGCCAATCACTTTGTCGTGCCCTGCACCTTCCGCGGTTCGGGCCATGCCCACAATGCCACCTGCAGGTCCACTCAAGATGGCATCTTTGCCAGCGAAGGCATGTGCATCCGTTAGGCCCCCCGAAGACTGCATGAACATCAGCTTGACGCCGGGCATTTCGCTGGCCACTTGGTCAACATACCGACGCAAAATAGGCGACAAATACGCATCGACCACCGTGGTGTCACCCCGGCTGACAAATTTCATCAAGGGACTGGTTTGGTGGGACGTGCTGATTTGTGTAAAGCCAATCTCGCGCGCCAATTTTGCGGCCATGGTTTCGTGCTGTTGGTAACGATACGCGTGCATGAACACAATGGCCACACTGCGAATGCCCGCGTCAAACTGTGCCTGCAATTGAACACGCAGTGCATCCGCGTTCAAAGGCTCGATCACCTCACCTTGTGCCGACATGCGCTCTTGTGCTTCGATCACTTCGCTGTAGAGCAACTCGGGCAACACAATGTGGCGGTCAAACAATCGCGGGCGATTTTGATAAGCAATGCGCAAGGCATCTCGGAAACCGCGCGTTGTGACCAGCAGTGTTTTTTCACCCTTGCGCTCAAGCAAGGCGTTGGTGGCAACGGTGGTGCCCATCTTCACGCAACTCACCAATGCAGGCGTGACGGCCTCCTGCGCTGTCAATCCCAACAGGTGTCGGATGCCGGCCACTGCCGCATCTTTGTATTGGTCCGGATTTTCTGACAACAATTTGTGCGTCACCAACTGACCCCCAGGCTTTTTGCCCACGATGTCGGTGAAAGTACCGCCTCGGTCAATCCAAAATTGCCAAGTTTTTTGATCTGAGTTTGTTGCGATAGATTGCGATTGCATTTTGTAACGACTGCTGCAAATAGAAACAAGGTTTCTACTATGATTGATCCAAATTTGACCCTCGGTCAAACAACCCCTCAAGGATATACGTGTTTAAAAATGTGATGGCCTACCGAATTGGGCCCAACTGGAATGCCACCGTACCAGAAATTGAGAGCGCTTTGGCTGCCAATCGTTTTGTGGAATGCTCACCTGGCCAAGACAAGTCCGTTGGCTGGACGGAGCCCCGAGGGGTGGCGCACGGCCCTTTGCTTGAATCTGTGGGCGGGCAATGGATTGCCAAATTGCTGATTGAAACCAAGGCCGTTCCATCCTCCGTGGTCAAACGCAAAGCTGAGCTTCAGGCCAAAGACATCGAAGAAAAAACCGGACGCAAGCCAGGCAAAAAAGAACAACGCGAAATGCGCGAAGACATTTTGCACAGCCTGCTGCCCCAAGCCTTTGCCAAGCAAGGCGCCGTCATGGTGTGGCTCAACCCCAAAGATCGCCTTTTGGCCATTGATGCCGCCAGCACAGGCAAAGCCGACGAGGTCATCACCCAATTGGTGCGCGCGCTGCCCGGGCTCGATCTCAACTTGCTGCAAACTGCCACATCGCCCCAAACAGGCATGGCCGCATGGCTGCTGGCCACAGACCCTGATGAGTTGCCCCCCACTTTGAGTGTCGAAAAAGAGTGCGTCCTCAAGTCGGGCGCTGAAGACCAACCCATGGTGAAGTACACACGACACGTGCTCAACACCGACGAAGTGCGCAAGCATGTGCGCGACGGCAAATTGCCCACCCAACTCGGCCTCAGCTGGGATGGCAAAGCCAGCTTTGTGCTCACCGACAATTTGCAATTCAAAAAAATCAGTTTCCTCGATGGCTCTGAACCTGAAGCCATTGGCGCTGAGGGCGATGACAAGTTCGATGCCGATGTGGTCCTCAGCACAGGCATGCTGGGCCCGCTCATTCAAGATGTGGTCACTGCCCTGGGCGGTGAGAATGTGTTTGCCGAAGCGGCATCCTCAGAAGAAGGGCCGCCGTTTTAATCGCAAAGGATCCTTGCCATGTTAGCCGTCATTGCCATTTGTATCGGTGCCTGCCTAGGTGCGCTGGCGCGCTGGCAATTGGCCCTCTGGTTGAACCCCAGCACCCCTGAAGACAGTTTTTTCCCTTGGGGCACGCTGGCCGCCAACCTCATTGGCGGCTACCTCATTGGCCTGTGCATCGGAGTTTTCCAAAACATGCCCCAACTTGCACCCGAATGGCGCTTGTTGTGCGTCACGGGCTTTTTAGGTGCACTCACCACCTTCTCCACTTTTTCGGCCGAAGTGGTGGGCATGCTTCAGCAAGGCCGATTGTTGCTGGCCTTGTTCACCGCCGGCATTCATTTGCTGGGATCCTTGGTTCTGACCTATTTAGGGCTATACACTGTCAAATTAATCGGTGTTAGTCCTATGCCCTAAATGGCGGGAATAGGGTCTACTTCCCATTTGTTCCCATTCGTTTTACTTGGAGTACTTATGACCCTGAATCGCATTGCACGTCGCCTCGCCTTGGGCATGGCTGTGGCCCTTCCTCTGGCACTCACCGTCAGCACCAGCGCACAAGCGCAAGCCTTTTTCAGAATTGGCACAGGCGGCACCGCCGGCACTTACTATCCCGTGGGCGGCATGATTGCCAACGCGGTTTCAGTCCCAGGCAAATTGATTGCCACAGCCCAAGCCACCAACGGCTCAGTGGCCAACGTCAACGGCGTGGCCAGCGGCGCAATGGAGTCCGGCTTCTCTCAATCTGACGTGGCCACCTGGGCCCAAAAAGGCACGGGCATCTACGAAGGCA
>CALEYZ010000206.1 GCA_937928195.1 uncultured Limnohabitans sp.
GGCAGCCGTGCATGGTGTCCAAAACGTGTGTGCTCAAACCCATGATGTGTCTTTCTAAAAAACTTGTCGACCGAAAGTGTATACACTTTTGTCTTTTGAAGCTATCATGCCTCGCATGGAAACCTCATCGACCCACGCCATTGTCAGTGCATTGACCAAAGCCATTGTGGAGCATCGGCTGATGCCCGGCTCTAAATTGGCCGAGCAAAAACTGGCCACCCACTTCGGGGTGTCCCGAACTTTGGTGCGTCAAGCTTTGTTCCAACTTTCACAAAATCGCCTGATTCGCATGGAGCCTGCCCGTGGCGCTTTTGTGGCCGCGCCTTCTGCCGATGAGGCCAAGCAAGTGTTTGCGGTGCGCAGAATGCTGGAAATCCAGATGACGCGTGAGTTTGTGCGCGACATCACCCCCGCCAAAATTCGCGCCCTCAAAGCCCATACCAAACAAGAAAAAGAAGCTGTGGCCCAAGAAGACGTGCATGGCCGCACCGAGTTGTTGGGCGACTTTCATGTGCGCATTGCCGAACTCATGGGCAACCACGTGCTGGCCCAAATTTTGGGTGAACTCATTTCACGCTGTGCGCTCATCACCTTGATGTACCAATCTCGCAATGCGGCGCAACACTCCGCGCATGAGCATGAAGCCATCGTCGAGGCCATGGCCAAAAAAGATGGCGAGTTGGCCGCCAAGCTCATGGAAGAGCACCTGATTTTTGTCGAAAACAGCCTCAGCTTCGACAAAAAGGTCCCCACCCACGACATTTCTTTGGCCCTGTCATGACCTACCCCACTTACGACACCACTGCGTCCTACCCCCGTGATCTTCATGGCTACGGTCGCACGCCGCCCCATGCGCAATGGCCTGGCCAAGCGCGCATCGCTGTTCAGTTTGTTCTGAACTATGAAGAAGGCGGTGAAAACTCGGTGCTGCATGGCGACGCAGGTTCTGAACAATTTCTGTCTGAAATGTTCAACCCCGCCAGCTACCCCGAGCGCCACATCAGCATGGAAGGCATTTACGAATACGGCTCGCGCGCTGGCGTCTGGCGCTTGTTGCGCGAATTTGAAAACCGCAAATTGCCGCTCACTGTGTTTGGTGTGGCCACGGCACTTCAAAAACACCCCGATGTGTTGGCCGCATTTCAAGAACTGGGCTATGACATTGCCTGCCATGGTCTGAAATGGATTCACTACCAAAACATTGACGAAGCCACAGAACGCGCGCACATGGCCGAGGCCATGGACATTCTGCAAAAGCTCAGCGGCGAGCGCCCCTTGGGTTGGTACACCGGTCGCGACAGCCCCCGCACAAGGCGCTTGGTGGCCGACTACGGCGGCTTTGAATACGACAGCGATTACTACGGCGATGACCTGCCCTTTTGGATGAAGGTTGAAAAAAGTGACGGCCAGCTTGCACCGCAGTTGATCGTGCCCTACACCCTGGATTGCAACGACATGCGCTTTGCCTTGCCGCAAGGCTATTCGCACGCAGACCCATTCTTTCAATACATGAAAGACACCTTTGACGCGCTGTACAAAGAAGGTGACCCACAAGGTTTGAACCGCCCCAAAATGATGAGCATTGGCATGCATTGCAGGTTGCTGGGCAGACCGGGGCGCATCACCGCTTTGCAACGCTTTTTGGACCACATCCAAGCCCACGACCATGTGTGGGTGTGCCGACGCCTGGACATTGCGCGTCATTGGAAAACCACTCACCCCTACACACCATGACCCTTCGTTTAGACCAACTCAACACAGCGTCCCCTGCGGAGGCCTTACAGCTGCTCGACGGTTTGTACGAGCACTCCCCCTGGATTGCGGAAGGCGCACTCAAACTGCGGCCGTTTGCATCTTGGGCCCATTTGAAACACTGCATGGCGCAAGTGCTCAACGATGCGGGACGCGACGCTCAACTGGGTCTGATACGTGCTCACCCTGAGTTGGCCGGCAAAGCCATGGTGCGCAAAGAATTAACCGCTGAGTCCACCAACGAGCAAACCAAAGCTGGCTTGACCGATTGCACTGCAGAAGAGTTTGAAAAAATCCACACACTGAATGCAGCCTACAACCAAAAGTTTGGCTGGCCCTTCATTCTGGCAGTTCGTGGTCCTCGCGGCGTCGGCTTGACCAAACACCAAATCATGGCGACGTTCGAACGTCGCCTTCAAGGCCATCCCGACTTTGAATTGGCCGAATGTTTGCGCAACATTCACCGCATCGTTGAAATTCGATTGAACGACAAAACAGCTTGCCATCCCACACAAGGCGATGAAGTATGGGACTGGCATGAAGACTTGGCGCAGCACAGCGATCCAGGGTTCAAAGAGAATGGTCAGCTCACCGTCACCTACCTCACCGCCGCCCATTTGGCGTGCAGCGTCAGCATTCAAAACACCATGAAGTCTGCGGGCTTTGACGAGGTGCATGTCGACGCTGTAGGCAATGTGGTGGGCCGCTACCACCCCGCCACGCCAGGTTCCAAGTACTTGATCACGGGCAGCCATTACGACACGGTGCGCAATGGCGGCAAATACGATGGCCGATTGGGCATCTATGTGCCCATTGCGTGCGTGAAAAAATTGGCATCTCAACACCAGCGCTTGCCTTATGGCATTGAAGTGGTGGCGTTTGCTGAAGAAGAAGGCCAGCGCTACAAAGCCACCTTCTTAGGCTCTGGCGCTTTGGTGGGCCAATTCAATCCTGTGTGGCTGGACCAAGTTGATGCTGATGGTGTGTCTATGCGCGAGGCCATGAAAGTGGCAGGACTGAATGAACAAGACATTCCCAAAATTCAACGCAATCCAGCCGACTACTTGGGCTTCATAGAAGTTCACATTGAACAAGGCCCAGTCCTGAATGAATTGAACTTACCCTTGGGCGTTGTGAGCTCCATCAATGGCAGCGTGCGTTATTTGTGCGAGATGATCGGCACCGCCAGCCATGCGGGCACCACGCCCATGGACCGACGTCGAGATGCCGCCAGCGCCGTGGCCGAGTTGGCCTTGTTCATGGAAAAACGTGCAGCAGCAGACGGTGACTCTGTGGCCACCATCGGGCAACTGCAAGTGCCCAATGGTTCCATCAATGTGGTGCCGGGTCGTTGCTTGTTTTCATTGGACATGCGAGCACCGACAGATCCGCAGCGCGACGCCCTGGAGCGTGATGTCATGCAGGCCTTGGATGAAATTTGCGAACGCCGCGGTTTGGTCTGCAAACGCGAAGCCACTTTGCGAGCGCCCGCAGCACCCAGCGCACCGGCATGGCAACAACGCTGGGAACGTGCTCTGAAAGATTTGGGCGTGCCTTTGTATGTGATGCCCAGTGGTGCAGGCCACGACGCCATGAAGTTGCACGAAGTCATGCCACAGGCCATGCTGTTTGTGCGCGGCGAAAACAGCGGCATCAGCCACAACCCTTTGGAATCCACCACCAGTGATGACATGCAATTGTGCGTTGATGCGTTTGCAAATGTCTTGAATCAACTCGCCTAACTTTTTTAATCACATGACCGCTACTACGCAACACTACGCACAGCTCGACCAATGGATCGACGCGCACTTCGATGAACAAGTGAAATTTCTGCAAGCACTGGTTCAAGTCCCCACGGACACACCGCCGGGCAACAATGCGCCCCACGCAGTCAAAACCACTGAGTTGTTGAACAACTTGGGTTATGTGGCTGAACAATTTCCAGTGCCAGAAGCAGAAGTCAAAGCCTATGGCTTGACCTCGCTCACCAACCTGATCGTACGCAGGCCTTTTGGTGCGGGCGGCAAAACCATTGCACTGAATGCGCACGGCGATGTGGTGCCACCCGGTGAAGGCTGGACACATGCCCCTTACGGTGCAGAAATTGAAAACGGTCACATGTACGGCAGAGCCACCGCCGTCAGCAAATGTGATTTTTCGACCTTCACTTACGCCCTGCGCGCCGTGGAAGCCCTGCGTGACCAGCAGCAGCTCCCCCTCAAAGGCAATGTGGAATTGCACTTCACCTACGACGAAGAATTTGGCGGCGAAAAAGGCCCTGGCTGGTTGTTGGAGAAAGGCTTTACCAAGCCGGACCTCATGATTGCAGCAGGCTTCAGCTACCAAGTGGTCACCGCTCACAACGGTTGCCTGCAAATGGAAGTGACGGTCCATGGCAAGATGGCTCACGCGGCCATTCCTGAGACTGGCGTCGATGCCTTGCAAGCCGCCGTGCACATCTTGAACCACCTGTACGCGCAAAACAAACGCTACCAACAAATCACGTCGCAAGTGGAAGGCATCAACCATCCCTACTTGAACGTCGGCCGCATTGAAGGCGGCACCAACACCAATGTCGTGCCTGGCACGGTCAGTTTCAAACTCGACCGTCGCATGATTCCTGAAGAAAACCCACAAGTGGTGGAAGCCAACATTCGCGACGTGATTGCACAAGCCGTCGCTGAATTCAACCAAGGTCGCGCGCCAGATGCACAGGTCAGCATTGACATCAAACGCATGCTGATGGCACACGCCATGAAGCCCTTGGCAGGTAACGCGCCCTTGGTGAATGCCATTCAGCAGCACGGCGGTGAGATTTTTGGCGAACCCATCCCTGCCATGGGCACACCGCTTTACACCGATGTGCGCTTGTACGTCGAAAAAGGCATTCCTGGCGTCATCTACGGTGCGGGCCCCAGAACAGTGCTGGAATCTCATGCAAAACGCGCTGATGAACGTTTGAATTTGGAAGATTTGCGCAAGGCCACCAAAGTGATCTCGCGCACCCTTTTGGACCTGCTGCAGAATTAAGCCCCCATTTGGGGCGTGGACGGCACAAGGTTGAGGCAGGCGAGGCCAAACTGTATACAGTTTGGCACACAAACACCCTCCTCGACCCCTTCATAATGGCATCGATTTTGCTAGTCATTTTGCAATCTTTTGTCATTCCCAATTGGAGCCTCCATGAAAAAACGTTTCCTGCTTAAAACCACTGCAGCCTTGCTGGCTGCTTGCACGTTGGGCTTGGCCCAAGCACAAACAACCCCCATCAAATTTCAATTGGACTGGCGCTTTGAAGGGCCTGCAGCGTTCTTCTTAACACCTGTGGCCAAAGGCTATTTCAAAGAAGCCAAGCTCGATGTCACAGTCGACGCGGGCAATGGCTCTGGTGGTGCTGTCACACGCGTGGCATCTGGCAGCTATGACATTGGCTTTGCGGACTTGGCAGCGTTGATGGAATTCCACGCCAACAACCCAGACGTTCCCAACAAGCCAGTGGCCATCATGATGGTCTACAACAACACCCCCGCATCGGTGATGGCGTTGAAAAAATCAGGCATCAAAACCCCCGCTGATTTGGCAGGTAAAAAATTGGGGGCCCCCGTCTTTGATGCAGGTCGCCGCGCTTTCCCCATCTTCCAAAAAGCCAACAACATTGGCAACGTGGCCTGGACCGCCATGGACCCTCCTTTGCGCGAAACCATGCTGGTGCGTGGTGACGTTGATGCCATCACTGGCTTCACCTTCACATCGCTCTTGAACATCGAAGCGCGTGGCGTCAAAGCAGCCGATGTGGTGGTGATGCAATACCCCGACTTTGGTGTGAAGCTGTACGGCAATGTGATCATTGCATCACCCAAGATCATCAAAGAGAATCCTGCTGCTGTGAAAGCATTTTTGGCGGCCTTCACCAAAGGCGCCAAGGACGTGATTGCCAACCCCGCCGCGGCCATTGCCGATGTGAAAGCACGTGACGGCATCATCAATGTTGAATTGGAAACACGCCGTTTGCAATTGGCCATCGATACTGTGATCAACAGCCCCTCTGCACGCGAAGAGGGTTTTGGCCAAGTCAAAGGTCCCCGTTTGGCCTTGATGGCATCGCAAGTGTCGGATGCCTTCAACACCAAGACCCGCATCAAAGCAGAAGACATCTGGAATGGTTCGTTCTTGCCCAGCACCAAAGAACTCGACATCTTGCCTAAACCCAAGAAGTAATTTCTGATTTCCTGATTGAACAAGGCGGCCTGTTTTGAGCACTCCCAATTTCGTTGAATTTCAAAATGTTTGGTTGGCCTACAACGATGAGTTGTTGGCACAAAACCACTTTGCGGTTGAAGACATCAACCTGCAAGTCAAACAAGGCGAGTTCATTGCCATTGTGGGTCCTTCAGGCTGCGGCAAGTCCACCTTCATGAAGCTCACCACGGGTTTGAAAAAACCCAGCAAAGGGCAAATTTTGGTGGACGGCCAACCCGTCACGGGGCCTCTGAAAATCAGCGGCATGGCCTTCCAAGCGCCGTCTTTGTTGCCTTGGCGTACCACGCTCGACAATGTCTTGTTGCCATTGGAAATTGTGGAGCCCTATCGCTCGCAATTCAAACAACGCAAACCAGAGTTTGTCGAACGTGCGCGCAAGCTGCTCCAAACAGTTGGCTTGGCAGGCTATGAAGACAAGTTCCCTTGGCAGCTTTCGGGTGGCATGCAGCAGCGTGCCAGCATTTGCCGCGCGCTGATTCATGAGCCCAAGATGTTGTTGCTAGACGAGCCCTTTGGCGCCTTGGATGCCTTCACACGCGAAGAGCTGTGGTGCATCTTGCGCGACCTTTGGACCGAGCAAAAATTCAATGTCATTTTGGTCACACACGATTTGCGCGAGTCGGTCTTCTTGGCTGACACCGTTTACGTGATGAGCAAAAGCCCCGGTCGTTTTGTCGTCAAGCGTGAAATCGACTTACCTCGCCCACGCGATCTAGAAGTGACTTACACCCCTGAATTCACCAGCATCGTCCATGACTTGCGCGGCCATATTGGCGCCATTCGCAAAGCCGGCGCGGTCATCAATCAATAAGCAGGTGCGTTATGAATAAAAAAACACTTGAAACATCTGCACCCTGGATTTTGTTGGTCCTGACGCTGCTCATTTGGCAAGGCCTGTGCAGTTTCTTCAACGTCTCTGAATTTATTTTTCCAAGCCCTTATCGCATTGCACAGCAAACCATCGAATTCAGTGATGTGATCGCAGCCCATGCATGGCGAACCTATTGGGTCACCATGGCAGGCTTTGGCATTGCCATTGTGGTCGGCGTGTTGCTGGGCTTCGTGATTGGCAGCTCACGTCTGGCATACGCGGCGGTGTACCCACTCATGACAGCCTTCAACGCACTGCCCAAAGCGGCCTTTGTGCCTATTTTGGTGGTGTGGTTTGGCATTGGCATTGGCCCTGCCATCCTCACCGCCTTCCTGATCAGCTTCTTTCCCATCATGGTCAACATCGCCACTGGTTTGGCCACGCTAGAACCAGAACTAGAAGACGTACTGCGCGTGTTAGGCGCCAAACGTTGGGATGTGTTGGTCAAAGTGGGACTGCCTCGCTCCATGCCTTATTTCTACGGTTCCTTGAAAGTTGCCATCACCTTGGCGTTCGTTGGCACCACCGTATCGGAGATGACCGCAGCCAACGAAGGCATTGGCTACCTTCTCATCTCGGCCGGTTCTGCCATGCAAATGGGCTTGGCCTTCTCTGGACTCGTGGTGGTGGGCGCCATGGCCATGGTGATGTACGAACTCTTTAGCTACATTGAGAAACACACAACGGGCTGGGCACATCGCGGTTCTCACAACGAATAAGTTAATTTCCTTGCGTTTTTACAAATCGGCGCTCAAGTATTGAACTTTCGCGCCGATTCCCTACGATGCACCCTTGAATAGATTTGCCAGTCTGGCATTTTCAGGGCGTGCCAAGCACAGGGAGCCAGTTCAATGACCGACGCAGCGAATGCCACACAAGATACCAAGCCCACGCCAGTGGTGTCTGGCTATCCCAATGCTTACGACATTTTGTTCTTGATTTTTTTGGTCTGCGTTCTGGTGTGCGTAGGCTGGGTGGGCGTTTTGTCGCATGAAGAAGGCAACAAAAACGAAGTCACCAAACAAAATGGCGAAGCTTGGGTGAAATGGCTCAAGGACAACAGCGAGCCTCGCATGCAAGAAGACTTTGCCATTGAGACTTGCGCAGCCAGCACGATGGAACGCAGGCGCTGGGGAGACTGCTACAACGACATTTTAGAAAACGTCAAAGAGCTCAAAGGCCTGACCAACGCATTCACCAACGAGCCCTTGGCATTCATTGCCAAGTGTGATCCCAAAGACAAGACCTCGGTGGGCAACATCATTTTGGAAAAAATAGTGCCAACACCTGCAGGGTCGGCCATTCCCACGGTCGCTTCACAGATGATGGAGATGGACGCTATCGATACCAAGATGGCGCTCAAAGTCACGGTATGCGACAAAGGTGGCTACCCCATCAAAGTTGATGAGTTTGAGTTCTAAAGGGGGTCCACATGTCACAAAACAACATTGAATCCCAACTCCTGGCACACGACGTTGCCATTTCAAGCGACTTGCCGTTTCGCAAATGGCTTTATGCCTGGCTGTTAGACCCGCACATTGAAGGCAACCATCACAAAGCCATCGAGCACTGGATTGGCCTGCTCATTGTGGCCAATCTATTTGCATTGGTATTTGAACATTTGCCTGCGGTCTATGAACCTTATCAAATGTGGTTTCACTACTTTGACGTGGTTTCTGTCGTCGTGTTTTCTGTTGAATACATTCTTCGGTTCTACCTCGCACCGGAAGATGATGAATTTAAGAAGCACAGATTTGCACGCGTCCGCTACGTGTCCAGCCCGTTTGCCTTGATTGACCTGGTGGCGATTCTGCCTTTCTTTCTTCAAGCATTCATTTCAATTGACTTGCGCTTCTTGCGGTTTCTGCGTTTGCTGCGAATCTTGAAGTTGTTCCGGGTCTTGATTCCAGCTTACAAAGATTTCATCAAGGCCAACAAAGGCAGAACTTTTCGGCAAAAAATTCACGCACTGGTCTTCCCCAGTGAATTCGGTGGTGAGTTGCACCACATGTTTGACACCTTCATTGTGATTTGGGTGGTCATCTCAGTCATTGCTGTGATTTTAGAATCTGTTCAAAGCATTCACTACCTGCTGAATCTTGAATTTCTGACCCTGGATGCCATCGCGGTCAGCGTTTTCACCATGGAGTACTGCTTGCGGCTGTATTGCTGCGTGGAGGAACCTGGTTATCAAAAGGCCATTGCTGGCCGATTGAAGTTGGCAAAGTCAACCTCATCTGTCATTGACTTGTTGGCCATTGCACCCTTTTTCTTAGAAGTCTTTTTGCACCACTTGTTTGACTTGCGCTTCATGCGAGTCTTCCGTTTGCTCAGGCTTTTGAAATTGACGCGCTACACAGGTGCCACCAAATCTTTGTCGCAAGTGATTGCACGCGAATGGCCTGTGATGGCGGCGTCTGCGTTCATCATGCTGTTGCTGGTGGTGATGACCGCAAGCTTGGGCTACTTGTTTGAGCACGAAGCACAGCCCGACAAGTTTGAAAACATTCCTCAGTCCATCTATTGGGCGGTGGTGACATTGGCATCGGTCGGCTATGGCGACATCTCGCCCATCACGCCAGCAGGTCGTGCCATGACCATTGTGCTGGCCTTGATTGGCATCGGCATTTTTGCCATTCCCGCTGCGCTGTTGTCAGCCGCCTTTGCAGATCAGCTCAAATCAGACCGAGAAGCTTTGGTCAACACCATCTATGAAATGCTGTCAGATGGCGTCATTGACGACGATGAGGCTCACTTCATCAAAACCGAGAGCAAACGCCTGCACCTGACGGACGACGATCTTCGGCGCTTGGTGGACAAGGCCAAAAAAGAGCGCGAGTTGATGGACGATGTTTCAATTCTGCCTTTGCATAAAATAGCCACCAATCCCGAACACACCGTTGAACATTACAAATACCTGTTGGGGCAAATCAGGCAACTGAATTTGCTCTCAAATCAGGTTGAACTCAATGAGACATTGGACAAGCCTGACCGCTTGACTGAGACCGACAAACAACTTTGGCGCTTGATCAATCGACAAGAAGCGCCACCCACTTAAAGAAACTCAACCATGGCTTGGCGCGCTGAACTCAAACTTGACTACACCTCTGAGTCTCAGCGCACGGTAGCGCGATATGCGCATCAGGGGCCACTGCGCATCTTGAAAAGCCTCTACCCAGAAGGCGATCAGATTTGTCACAACGTGTTAGTTCACCCGCCGGGTGGTTTGGTGGGGGGTGATACTTTGGACATTCAAGTGTCGGTGGCTTCGGGTGCCCATGCTTTGGTCAGCACACCCGGCGCCACGCGTTTTTACAAATCGGGCGGCCACCCTGCTTTACAACAAGTGGTGGCACATGTTGCCGACCAAGCCCGACTGGAATGGTTACCTCTCGAAGCCATCGCCTACAACGATTGTGAGGCCACCAATCGCGCCATTTTTCATTTGGCACCGGGTGCCGAATTGATCACATGGGATGTGACGGCTTTGGGCCTGCCTACATCTGACCTGGCTTTTAAACAAGGACATTTTCAGCAACATTTGGAAATTCCCGGTGTCTGGCTGGAGCGTGGCAACATTCAAGGCAACGATACGCGCTGGCTTAACAGCCCTCTGGGGTTGGCAGGTCAAAAGTGCGTGGCCAGCTTGGTCTTTGCATGCGGCAAACCCATTGCGTCAGATCGCGTTGAAAACGCCTTAGAAGTCGCACGACACCTCATCGAGACCCACCCCCTGAAACTTCAAGCAGGCATCACCTGCGTGCATCCTCAGGTCATTGTGATGCGGGTCATGTCGCCCCTGGTTGAGCCCACCATGGACTTGCTCAAGCAAGTGTGGGCCACATGGCGGCATGCCCTTTGGCAATTGCCAAGTGAACCGCCCCGTATCTGGAGCGTTTAGATGGCCACCAACTGCCTGATGCCCTTGACTTGCATTTCGTGGCCAGGGCCTTGGGCGATCACCTCACCGCGTTCCATCACCATGTAGGCATCGGCCAGTTCTTCTGCAAAGTCATAGTACTGCTCGCACAGCAACACGGCCATGCGTTGGCCTTGCATGCCTTCATCGGCCAACTTGCGAATGACCCGGCCAATGTCCTTGATGATGCTGGGCTGAATACCTTCTGTTGGCTCGTCCAAAATAAGCAGTTTGGGTTTGGCAGCCAAAGCGCGCGCGATGGCCAGTTGCTGTTGCTGCCCGCCAGAGAGGTCACCGCCCCTGCGGTGCAGCATTTGTTTGAGCACGGGAAAAAGCTCAAACAACTCTACGGGAATGGGTGTGCCGCCGGGTTGCGTTGCCAAGCCCATCAACAAATTTTCTTCCACCGTGAGGCGCGCAAAAATTTCTCGTCCTTGCGGCACATAACCCACGCCCGCGCGAGCGCGCTCATAAGGGGTGGCTTTGGTGAGGTCTTGTTCACCCAAAACCACAGAACCACTTCTAATGGGCACCACGCCCATCAAGGACTTGAGCAGCGTGGTTTTTCCGACGCCATTGCGCCCTAGCAGCACCGTCACCTCGCCCTGCTTGGCTTCCAAGCTCACGTCGCGCAGGATGTGTGAACCACCATAATATTGCTCGATGTGATTGACTGTTAAATTCATATCGCTTCGCCTCAACGGCCCAAATAAACTTCAATCACGCGCTCGTCCGCCTGAACCTGGTCCAGTGTGCCTTGCGCCAACACAGAACCGTCGCACAGCACGGTGACGATGTCGGAGATCGTTTTGATAAAACCCATGTCGTGCTCGACCACCATCAAAGAATGCTTTCCCTTTAACGTCAGGAACAATTCAGCCGTTCTTTCGGTTTCGTGGTCAGTCATACCGGCCACAGGCTCGTCCAACAACAAGAGTTTGGGGTCTTGCATCAACAGCATGCCAATCTCCAGCCACTGCTTTTGACCGTGACTCAAGTTGCCCGCTTGCGCCAGCACATGATCAGCCAAGTGAATGGTGTGCAGCACTTCCGCCAAACGGTCGGACTGCGCAGAGTCCAACTTGAAAAACATCGAAGCCTTCACACCTTTGGGTGTTTTAAGCGCCAGCTCCAAATTTTCAAACACCGTGAGTTGTTCAAAGACCGTGGGCTTTTGAAACTTGCGACCAATGCCCAACTGTGCAATTTCGGGTTCGTTGTGGCGCAGCAAGTCGATGGTGCTGCCAAAGAACACTTGGCCTTCGTCAGGTCGTGTTTTGCCCGTGATGATGTCCATCATGGTGGTTTTACCCGCGCCATTGGGTCCAATGATGCAGCGCAATTCACCGGGGGCAATGTCCAGAGAAAGTTTGTTAATGGCCTTAAAACCATCAAAACTGACACTGACATCTTCCAAGTACAAAATACGACCATGCGACACATCCACTTCACCGGGCGTGTGAACTCGGCCATAGCTGGCATCGCGCCCCCCCGACTCGGTGGCGCTTGAGTGATAAGTTGTTGGCGTCTTGGCAGCGGCACGCAACGCGCCTTGCTTCATGAGATCAGGGGTCATGCGCGACCTCCTTTCAAGCGTTGCACCAAGCCCACCACACCCTGTGGCAAAAACAAGGTGACAGCAATGAACAAGGCACCGAGGAAATACAGCCAAAATTCTGGCGCTGTCACGGTTAGCCAACTCTTGGCACCGTTGACCAAGAAAGCGCCCACGACAGGACCGATCAAACTACCACGGCCACCCACAGCAGCCCACACGGCAATTTCAATGGAATTGGCAGGGCTCATTTCACCTGGGTTGATGATGCCCACTTGCGGAACGTACAAAGCTCCCGCCACACCGCACATGACGGCCGAGATGACCCAAATGCTGAGCTTGTACGGCAAAGGTGAATAGCCAGAAAACATGACACGTGATTCAGCGTCGCGAATGGCCTGCAATACACGGCCAAATTTGCTGCGAATGAGCCAACGTGCCATCAGGAAAAATCCAAGCAAGGTCACGCCAGTCAAGACAAACAAAATCATGCGCATGTTAGGCGTGGCCAATGGCAAATTTAAAATGCGCTTGAAGTCTGTGAACCCGTTGTTGCCACCAAAGCCTGTCTCGTTGCGGAAAAACAGCAGCATGGCGGCAAAGGTCATGGCCTGCGTGATGATGGAGA
Organism: uncultured Limnohabitans sp.; assembly: GCA_937928195.1. Taxonomy (GTDB): domain Bacteria; phylum Pseudomonadota; class Gammaproteobacteria; order Burkholderiales; family Burkholderiaceae_C; genus Limnohabitans_A. Next base: position 12,986 of record CALEYZ010000206.1, read on the forward strand.
AGTACACGCCTTTGATGCGCGAGCGGAAAGCAAAGTAACCAAACACACCGGACACCACCGCAGGCACCAACACGATCAACAGCAAGGTGGCCAAGAAACTGTCAGACAGCATCCAATGCCACGGCAGTTCTTTCCAGTCCAAGAAGACCATGAAGTCTGGCAAATTACTTTTGTAATTGCCATCGGTGCCAATTTGGCGCATGAGGTACATGCCCATGGCGTAACCACCGATGGCAAAGAACAAGCCGTGGCCCAAGGACAAGATGCCGGTGTAACCCCAGATCAAATCCATGGCCAAAGCACAAATGGCATAGCACATGATTTTGCCCACCAAGCTGACAGCGTAATCACTGAAGTGCAGCCAATGGCCTTGTGGCACCAGCAAATTCATCAGTGGCACGCACAGGCAAACGAACAGCAGTGCCACCCAGAAAGCAAACCAGCCCTTGCCTGTGAACAAAGGCTCACGGCCTGGTAATTCAATTTTAGAAACAGTCATGTCACTCATCTCAAGCCTCCGCGCTCCGACCCTTCATGGCAAAAATTCCTTGCGGGCGTTTTTGAATGAAGACAATGATGAACACGAGCACACAAATTTTGGCCAGCACCGCGCCTGTTAGGCCTTCCAGCAATTTGTTGACCAAACCCAAGCCCAGCGCAGCATAGACAGTGCCTGCCAATTGCCCCACCCCGCCAAGCACCACCACCATGAAGGCATCCACAATGTAGTTTTGTCCCAAGTCAGGACCCACATTGCCCACTTGGCTGAGGGCACAGCCTGCCAAACCCGCAATGCCCGAACCCAAAGCAAACGCGTAGGTGTCAATGCGGGCCGTATTCACCCCCATGCAAGAGGCCATGGGTCGGTTTTGCGTGACGCCTCGCACAAATAAACCCAAACGCGTTTTGCCAATGACCAATGACATGGCCAACAGCACAGCCGCTGCAAATGCAATGATGACCAAGCGGTTGTAGGGCAAGGTCAAATTCGACAGTACTTGAATGCCGCCACTCATCCACGCTGGGTTTTCAACACCCACGTTTTGCGCACCAAACAAGGAGCGAACAGTCTGCATCAAAATCAAACTGATGCCCCATGTGGCCAACAAAGATTCCAGGGGACGGCCATACAAGAAGCGCAGGACGGTGCGCTCTAGAAAGGCACCCACCAAGGCAGAAGCCAAGAAAGACAAAGGCACAGCCAACAACAAATAAGCATCAAAGTAGCCAGGCAAATATTGGCGGAACAGCACTTGGACCACATAGGTGGCATAGGCACCAATCATCATGAGCTCGCCGTGAGCCATGTTGATCACGCCCATCAGGCCGTAAGTGATGGCCAAGCCTAGCGCTACCAGCAACAAGATCGAGCCCAAACTTGCGCCTGTAAACAGCGCGCCCAATCGCTCACCCTTCTTCAAAGCACCTTCAATGGCGGTCAGTGATTTTCTAAGTTGCGCTTTAACTTGTGCATCAGACTCTTCAGCCAAGCGCTGGTTCAGTAGCAACTGCGTTTCGGGGGTTTGGCTTTCGGCCAAACGCTGCGCTGCTTCAAGGCGCACACCGGCGTCAACATCTGCAAGCTGCGCTGCGGCTTGGGCCAATTGCAGCAAGTTTTTCAAAGCAGCGTCTTGCTCTTGGGCCAGTGCTTTCACAAGCAACGGCAGTTTGCTGGCATCGGGTTCCTTGAGCAAGGCCTTGATGGCTTGTTCTCGCATGGCCGCGTCGGCACTGAACAATTTCAAGGCAGCCAAGGCTGTTTCAATTTCGCCGCGAAAGCGGTTGTTGCTCACCACGTCTTGGGCATCGGTGGGCAAGTCTTGTTTGTGTCCGGTGAGTGGATCAAGTGCTTTGCCAGTACCTAAGCTGTCGCGCACAATCCAAATTTTGTCGCCTGCAACTTTGACGGCATCGTCGGCCAAAGCTTGCAGAAACACCAAGGTGTTTTCATCACCCTGCGCCACGACTTTGTTCAGGGTTTCAATTCTTTGATCGGTCTCTCCGTCAACCAATCCCTTCATCTCTGCCAGGCTCATGGCCCTCGCAGGGCTGGCCATGAAGGCCGTCGCCAAGGATGAAACCAGGATGAAGATCACTGGCCAAGTTCTTAATCGAATCATGTTTCGTC